>JBBRZV010000051.1:0-23000 GCA_038236365.1 Actinomycetales bacterium | reverse complement strand
GGCCCGTAGAACGCAGCGAAGCCCCCACCCTCGAAAGGGTGGGGGCTTTTGTCGTCGCTGCCAGACAGAGACTGCGCGATGCTACTCGGAGTGTGCGCCGGGCTCAGCAGGGACGTTCTCCAGCCACCAGACGAGGATGGCGCCGACTGCGGTGCTGGCGATGGTCGTGTACTTCAGCGCGTCGCCCGTGAGGACGCCCATGCTGATGATGGTCGCGAGGCAGGCAGCGATGGCTGCAACGGCCTTGCGATAGGGGGCGATGATCGTGAGCATGATCAGACTCCTGAGTGGTTGAGGAAGGCTTGTAGGACGCGGATCGCACCGGGACCGCCTGGGCGTTCACCTGTGCGGCGATTCAGTGCGGCCCACGTCTGGACACCCCAGACGCCATCCTGTGCGACGCCGAGCTTGCGCTGCAGGGCACGGACGGTGATCGGGCCGAGGCTGCCATCAGCAGGGGCACCAACCCAGCGTTGTAGCGCCGTGACTGTGGCCGGGCCCATGACCCCGTCGACCACGAGCGAGCCCGGGGCATGGGAGAAGATTGGCGGGATGGGCGACGCCTGTGACGACTTCCCGAGCAGTTTCGATGCCTGCATGACACCGAACACCCACGATGAGTGTGGCCGGTGGGTGAGGTAGACGCCGCCGCCATTGGTGTCCTGTCCGTTGCCGGATGAGGTGTTGCCCTCGATGGCCGTAATGGTCACCCCGTCGTCAGCGACGACAATCCCGGTGTGGTCACCTCCGCCACTGCCGTACAGGACGATGTCGCCGGGTGCGTAGTGCCCCGACTGGGAGAAGATGCCATTGGCCCGGGCGTAGTGCACGGCAGAGGCACAGTTCATGAACCCGTAGCCGCGGTCCATGCGGGGCAGCGGTGCGCCGGCGTGCTTGAAGCACCAGGAGACGAAACACGCGCACCAGGACTGACCCTGTAGTCCGGGGTCCAACTCGGACCAGTATTTGGTGATATTGCCGTCCCGATTGCCCCCGCCTTCCACGTAGCCGATCTGGGAGCGTGCGACTGCGATGACGTCTGCTGCTGTGGGCATGACTGATCCCCTTTGGTTTGATGTGGGATTGGCGAAGTGTCCTATTTCCAAGCGGTGACGGTGCATGTCGACGTCGTGGCCGGCAGCGGGTCTGGGGTGCACGTCATCTGTGTAGGGGTCTGCCCGGCTGTACCTGCTGCACCTGCTGCACCTGCGGGGCCGGCTGGCCCCTCGGCACCCTTGGGTCCGTCAAGTCCCGTGGGGCCAGTGCCGCCGATCGTTCCCGCGTCCCCGGTGGTGCCCGGTATGCCTGTGGTGCCCTGCTTACCGAAGATGCCCTGCAAGCCGGTGACCCCCTGGACGCCCTGCGGCCCGCGCGGGCCGGAAACGCCCTTGGGTCCGAGGGGACCTTCGATGCCGACGCTGCCTGGGTCACCGGCTGGGCCCGGCTGCCCAGCCGGGCCGGCCTTCACGATCGGTGCGACCTCCTGGCAGATTCCGCCCAGCGCATCGGTTGCGGGGCTTTTCATCGCGCACGCTGAGGCAACCTGCTGCGCAAGGGTGAACGTCTGCGCTTGTGCACGGTCTGCCTGGTTCTGCGCACTCGTGAGTCCGCGGCCACCGAAGAAGATCACGAACGCGCCGAGGATCATGACGACGATGAGGATGGTGGTGCGGAGGAGTTCCGCGAGGCCCTGCCTGTCGAGGTCCGCGTTTGGGCGCGAGCTATGCAGGGCGTTCACCATTCTTCGCTCTCGACGTCGGTCAGCGCGTCACGCTTCTCTGGCAGATCGATGCCGTGTTTCATGAGTGCCTGCTCACAGTCATAGGTGTACCTGCCTGATTCGAGGCCGAGGATGCGACGGTGTTTCAGCTCGGCCCGCTGGCTTTTGCTGCGCGCCTGGACTTGTGTGTTGGCCCAGATCAGGAGCCCGGAGACTGCGATAAGGATGGTGGAGATCGTCTGCCCGTCGAGGGTCACCTGCTCTGCCCTCCGTGCGTGGGCGCCACAGCCCAGGCCATCGCCATGGAGTATGCGGTCCCTGCTAGGACGATGGCCAGGACTGGTCCGGCGAGGCTGACTGTCGATGCTGGGGTGGTCATGCCGCCTATGAGGTTGAGCAGACCCCAGACGCCCATCCACCCGGAACTCATCGACAGGACTTGGACGTGCCAGCGGTTGCGGATCAGGGACAGTGCGATTGCTGCTGCACAGGATGCGTGGATGAACACCCAGATGGGGTTGATCGAGACCATGACTAGGAGCGGGTACGAGCTGGGGACGACGAAGACGAGCCGGTCGACTAGGGCGAGGACGACGATGCCTAGGTGGCCTGCCATGATGCAGGCAGCGGAGATGCGGCGGGCGTGGACGCGGGCAGCGTTCACCATGAGTGATCCATCGGTTTGTCCTCAGATGTGGGGGTCTGTCAGGGACCACACGCCTGGGTCTGGGGCGAGGAGTCAGCCGCCGGGGTCTGGGGCGGGTCATGCTGGACGTGGCACCGCCCACGGTCCCGAGCCTGATAATCCCTGGCTCGGTACGTGGGCGGTCGACTAAACCGGCCAAGAGGCGGGCTACTTGGCGATCCAGCCGGTAGCCCCGGTTCCTGACTGCTTGACGTAGAGCGTGGTGGACGCTCCGCCGTCCGTGCGGAGCGCCAGTGACCCAACAGGCGCTGTCACTGCGCCTTCGGGGGTGCCCGTGCAGGAGATGATGCCGGGGCCTGTCAGTGCGTTGGGGCCAAACCGGATCTGATCCTGCCCTCCGCCGATAGTCACCCGTAGAGGACCAGCGTTGTGGTCAGCAAACTTCACGCCGTAGTTGTTCAGAGTGAAGTACGACCCCCCCGCGCCGGATGACTGGTTCATCGCCCCGCCGACGCCCTCGGCCTGCCACGTCCTGCCGGTGTTCGTGAACGAACTGAGGGGGGTGCCAGCAGGGTTCTTGAAGATCAATTGGCGGTTGTCTGCGGGCGAGCCCAGGTCAACTGATCCCACCCCGTTCGCGCCGATATTCAGCGGTGCGTCGTTTGTGACAAATCGCGTCGGGCGGCTGAACTTCGTCATCTGGCCCTGATGGAAGTTGAGCTGGGTGTTGCGGTCAGGCACCAATGTCACGGTCTCGATGACCAAGGGCTTGGTTTCGCTGTACTGACCTGCGGTGATGGTGTTGTACTCGCCCCGGTCCCCGAACCAGTAGGCAGCCAGCATTGAGGGGCCATAGTCCCAGATGTGGTTCATGAAAATGGAGTTCGTGACAAAGTCGCCTTTGATGGCGTAGACGTAGCCGGAACACTCAATCAGGTTGCCCCAGACCGTGTTCCCTACGCACAACTCAGCCGCGCCCGCCGGTGGCGCGAACTCAATGGCCGCCCCTCCTGCGAGGTTGCTCCCACAGGTCGCCCAAAACGTGTTCTCGTTGAACAGGACCGAGTTAGCGAACGTCTGGAACAACGCGCCGCGCCTGATCCGGCTGAAGTAGTTCTCCCTGATCGAGGTCCCATAACCCTGAAACGGAGACTGGTAGGCCGCGTCGACGGGCAAACCAAGGTTGGTCCCGCCGAGGATGATCGCGTCCTGATCACATGCGGTTGTTGCTTTGGTGGGGTTACCGATGAACGCGCAGTGGTGGACCATCAGTGTCGTGTTCGTGGTGTGTATGAAGGGGTTGCTAGACGTGCCGTTGTCGGTGAACGTGATCCCGGTGATCTCCAGCATCCCGAGTCCGCGCGTGTCGATCTTGGCGAGGTTCGTCCCGCCACCGGAGTAGCGAAGGTCAAGGATCGTGCCACCGCGTGCCGGGGTGACTGCCGTCGATGAGCCGTTGAAGGTCGCACCTCTGCCGACCCACCGGCCCGACATTTGCACCGGCTGGGCGGTCGCGTCGTGGGGCAGGACGATCTGGGAGTCGATACGGATCGTCCCGGCAGGGAACGCTAGTTCGCCCCCGCCCACAGCCCACGCCGCGATGGCTGCCAGTACAGCGGCAGATGAGTCGGTGGCCCCGGTCGTGTCCACGGTCCCGTAGTTGCGAACGTCCAACGTGATGGCCTTGGCGAAAGCGGCAGAGAGCTGAGCCTTCGTGGTGCCCGCGCCGACCATCGTGGCTAGCGTCGCATCGGTCAGGGTTGTGCCGAGGCCCGCCAGGTCGGACAGGTAGGCGAAACGCTTGTTGTCCGGCTGGACCATGGTCAGGCTCCGATCAGGTAGGGACGGCCATCGGTGTCGATGCCGATGGACGGTGCTGCGTTGAGCGTGTCGACCTGTGACTGAAGGCCAGCCAAGCCCGCAACCCATGCGGGCGAAGGTGTCGCCGCGGGTAGCAGTGTGTCCGGGTCGATGTCAGGCAGCGACGAATAGTTGACCGGGCCAACCGCGGGCACCTGGACGTACCGGCGTTTCCCGCCGTTAACCCGCTCGTTGGCCTCCCACATCCACTGCGGGGTCGACGGCTCGAGGTCGGGGGCCGCCTTGCCGGCCACGAGGGGGACCCGCACCGGGGTCGGTAGCCGGACCTGTGCGGCGACGTTGAACCGCATCGTGGGGGTGAAGTCCACCGGGCCTGACAGCGGCGTGCCGTCCGGGGTGGCCAGGTCGATATTGACGACAGTCACAGCGTCACGCTGGCCTCGGTCGTCCCGACACAGAAGCCCGTGTGGTAGAGCGTCTGCGTGCCCGATCTGGCCGACCGGTAAAGCCCCTGCTTGGCGTAGACCTGCTCACCGCTGTACTGGGTGGTGATGCTGGTCAGGTTCGCGATCGTGACCCCGTTCTGCTTCAGCAGCACAGTGCCTTGGTTGTTGGGCGCGAACTTGATCTGAATCCGGTAGTCGACCCACTGGTTCAGGGGGATCGGGGTCGAGGTGTAGTAGTCGGCCTCAGTGCCGCCGGTCCCCGCGCTGTTGATCAGCACTGCCGGGTTCGGGCCTCGCGGCAGCAGCAACGCCACCACAGGTGAGAGCCCATTGCCCCAACTGTGCCACTGGGTGAATATCTCCCATGCTCCCGCACCGTCGTTGATGTTCTGGAAGCCTGTGGGGAAGAACGAGCTCCACCCGTACCAGAGCGTTGTTCCGCCCGAGGCTGAGACGTTGCCCGAGTCGGCCAGGGAGTACGCCGCGACCTCGCCGCGCTCACGACCGGTGTCGCCGCTGGTGAAGTCCCCCGGTGCGATGGTGAACTGTGCCGAGTGTGGGAAGCCGGCACGCACAGGCGAGGTGACCAACTGCAGCTGCGCCGTCCGATACAGCTCCGTGCTCCACCCTCCCCAGCCATTCTGGTAGTTCAGGACACCGGTTCCCCCGGCCCCCCCGGACGGGGCAGAGGGGGTCACGGAGTTGCTGACCGCTGAGGCCGGCGAGGACCCGATGGCGTTGATGGCCTGGACTGTGAACGTCCACGCGGTGCCGTTGGTCGCGTTCGTGATGACCTGGCTCAGGCTTGTGGTGATCGCAGCGATGCTGCCGCTGGGCTGGACAGTGACCCGATACCCGGTGATAGGGGAGCCGCCGTTGTTGACCGGGGCGACCCAGTTCGCGGTGAAGACTCCGTTGCCGGCAACTGCGGTGACCCCTGCCGGCGCGCCAGGGACCGTCGCCACGCCGACACTGGCAGGGGTCACAGAGTTGGACATCGCAGAGACCGCCGAGATACCAATGGCGTTGGTAGCCGTGACAGTGAACGTGTACGTAGTGCCGTTGGTCAGGCCCGTGACAGTGCCGACCCCGGCACCCAGGCCGGTGTTGCTCCGGCCGCCGGGGCTCGCGGTGACCGTGTACGCGGTAACAGGGGTGCCCCCGTCCTGTGTCGGCGCGTCCCACTGGACTGACGCCACAGTGTCACCAGCGCTGGCCAGGATGTTCCTGGGCGGGCTCGACACGGTGTTGCCTGACGGCGGGGTGAGCCCCCAGTCGCTGCTCGAGGTCGGGGAGTGCGCCACATCACCGGGGACGAAGTTCACCGGCATTGTTGCCGTCATCCAGTGCACCGAGGGGATTCCTGTGGGGCGTGCCGCGGCAGGGTCGGTGATCGGGTTCTCCGCAGACCCCACCCTGTTCGCGACCATCGCTGTGACGGTCGCGGCCAGGGCGGCCAGGTCGGCCGCAGTTGCAGCCTGCGGGACCGCCGCGCCAGAGCCAGCCGGCGCGAAGAAAGCCCGCCCGTCCGTGTCGATACCTACGAGGCTCAAACCCAGGACAGGGACATACGCCGCATCGAGGCTGGTGTGGGTCGCGCTGGCAGGGTTGGCGACCAGTGCGCTCACCGCGACGTCGGACGCCGCGCCGATGCCCGCCTGGATTCCCGCGATCGTGGCCGTGTGAACGTTGATCAGGGTGTCCCGTTCGTTCTCGTCCGTGACATGGCCGGGGTCACCAGCCTTGTGCGCGCCAGTCAAAGCCATGGTGGGGTCTCCTTTGGGTCGTGCCGGACGGGCGGAAGGTGGGGGATTCTCACCCGGCTGCCGCGCTGGACTTCATCTGGACCGCGGACCAGCCCACAGACAGCCCTGAGTAGGTCGCCGCCGACGCGCCAGCGTTGTAGACGTACAGGTCGAACCCTGTAGCCGTCACACCCACCGCACGCGTGGTCAGGTTCCCCGTTCCGCCGGGCCCACCCTGCAGGGTCGCTGACACGATCGGGGCCAGCGAGAACCGGCCTGCAGGGAACGTCACCGAGGACGCACTGCCGGTGCCGGGCGCCTGCGAGCCTGCGGAGAACCCGCCGACGATCCCGGCAGCCTGCGCGAACGGCGGCCTCGGCACGGCGGCAGTTGCAGCCGCAGCAGTGGCGACCGCAGCAGCAGTCCCCGCCGTGATCGCCGCAGCCACCGCCACATCGATCCGCAACGCCAGCGCCTGCATCTGGACAGGTGCATTGGGCGCGTCAGTCAGGGTCGGGTATGGCAGGGCGTAGATGGGGGTGGTGGGCATCAGGGGCTTCCAATCACGCGACAGAGGATGACGAGACTAGGCGGCTGGACGTTGAGCAGGACCACATCGCTGATGACCGGGGTGTACGCCGCGTTGTATGCCACCGACGTCTCCACTCCCCGCCACGTCACGACACACAGTGCGTTGCCGTCAGTGGCCCCGCCCGGCGTGACGGAGTACACCACCGCGGGCTCCAGCCACGAGCTCGGCCGCTTCCCGGGCCCGGAACGACCTGAGAGCTCAGCGGCGAGCCTTCGCATCGGCAAGGAACTCACGACGGGATGTCCCCCTCAGGGCGGGTGGATCGGGTGGTGATCTGCTGTGCTGTGCCCACGTTCAGAGGGATGCTGACCGTGTCAATCAGGTGGATCTCCACCGCGCCGCCGGGCAGGATCACGCTGACCACATCCCCAGGGTCCAGCGCCGGGTTCACCGCCGCAGACAAGGACAGCTGAGCGGCCAGCCCTGTCGACTTCGCCAGGATCGTCTTCGCCGCAGCCAGCGCCTGCGCCGCCGTGGTCAGCAGCGGGGAGGAGTAGAAAGTGGGGACGTACCCGAACAGGCCTCCCACGAAGGTCGCCGACGCTGGGTCGTTGTCCGCGGCGATCTGCGGGGCGAACGGGACCGCGCCGTCCGTGGACTCCGGCAGCGCGATGACCACGTTGTAGGTCCGGGCCCGGTCCCTGCCACGGCCTGCTCCGACCATCACACCGGACTCGCCCGCGTTGATGCTCCACACAGGCGACATGGTCAGGACAGGCACGTCCCGGGCCACGATCAGCCCCGCCCGGTCAAAGAACAGCTCGGCGCCGGCAGCCTTGACCAGTGCGGTGATGGCCTGGTCCCGGTCCCGGTCCCAGATCTGCTTGCGGGTCTGCGCGTGCGAGGTCGCAGTGTTCGTCGAAGCCACCGCGACAGCCGCGACAGCCAACCGGATTGCCTCAGCGACTGCGCCGCCGTTGGTGGTGGTCGGTGCGGGGAACCGGGCGCGCTGCACCCGGGCGAACCTGTCAGGGCACGTCAACCCGATGCTGCCGTCGACACCGAAGCTCATCGTCTGGGAGTCAATGACGAAAACCCCCAGCGGCACCATCTCAGTGGTCCCGTCGATGAACCGCACGCCCCGGAAGGCTCGCATCTCCGTCCCGACAGGTGCCAGCAAGTCCCACATCGCAGCGCTACCCGGGCACGTCAGCGACAGGACCGACCGGACCCCACCAGTGGTGCCATCCATCGCCACCGACCCAGACAGGTACGCCAGGTCAGGCTCGAGCAGGGAACCGCCGCGCCACACCTCCACCCGGGTCAGCACCGTGTGACCGGTGCGGATCGCGGCAAGGAACGCTCTACTGACCGTATACATCAGGTGGTCGGAGCCAGGACTTCGAGCCAGGTGGCCCGGCCGCTGAGCACGTCAGCCCACGTCGCGTCATAGGCCATCACGTCGACCCAGGTCCGCAGGCTCTGGCTGCCACCGATTGGGCGGGCCACGACCAAGTATGGCGCCGAGATGAGCCTGCACGGGTAGGCCGCAAGCGAAGTTTCTCTGACCTCAGAAAGGTCGCCGAGGCTGATGTACTCGGCACCGACCCCCCACCCCAGGGCGCCGGGGACGTTGAGCAGCAGCACTGCCGCGTCAGCAGTCAGCGCGATGATGTCCTCGAGTTCGCCAAGTGTGCTCGTGCGAATAGAAAGCTGTGACTGGACGGCCTTGCGACGGCCGTCTGTGATCACAATGGGGTCTGCGCGACCGAACGGCTGGAAGACCCCCCTGCCCACGGGGCGTGCCCGATCACCCAAGGCTTTCACCTTAGACAGGACCATCGACAGAGACGGGATACCTGGGTGGATGAGCCACACGTCAGACACCGCAAGGGTCGTGGTGGCCATGACCACGGCAACCACCGTCCCGGGGTTCAGGTACGTCACCGTCGCGGTGTAGGTCACCGGGTCGCCGTAGGGCGCCTCATAGTCGTAGCCAACCCAGACGGTGCTACCGACCAGGTCTGCGGGGTCAGCCATCCGAACCGGCTGTGCCCGACCATCAGATCCCACACGAGTGATCAGGACAGACACGCCGGTCCCTGCAGTGATCGTGACATCCAGGCGCACCCGCGGCGGGGCCTTGTCACCTGGGTAGGAGTCAGAGTAGATATCGCTGTATCCGCTGCCTGCACTGGCGTACTCGGCAGTAGCGGTGAACGTCACAGCCATCTCAGGCGCCTCCGTAGACCATCGAGTCGACCAGGCCCTGAGTTCGGGAGTCGACCACCCCGGCGACCTTGGCCAGCAAGTATTGGCCGGTGAACGGGTTCTGCACGTAGATGTCTGGCGTCTGCTGCTGCTGGCTGGCCGCCGTCGACTGGGCGGATACCTGCAGCCCTGAGGCTGCGCGGGTGGTGCCCGCAGGCATGACTGTGAGCCCGAACCTTCTGGCGGTCTCGCCCAGCAGCCCGATGTTCCGGGCACGCTGGGACGGCTTGCCGGAGATGTAGGTCTCCCACCCGGTCTCAGCCTCGGCCCAGAGGATGTTAGATCCGCCGGGCGCGATCATCGACTGGCGGTCCAGACCGTTCGCGGCCTGGTAGGTCCCGCCGTCTGCGAAAGTGATGCCACCCGACCCGCCGGGGCCTGTGGCGATCCTAACCGGAGTGTTGTTGATGTCCCGCATCTTGGACTGGAGGTTCTGAAGGTACTGGTAGGACTGCGCGTAGCCCAGCACCCCAATCACGATCGACCCGTCAGGCATAGTCGTAACTCGGCGATTCCACGCGGACAGTGCCGCGTCAGCCGCGGCCTTGTCCAGGACAGCCTTAGTCTCGGCCTTCCCGGGGATCGCCCGGTACTTGTCCGCCAGGGCCTTCGCCTGCGCGCCTGTCAGGCCCATCGCCACCAGTTGGTTGATCAGCGCAGTACGGCCCTCGCCATACCGCAGGTTCAACGCACCCTGATCCTCGCCGGCAGCGGCAGCGGCTACGGCCTCAGCGTCCAGGCTGGCCACCATCGTCTTGATCTGGGTGTCGAGGATTCCGCCCTTGGTCGCCACACCCGTCGAGGACACCCCCAACGCGTCCAGGCTCAGTTTCGTCCCATCGCCGGAGAACCCGATCGCATCGACAGACTTGGCCATCGCCACAGAAGCGTCATGCAGAGCGGCCTGGGCGACCATCGGGATAGCCATGCTGTTGAGCTTCGCCTGTGTCGGGTCGAGGCCGTTGGCGATCAGGTTGTCGCGCAGCGCCTGCGCGGCGTCGGCGGACCCTTCCTTGGTCGCAGCGAAGCCTGCCAGTGCCCCGACCTGCATCTTGTTGTACGACTCGACTGCGCTCTCTGCGGCGCCCTTCAGTCCCAGGACGCCTGTAGGGTCCAGCGCTGCCATTGTCGATGCGATGGCCGTCACGACCTGGTCGAGGAAACCGAACATCGCGGGGCCTGCTGTGCCGACGAGGTTGCCGAAGCCCTCGATGCCGGCGGCGGTCGCGTTGACCAGTGCCCGGCCGGCGTCGATCGCCCCGTTGGACAGGTCGAGCAGGAACGTCATCACGGCCGCACGGTTCTCGGTCACGAACGTGGCGAAGCCCTCGATCTGGGGGGCAAAGGCGGTGGCGAGTGCGCCCTTGATCCCGTCAGCGGCGACCTGGATGTTCCGCCGAGCGGACTCCAGCTTCCCCGCGGTGTTGTCCCCGAGGGTGTCCATCGCACTCTTAGCCGCACCCTCGACTTTCCCCAGCTCGGCGACGGCGGTCTTCGTGTCCATCTTCAGCATCGCCGCGCCGGCGTCTTCCCACTTGGTCCCGAACAGGGCCACGCCCGCGGCGGCCTGCGCGGTCGGGTCCTTGATGGCCCGTATCTTGTCCAGGGTCAGGCCCAGAGCGGCCTGCGCGGTAGGCCCGCCGGCTGCGATCTTGGCTGCCATATCCGTTGCGGACAGGCCAATCGCCTTGAACCCGTCTGTCGTGGTCTTCGACCCGTCGACCGCCCGGATCGCGAACTCTTTGAGCGCGTCAGCGGCGGTGTCGGTGTCCCGAATGCCACCCTTCACTGCCTGTGACATCAGCCCGAACGCCATCGGGCCGTCCAGCCCCAACTTGCGAAACTGAGTGGAGTATTCAGTGACGGTGTCGATCAAGTCCTCGGACACGTTAAGGCCCGCCTGACTGCCCTTGACCAGCAGGTCGAACGCGCCGGCAGCGTCCTTCGCCAGCCCGGTCCTCAGGAGCTGGGCGGTGGCCCGGGCCACGGCGGGGATCTCCTCGCCGATGATATCGGCCACCCCGGACAGGGACTCGATGACCGCCTGTGAGTCCTTCGCGGTGCCGTCGACGTCGAGCAGCCCCGACTGGATCGCGGCCCGGGCCGTATCCATGTTAGAGGCGATGCTCTCACCCCAGTTGTTCGCATAGGCCTCACCTGCTGCACGGGCGATCGGAGCGATGGACTCGGCGTCCAGCCCCGTCTGCGCCATCAGCCGGTCAGAGCGGACCTCGACCTGGAGGCCGTCCATGAGGGCCTTGCCGATCGCGACCCCAACACCGACGATCGCGCCGGCCACAGGCAGTGCGATGATCGCGGCGAGGATGCCCGCAGACATACCCTCGCCGGCTTCCTTGCCAGCCTTGTCACCGGACGCCTTGGCCTTGTCTGCGTCGACCTCTACGACCATCGTGGCCCGGGCGCCGTTCAGCGTCTTGAGGTCCGACTCGGCTCTACTCAGAGCAGCCTGCGCCTTAGCGATGTCCGCCGTGACCTCAGGGGTGGTCTTCTGTGACTGAAGGATCGCAAGGTCGGCCTTGATCCGGTCCGTCGCCGCGGTTGCCTTCACAATGTCGGCGTCGACCTGGGCGACGACCTCAGTGCTGGTGATCTTCTTGCCCTCGGCCTGGACCTTGTCCATGTCCGCCAGGGCACCAGTGTTGTCAGCAGTGACCTTGACGACAGGATCCGACTTGGCGAGCTTGTCCTGCGTCTTCTCGACCACATCGGTCTTGGTCGTGAAGTCCTTGATATTCGCAGTGAAGAGAGTCTCGAGAGTGGCGACTGTTAGGCCCATCAGGTCACCCCTTCAACGCGTTGGACTGGTTGCGATGACGTATTGCTGTGGCTGCTATCCGGTTGCACGCCCGGCAAGTACGTTTGCCAGATCGCGACACGTAGGTGTTGGCCTCGTCATAGGCGTGACCCTGTCGACAGTGGGTCTTCAGCGTGTTGCCCTCGTGTCGCCCTCGACCCTTGGCGTCACGGTCAGCGGTATTTTCGGCGCTCGTGCCAAGCCGTAGGTGTGTCACGTCGCAGCATGGTGGGTTGTCACAAACGAAGTGGCGGACCATCACCTCTGGCGGAATGGGGCCGTTGACCAACTCCCACGCGAGACGGTGAGTGCCGACCCTCTTGCCATCTCCGACTCTGATGCGCCCATAGCCGTCTCGATCGGTGCGCCCTGTCCATTCGAGGCAGCCGTTCGGCTTGCGTTCAAGGCTGGCGGCAAAGCGTTCAGTGCCAGTCAGCGTCGGAAGATTCGTGATCTCGCCTCGGTAACGCGCCTGACCGTAATGGATCGTGCACAGTCCACGAACGATCTTGCCGCCACGTTTGCAGCCGTCAACAGAGCATGTTCGGGTAATGTTCATTGGAGCCTTCTCTCTGGTCAGAACAGATGAGCGGGTCAGAGGCCGGATGGTGTTAACGCACCGTTCGGCCTCGCTCTATTGTCCCACATTCAGCGCCCTCGCGAGACGTGAATCGACTTGCAATAACCCCATGATTTGAGCCCTAACCCCCGGCCACGGGCGGGCCTGAATGGCGGGGTCGAACAGGTCGACGTGATAGCGCTCGGCCAGGTCAGCGGTCACGGCGCCCCAGTGGCTGGTGATGTCGCTCCACCAGATGACGCGGCCCGACGTGTCGACTTGCTTCGGCTTGAGCTCTGGCGGGACTTGGTAGTCGGGATAGAGGCCGTCTTCGTCTGGTTCGCCGACGCCGTACTGCGCCCATTCTTCGAGCGTTTCGGGGCTTTTGGGGCCGTGTCGGTCACGTCCTTGTCGGGCGCCCACATGGCGGCGGCCAGGTAGTCGGCCTGAACCTTGCCTCGAGCCCAATAGTGCATCCCGTAGTAGCCGACCCGGCTGATGGTCGTGTCGGATACCCCGTCAGTGACCATCTGGTCGTAGACCGCCCGCCCCAGCGTGATGACTGGCAGCGGGTCGGTCTGCGCGTTGGCCAGCTCGAGCAGGGCAGGATCGGGCTCCGTCCTGACCAGGCCGAGGCGATGCTCCGCCAGGACCGCGAACGCCACGATGATCCGGGCGTCGGCGACGCTGGGCGGGGGGACGCTGTAGTCCCGCCCGCCCAGAGTCACCAGCAGGTTCGGTTCGACCCACTCAGCGAAGTCGACCGAGGGCATCAGGCCCTGACGTAAGGCAGGGCGTTGGACGTCCCGGTCGGGTTAACGACCGTCACGGGGGCCGAGCCTGCAGCCCCAGCGGGTACGACGGCCACGATCGTGGACCCGCCGACGATGCTGAACACTGTGGCGCTGACCGCGGCGAACTTCACCGACGTGGCAGTCAGGAACCCAGACCCGGAGATGGTCACCAGGGCGCCAGCTGCGGCACCGCTTGGCGTGGCAGAGACCACGGTCGGGGCGACTGCGCCCCAGCCGGTGAAGCTGTTGGCGACCTTGGTGCGCTTGCCCTGGCCGGTCAGGGTGATCGTCCAGGTCCCGGTGTCCGCGTTGCCTGTGTTGGCGCGCTCGAGGCTGACATACGCGAAGCCCTCATAGGCTTCGCCCGGGTTGGCCGTGCCGGCTGCCGGCTTGTCATACCAGCGGACATGGGCGATGGACAGGGAGCCGATCGCGTCGGGCTCGGTGTACGCCTTGAGCGCTTCAACCTCGGGCGTGTAGAGGCCAGAGCCCAGACGGTTGACCAGGACGGAGAACTTCAGGTCCCAGGACTCGGAGGTCTTCTGGTCGTTCGGGGCGCCGAAGTCGTCGTAGGTCTGGGCGTCAGAGGTGATGGGCTTCACGCTCGGGGAGACTGCGCTGATCCGGCGGATCGGCTGCCAGTTGGGGGACGCGGGGGTGCCAAGGTTGATGTCGACGCCGTACTCGTAGGAGAAGCCGAGGGCAGAGCCCGCGGGAAGGGTGGGTGCTACTGGGCTCATGATGTTGCCTCCGGGTTATCGAGGATCAGCTGATAGTTGTCGACGCGCTCTTGGCGTCCGTTGTCATCCGCGCCGAGTGGTGCGGTTGACGTTCTGGCGATCCGGGAGATCCCAGAAACTTGGTAGGCCCCATGCAGGGCAGTGAATGCGGCGTCGGCCAGGATGTCAGCGCCGTTTGGTGCGCTCTTCGCGCCGCGGAACCGGACCTGCATATACCTGTCTGCGCGGCCAGTCTCAATGTCGTCGGTCTGGATGTAGCAGGTGACGCCGATCGCCCTGTCAGGGGCGGCGAGGATTGGGCCGTAGAAGATGCCCACCTCGCCCGCTGTGTACGCGGGACCGGCAGGGCGCCACTCTCCTACGTTTGCGACGTCTAGGAGCGCACAGACGGCCATGGTGACTTCCGTGGTATCCATCACGGTGCCTCCCGGTGTGGAGTAGGGTGCGGGCCAACCGAAGGAGTGGATACCGTTGACTGGTATCGAGACGCTGATCGTGGCGGCGCTGGTCGTTGTGGTTGTGGGCGTGCCGACGATCGTTGTACTACTCGTGCGGGCGGCACGCCAGAGGAGTTAGCCGAACGCAGCGCGGGCGGCGTCAGCCCCGGCGTCTGCGATCTTCGCCTTGCCACCGATGACGGCGGCCTCCATGAACTTCGACTGCCCGTCATCATGACGCAGGTTGAGATTTTCGTGTTGGAATAGCGCGTAATCCGAGTTGCTGTAGACCTGCGAGACCAGACCGCGTTGTGTCGCCTTGGTGACTTTGATGGACTCGATCAGGTCGCCCGTTTCACCCCTCGGTGTCAGCTTCCGTGTGGCCTTCTGTGCAGCCTCAGCCTGCGCATTGAGTGAGGCGACCGCGGCCTTGGTGACGAGCGCCTTGAGGTCGATCACGTCAGCGCCAACGTCTGATACGCGGGCAGGCGCGGGTGAGCGGCGCGAGAAGACGTGATGACCGTCGCCTCACGCTCACCCGTGATGCCCGGCCACACAGTGACCAGCGACCCCAGCGGGGCCACGACGTCGAAGCCGAGGTGGACCTGCGTTGAGGACACCACCTCGGCCCCAGACGCGTCCCGCACGAGCGCACGCTCGTCGATCACGAACGCCGGGACCGTGACCGGGGCGGCGTAGGTGTCGCCCATGCCGCCCGAGCCCGTCAGTGCGCGGATGGTGACCTCGTGCGGGGTGAATCGGGCGGGGAGGGGATGGGTGTCCATCATGGGCGCGGGGCGAGTCGATAGCGGTCGAGTGTGGACAACTCGTCAGCCGTGAAACCGGAGGCTACCTCGTACTGCTCTGCGAACGGCCCCATCTGCGTGCGAGTCGCCGCGATTGGGTTCCCCTGCATCCGGGACGCTCTGGCCAGAATGACGGCAGCGACCTCGGGTGCATCGGCGTAGCCGTGAGTCATGACGACGACGACCTTGCCGAGCCCCGTTGACCAACGGCTGACGCCCGAGAAGTACAACCCTGCGGCGACGTACTCGATGACACCGTTGAGAGACCACGCATAGTCAGTCGCGGCCAGCAGCGTCCCGTCGTAGGTGACCGATGTGATGCCCGTGACGTGCAAGCTCGGGAGGATCTGCACGCCGACACCTGAGCCGTCGAGCGTGATCGTCTCGGACATGCTCGGGGTGACATGCCAACCGCAGTACCTGCGTACCAGGGCGGTCGCCTGATCAATGAGACTCTGTGCGTCACCACCCTGATACGCAGTCAGGTCTGTGGTGGTGACGATGGGGTCAGTTGCCACCGGACTTGTTCTGTACCGTGCGAGCCTTGTTGGCCGGCGCCGATGCCTGCTTGACTTCGACACGGCTCACTGGCTTGGCGCCCAAGCGCTTCGCCTCAGCGTCATCCAGCAGGACCGTGTGTGGCAGCCCAGTGATGTCAATCGTGTATTCGTTCATCGGGTTCCTTTCCCCGCTCGGGGGTGAGGGGCCGACCTGCGCCGACCCCTCACCTCGGTTCAGATCAGAGCAGGGTGACCTTGACGATCCCCAGTGGGATGCGCAGGGCCAGGGCCACGCGCTCCTCGATCCTTGTCGTGATGATATTGGACGCGAACTTGCCGAGGTCCGAGTTGGTGGACTCGACCCGCACGCCACCCTTGCGGTAGACGGTTCCCGACTGCTTGAACGCGCCGACGATGGCCGTCCCTGCAGCAACCGCCGCAGTGACAACCGTGGTCAGACCCCACAGCGGGGGCTGGCTCACGATGCCACCGTTGCCGTACTGGCCGGAGAAGAAGCCGCCACCGAAGTACTGCCCGTTGGCGTCCTTCGAGAGCCGCAGCTTCTGGTAGTCAGTCGGGTGGATGATGATGCCGTCAGCCGGGAGCCCGGTGGCGGTCTGCACCTTCGTGATCGCGCGGAACAGTGCGTCCTGAGCCGAGTCGGGCGCGATGGCCTGGACCTCAGTCTGGATGCCGACCCGGTTGAGCAGACCCCTCACCGTTGAACCCGTACCGAGCCCGTTGACGAGCTGCGCTTCCTCGACCATCGACAGGCGGTAAAGCCCGCGGTTGTTGATCTCGGAGACCATGAACGGCAGGTCTTCGACCATCTCATCCGAGGTGTCCCACCATCCGGCGATCTTCTTCAGCGCGTCAGTGACGGCCGTCGGATCGACGTTGTGGAACTGCGGCTTGGCGCCACCCTCAGCGACGGTCGCGAAGTCACCCTCAAGGGCACCCTCCACAAAGTACGTCACCGCGTTACCCGAGAGCGTGCCGGCGCCGAGCAGATCAGCGACGACAGGACCGGGGCGGTTGGCGTGGACGATGGTCCGGTCGACCTCGGCCAACATCAGGCCAAAGCTGGCACCGGTCGTCAGCTGGGGGTCAGCCGCCACCTTGACGAACTCGGGCGCAGACACTGTGTGACCGCTGATCGCCTTGAGCTGAGCGAACCCGGCTTCGCCGACAGACTTGGCGAAGTGCTCGCCCAGCGTGCGGGCGATGTCCTTGCCCTCATCTTCGGATGTGCGGCCTGCCTTGGCCTCCGGGGTGAGCTCAGCCAGACGGGACAGGCGTGCCTGATCGGCGTCGCCGTCCTTGATCTGGGCGTCGAGAGCCTCGACCTCCTTGAGGTGGCCTTCGACCTCCGACTTCTCTTCGGTGGTCATGGACCGTACTGCGGACTTTGCGCCCTCAACGATCGCCTGTGCGGCGGCGAGGGCGGCAGCCCGCTTCTGACGTAGATTCATTGCGTGACCCCTTCCAGGATCTTGATGCGGATAGTTGCCGCCAGGTCGTCAACGGACACGTCGGGGCTGGGCTCCTCGGACTTGGCCCCTTCGGGCTCCTCGTCCTTGGCCGGGCCGCTCGTGCTGGCCTTCTCCTGGTCTGCTTCGGCCGCCGTGATTACGACGCCGATCGCTTCCTGCGCTGAGCGCAGGGAGTTGATGTGCTTGGCCGCGAGGACGCGGCCAGCCTTCTCTCCAGTGAGGGCATCAATCGCGGCCTTCACTGCGAGGATCTCGGTCTCTGCGTTCGCACCGATCGGCACGACGGAAACCTCGTAGATCTTGAGTGCGCGCAACTCGTAGGTGTGCTCTTCTTCGCCGTCGACAGTCGTTGTTACTGAGCCGCCTTCGATGACGTCATAGGCGAAGGACATCTGTTTGATGCGACCACCCTTGAGCAGCCGGTAGGTCTGCACCGACTTGGGGTTCTCGAGGTCGAGTTCAGCGGTGACGAGCAGCCCGTGGTCGTCCTCGGTCGCCTTGACGATGTGCCCAATGTTGTAGTCAGGGTCACTGAGGTTGTGACCGTAGTAGAGGGGGATCGGAGAGCCTGACGCCTCCCACGTCTTGAGGTCCTCGGCAAAGGCGCCTTTGATAACGACATCGCCGTAGGAGTCCTTGTTGCCAAACACGCTGGCATAGGCGGAGAACTGGCCTTCGAGCAGCCCGTCAGCAGGCCCGGCCTTGATCTTGATGGACTGGTTCTTGATCTTCACGAGCCCCTCCTAGGGGATGTTGATGCGAAGGCTGCAATTGCAGCCGGACACCTCGTCTGCGCCACCCGACGAGTCGCCGGGCCACGCCATCCGGTTCGAGAAGTTCTCCGAGAGCGGCACCGTCTCACCGTCCATCGACGAGTGTGATGATCGAGGGTTGCTGCCGGTAACCCACGTCTTCGTGGCCAGATCCCCGGCGACCTGCTTAGTGGCCTCGACTGTGGAGAACGACGACAACATCGTCACCGCGCCGACTGCGATACCGACTGCGCGTGCGCCTTCTGCGAGATCGAACACGTGACTGACTGCCTTGTCTGGATCGTCGTCTTCGAGTGCGGAGTTGAGCGCAGCCTTGGTGGCCTCGTTTATCGACGCGGCAGACAGGTCGCATGCCGCACGCAACCATGCGAGGGTGACCCCAATGTCATACTCGTCAGGGCTGAATCCGATCGCGTCCAACGTCTCAGAGGAAACCTGCTTGGTGATCAGCACTGCCATGCGGTACAGGTCGTCGGAGAGTTCTCCGTCCCAGCGCGTCTCGTCCCAGTAGTCGCCGGCAGCCTTCACTCCGAGCGCAGTCATGACGACCGAACCTTGACGGCGGAAAAACCTGCGCAGGACCTCGGCGTGCTTGTCCTCAAACGACTGCGGTGCGCGTGCCTTGATCTGGACCGGGCCAGCCTTGGGCGGTGCGCTATCACGCGGGGACGCCTGCCCACCCACAAGGACATTCAGCGGCACGACAAGCGTGTCAGCGTCAGGGATGCTCGGCAGGTTCATCCGTGAGCGAGCCTCAGAACGCAGCATGTACGGAGCACCCACTGAGGACTGCAGCGCAGTCGCTTGCTCCTCAAAGTTGCCCTGCAACTTCTCTGCGATATTGAACTCGACATAGACCCCGGGGCGAGGATCGAGAACCGGCACGAGGAACGTGTTTAGGCGGTCCTCGATCTGGGCGAAGATCGGCCCGAGGGTGTCGCCGTAGAGCATCTTGCGGAACTCGCGGACGTTGGAGTAGTTCGCGCCCGTGTTGTCTCCGAGCATCGTGGGGTTGACGTGGTAGACCCCAGCGACAGTGGCCAGCGCCAGCTTCGCAGCCTCTACGAACTGCTGCTCGTGGGCGTTGAAGTCGAGCCTGCTGATACTCATGCCGTCTTCAAGGATCGGTACGCCGCCAGACTGCGAACCGCCTTCAATAAACTTCGAGTTCCAGTCCTTGCGGAACGACTCGCGCGCCTCGGGCGCCCATGGCTTGTCTGCGGGGCGAGTGATGACCGATGAGATCCGGCCACCGCGCTGCCATACCTGCTGACGGTGGCTCACTGCCATCATCTGCTCGGCCAAGATCGCCTTGAGTGCCGCAACAGGAGAGGACCCGCGCCGCGTGTCTGTGGGGTTCCATCCATGAAAGTCGATGACGGATTCGGCGGGCAGGTAGACCCTGCTCACGCCGCCATTGACCTGCACGAGGTAGGACGAGAATGCGAAAGCGTCACCGCCTTGAGGGGTTACCCATTCAGGCGAGAGCCGGTAGAGCACCCACCCCGATGGGCTATCCGCGGACTTCGTGAAGTGCAGGTATGCCACATCGAACAGCGCCAAGTCAGCGACGATCCCGAAGATCAGCTCATAGAGCGTCGTGCTCGCATTGGGCCGGGCAAGCGTGAGAGCGAGACTGCCGTCACGTAGCCGCTGGCGGTCGCTCTCACTGACCCGCTGGAACGCCTGCGGGGCACACTGAGCGGCGTTGCGGGCAAGGAACTTAACCACTGAGTTCAAGTTCGGCTGCGTGCGCCATACCTCCGACACAGACATTCCGAGGACCTCGTCGTAAACCATGCTCGGGCCATAGGTGACCTCTTGACCCTGGTATGTGGCCGGTGAACTATTGAGTCGCTTGAGGAAATCAAACATTCCCACGGGTCAGATCACCTGGCTTTCTGTATCAAATGGATGTCACGCCTACGCCGCCGATGGCATAGGCGGATACGAACACTTCTTCGACTGGGCGATTGAGCAGCCAAACGGCAGCGTTCGCGGCGACGAGTGGGGCGATGTCGGTAGGTGAGTGGCGGGGGCTCCACATGAACGCGCCAGCATCCAGCATCTTCACTGCAGCCGTTGCCGCCGCAACATCGAGAACAGGCTGCGGTAGGTGCTTGAGTCGATTGGCGCGAACCAAGTCATAAAACGCACCTGTTCCGATAGGCACGTCGGCGCCTTGCCAGTCGACAATGGGCACGCCTGCCGCTTTCAGTTCGATCAGCAAGCCTGATACTGCGGAACCGCGGGTCTGTCCGGCCACGCCCTCGATCAGGTCGACGCGCTTCTCGTCCTGCAACCACGGCAGCACCCACTCGACACCAGCACGAGACGCCACGATCTCGACGTGCGGCGTGCCGTCAGCAGTGCGGCCAGCGAACGCGATGTGCGCCCGGGACCGGTCGAACGACACGTCGATGCCGACCTTGACGTTGCCCACAATCTCAGACTTGGCATCAGTCCCGGCCTCCCACGCGCCAGGAGGGAACGGACCCTCGAGGGAACCGTCCGACCACTGACACATGCACTCGGTACGGAACACCCACTCGGGGTCCGTGCGTCGTGCTGACGCGATGGCGCGCTCGGTGATCGTGTAGCCAAGCGACGGGTTGGCCTGAGCCCACGCGTCACGGTCGTCCATGCTGGACTCGGGAGCCGCGGACCACTCGAAGATGCCCAGTGAGTCGTCATGCTCGAGATCGTCAGCAAGCTCAGCGTCGTCCGGCGCCGCGTCGACCACGTCCTGCAGGCCATCCGGGTCACCGAGCGCGACATGTGCGATCTTGCGCAGGAACCGCAGCACGATCGAGGCTGCATCACCAGCATTCGACGCGGCCCAGACCTGTGCCAGCGCCCGAGCGAGTGTCGTCTTCGTGACCGCGCCCCACGCGTCCCACGACTGGTGCTCACGCAACTCGTCCATCAGGACGAGATCGCCGGACAAGCCACGGCCGCCGCGGCGGTTCGTCGCCTGAACCTTGTACCGCTCGCCTTGGCGGAGTTCGAGGGACTTCTTGCCATTCGTCTTATTGACCCGCTCGATCTCAGCAGCGAGCTCGGGAACGTCCTCCGCGATGTCGACCGCGCCCTGCCAAACCTCTTCGGCGATGTCGAGGTTCTGTGCCGTGCCGATCACCAGAGCCACGCCACGCACGTACATGAAGAACAGCGCGAGGATCTGCAGGAATGTCGATTTGCCATTCTGCCGAGCGACCAGCAGGATCACCGTGCGGAACCGGAAGGTCCCGTCCGGCAGGAGTTCGAGCGCGTGGATCGCCAACCACTTCTGCCACGGCAGGAGCTCCATGCCGAGCACCTCAGTGGCGAACTCGATCAGCGCAAAGCCGAGCGTCGTCTTGCGAGTCAGTTTCCGCAGTGGAGGGGTGAAGATCCGGGGCGACTCACAGCCGAGCCGCCTAGGCGGTGCGCTTGTTGGCCGAGCGGAGGTGCGCGAGTTTGCCACCCGGCGTCTCCTTCTTCTCGTCCAGCTTCACGCGGCCGGCTGGCGTGAGGCCGAGGGCGTCGCACGCCTTGAGGTAGGTCGGGATCGTCACGTTGTCCAGCGACCGAGGCTTGCGCGGGTCGTCCTCAACGTCATCCTGACCAGACTCGATGGCGTCGATGGTGCGGGCCAGACTGCGCAGGACCTCGACGGCGCCGGAGTCCATCGGGCCGAGGTGAGTTGCCGCCTTGATGGACGCCTCTGTGGCCTCTAGGACGGTGTCAAATGGCTTCATGGGATCACCTCGCGAGCCGTGGGATACCCCCCTTGGGTATCGGGGGGAGAGAGTTCACCCCCGGAGCCGTGAACTCCCCCCAGTTGACCCAGCGATCTTGACGCCCCACCCCTCACCAATCACGTGAGGTGGTCCCGAGGCTCGGCTTGGTCGGTCGGTCGCCTGCTTCTTCATTGCAGAGCAGGTGACTGCTACCCAAGTTGGACGGCTCTTCGGCTAGGTGTGGGTGAGTGGATCGGGCGAGCTTGTGCTCGGTGGAGTATGAGCGAGGGTCTGGGTACTGCAGCGTGTAGTCGATGGGCTGTCCACATCGCCAGCATGGTAGATGCTTGGCTCGTTGGTTGGTCTTAAGCCGGACCCATCGTGCGCCGCGCCTGCCTGCGTTGGGACCAGCCACTGACCTTCGCCTACCCTCTTCAATCCTGTAAGTGTCCACACTCACAGCGTCAGCATGTCGGCCTCTCACAGCACTTGTCGGTCAGCAGCACGACGGCGGCTTGCGTGTCAGCGATGAGCCCGTCGATCTCGGCAGCCTTGCCTGGTGCTTCGTCGCGTGGCCAGAGTGCGTAGACGGTGCGGCGGATGGTGTGCAGGTCTGCGAGGTAGTCGATGGCTTCGTGGCGTTGGGCGGCCAGTGCTGGTCTGGGGTCGGTCAGCGTTTGCATGGCTGCCCTCTCCTGTTAGTCGACTTCTGAGGTTGGCCTCAGCGTCCAGTGGTACTCGGCGTCCATGACTGCAATGCCTGTGCCGTCAGGGTGTGGGTCGTGGACCATTTTGCCGTCGCGGTAGATCACGATGTGATGGATGGCCGGGTCGCGCGGGCTGACTCCCGTGACGGTGTAGAACTCACCCGGTTCAGGCTCAGGCCAGGAACTCTCAGGGCTCACGCGGATGTACTTGAACTCATGACCGTGCTCGGCCACGAAGGCGTGCATCTCGTGCCACCAATCCTTCACGCCGTCGGTGTCGACGTGGTCCTGCACGAAGTTCGGGACAGCCTCGATCGGCAGTTCGAGCAGGCTTGCGACTACCGCTGTCAGGCAGTTTCCGCGTTGCTTCTCGGGTGGTGCTTTGGGGTCCCAGAACTGCGTTTGCATGACTGGGTCCATGGCTGCCTCCGATGTGTGGCCCTCACTCTGGGCTGGGCTTCTGACCCTTGGCC
>JBBRZV010000050.1:0-23710 GCA_038236365.1 Actinomycetales bacterium | reverse complement strand
GCCGCGCGCTCCTCGCGATCGAGCTGGTCACCATCGACACCAGCACCGGTGCCGAAGCCTTCTTGACCGCGGTGCCACGTGTCGTCGTCATTGAGGGCTGACGCTTTGAAGTCGAACAGATCGGATCGTTGGGTCATATCTCCCTTAGGGTCGCACCCCTTCAACCTCTCGCGCGAATTCTTTATGCCAGCTCACTGCAAACCTCGGGACCGTGCGGGACCCCGACCCCCAAACCTCGGGACCGTGCATCAGCTGAGGCCGCAAACCTCGGGACCGTGCACGGACCAGACCCCGATAACCACTTGACGGTGGTGCCATGGCTGCGCCCCGGGTATGGCGCCGGTAGCCTCGACTGTAATGAGCGAGCAGACCGACCACTACTTCACGGCCGAGCCGGCCAGCGCCGCGGAACGTCGACAGCTTCGCGTCTTCCTGGCTGGTCGGGAGCTCATCGTTGAGACGGCCCCGGGTGTCTTCTGCCCCGACCGGGTCGACATCGGCACGGCGGTCCTGCTGCGTGAAGCCCCGGAGCCACCAGTTCAGGGCAATCTCCTCGACCTCGGATGTGGCTGGGGGCCGATCGCGCTCACCCTGGGCCTACGCTCCCCTGCTGCCAACATCTGGGCCGTTGACGTGAACCAGCGAGCGCTGAGTCTGGCCCGTGACAACGCCAAGACGTTGGGCATCCACGACTTCCATGCGGTCACACCCGAGGAGGTCCCCGCCGAGATCCGGTTTTCGGCCATCTGGACCAACCCGCCGATCCGGGTCGGCAAGGAGATGCTGCACGACATGCTGGTGGCCTGGTTGCCGCGGCTGGAGGCCGGCGGCACGGCATACCTCGTCGTGCAGAAGAACCTCGGTGCGGACTCGTTGCAGCGCTGGCTGGCTGACCGGTTCGACCCGGGAGAGCTTGAGGTTGACCGTTGCACCACGGCGAAGGGGTTCCGCCTGCTCTCGGTCCACCGCAGCAGGGACTGAGCTCAACGCCTCAGATGAGGGTAGCGACCCCGTCGGCCACCAGGACGGCCGGACCGGTGAGCTCGACCTGCTGATAGGGCAGCGCCCGTACCCGCACGGTGCCACCAGGCAGATCAACTCGCCAGACGTCGGTCGCCGCATCCGCTCCGGCCCACCAACGCGTGGCCAACGCCGCCGCTGCAGCGCCCGTGCCGCACGAACGAGTCTCACCGACGCCACGTTCGTGCACCCTCATCGCGATGTGCCCGGGGCCGATCGGCTGAACGAACTCGACGTTCGTCCCGTTCACGGGGAAAGGGTTGACCTCCGGCGCCTGGGTCAGGTCCAGGGAGGCGAGATCCGCCGAGTCCGGCAATGCCACAACGGCATGCGGATTGCCCAGGTCAAGGCTCAAGCCGGGCATCGCCTCATGTCCGTGGACCTTGACCATGGCGTCAAAACCCTTGTCCTGGGCGCCGGCGGCATCCACGATGCGCCAACCGCCGAGGTTGACCGAGATGAGGTCGCCCTCGAAGTGCACGACCTTGATTCCGCCTCGGGTGGCGATGGCGAACTCGTCAGCCGTCTCCAGGCCCTCACGTCGAAGGTATGCCGCGAACACGCGGGCGCCGTTGCCACACATCTCGGCAGTTGTGCCGTCGGCGTTGCGGTAGTCCATGAACCACCGGGCCCGTGCGCCCTGATCGCGCACCTGCTGTTCGACGGCCATCTCGGTGGGCACGATCCTGATCACCCCGTCGCCACCGATGCCTGCGCGGCGGTTGGCCAAGAGGCGAACCTGCTCGGCCGTCAGCTCGTGGTCACCCTCAAGATCGGCGACCAGCACAAAGTCGTTCTCGGTGCCGTGACCCTTGGTGAACTTGAGCGCGCCCTTGTCAGTCATTGCGCACAGTGTCCCTCACGTCGGGTCGATGACGTCGAGGGCGCGCCTGGTCAGGTGCGGATCGTCATGGGCGAGCCACTGGATCCGCGGATCCGGCCGGAACCACGACTCCTGCCTCCGGGCGAGTCTTCGGGTCGATGTGATGGTGTCATCCACGGCTGTCCCTGCCGTCATGAGACCGTCCAGATGTGCCAAGGCCTGGCTGTAGCCGAGTGCTTTCGCTGCAGTTCTGCCCTCCCGCAGGCCGCTCGCGTCCAGCTTGCGGACCTCGTCGAGAAGGCCTGAGGACCACATTCGGCGGACTCGGTCTGCGATGCGCACATCGAGCTCCTGCCTCGGGATCTGGAGACCGATCGTGATGGTGGGGAGCTCGTACTCGCGCCTAGGCAGGCTGGCAGAGAAAGGCCGACCCGTGAGCTCGATGACCTCGAGGGCTCGAACGATGCGCCGGTCGTTGTTGGGCTGAATCGTCTGTGCCGCAACAGGATCCGCCTTCATGAGTCTCGCGAGCATGACCTCGATGCCCTCCTGGGCCAACTCGTCCTGGAGCCTCGCACGCACGACGGGGTCGGTCGGCGGGATGTCGAGATGGTCGAGCGCCGCGCGGAGATAGAGGCCGGAGCCACCGACAAGGATCGGCCGGTGTCCGCGTGCGCGAATGGCGGCCATGTCCAGCCGGGCCTCCCGCTGGTATGCCGCGACGCTGGCCTCCTCCTGCACGTCAAGAACGTCGAGCTGGTGGTGGGCAATGCCTCCTCGTTCCTCGACAGAAAGCTTGGCCGTGCCGATGTCCATGCCGCGGTACAGCTGCATGGCATCGGCATTGACGATCTCGCCGTCCAGGTGCCTGGCAAGGTCGAGGGCGAGACCTGACTTGCCGCTGGCGGTGGGCCCAACGACCGCGATGACTGGCACGCGAGCAGTCTTCCAGAATCTCGGGCCCCGACGGCACGGTCGGCACAGGCGCCCAGTGGGCCAGGCTCCGGCTTGCGCCCCGAGAGACTGTGCGTTCAGTTTCGAGCGACCTCTTGCGCTGGTCGCCACTGCGCAACCGCCCAGCCGACGCCATAGGGCGCGCCTTGCCAGAGCACGGCGCCAATCCCATCCCCATCTGCGGCGGCGAACAGGACGGGCCAGACACGCGGCCCCGATGCTCCCAGCTCAACACCCAGATCGGCATCGATCTGGGCAAGACGACCCAGCTTTCCCGAAGCAAGAACGTCACAGACTTCGTCGTCGTAGGCCTCGGCCCGTGGGTCCTCGGCCCTGGGTGCTTTGGGCCCGTGACACAGTGCGCCGTCGGCCACAAGGATCACGGCAATGCGCATGGCGTCGTCGCGCAGCCGCTCACCCAGAGCTGTCGCGCCCGCGCCACTGGTCGTGACCCACCGCGCCGTTGCCCAAAGATCAGAGTGCTCTGGATGTGAGGCGACATCACGGCTGGCGAGATATCGGGCGACCATCAAAGGCGTCGGAAGATCGTTGTTCGACCTCTGGCCATCGGCCAGAGCCGCGATGGAGACGTCTCGCCCGAAGCTTCCGAAGGATACGGGCCCGGCCGCGTCGTACTCCGCCGGATCACCCGGGCCGATGATGACCAGCTGCGCCACCGCAGAGCTGGCGGACGGCGAATCATGAGACTCCGCAAGGAGATCGGAGACAGCGCGAGACACGGCCGAATCCGCGGCGTGTCGCAGCTCGTCGAGCTCGTGGGCGGCCGAACCCATCAGCTCGGAGACGAACGCCGGGGCTCCGGGGACGACGACAGCAGCGATGAGCACGGTGCGCCGGCCGTCAGCGACAGGTCGGGTCGGGTGCGTGGACGGGCCTGGGCGGCCCGACAGACGGCATACCCAGAGTGA
This sequence comes from Actinomycetales bacterium, assembly GCA_038236365.1. Taxonomy (GTDB): domain Bacteria; phylum Actinomycetota; class Actinomycetes; order Actinomycetales; family Dermatophilaceae; genus UBA4719. The sequence continues at coordinate 19,984 of JBBRZV010000050.1, read as the reverse complement.
CCGCTGGATGACTCAGACCCGGCAAGTCCTCAAGGGCCGTCCAGGCGTCGCCCCCCGCAGTGCGACGAACCGTGAAGAGACCGCCCTCCACGCCCGAGTCAGCGACCAGGTGATGCGGCGCTGCACGGGTCACGGCCACCTCTACGATGTCACCAGGGCGCGGGATGTCGACACCGTCAGGGACCGCAAAGTGCACCAGGCGGTTGTCGCGGGCTCGTCCGGAAAGTCGTGCGGTCGCCGCGTCCTTACGTCCCTCACCCTGAGCCACAAGCACTTCGACCTTGCGCCCCTCGAAGCTGCCGTTCTCCGACCACGCAATGTCTTCCTGGATCGCCAGCAGACGCTCATAGCGTTCTTGCACAACGGCTTTGGGAACTTGGTCGGGCATGGTCGCGGCCGGTGTGCCTTGGCGGATGGAGTACTGGAAAGTGAAGGCGCTGGCGAACCGCGCTGACTTGACCACCTCCAGCGTCCACTGGAAGTCCGCCTCGGTCTCGCCGGGAAAACCGACGATGAGGTCGGTGGTGATCGCGGCCCCGGGGATGTGACGGCGCACGGTGTCGAGGATGTCGAGGTATGCGGCGCTGCGATAGGACCGCCGCATCGCCTTGAGCACGCGGTCCGAGCCGGACTGCATCGGCATGTGAAGACTGGGCATGACGTTTGGCGTGTGCGCCATCGCAAGGATGACGTCTTCGCTGAATGCGGCCGGATGTGGGCTCGTGAAGCGGACCCGCTCAAGTCCCGGGATCTGACCGCAGCTGCGTAGCAGCTTGCCGAAAGCCAGCTTGTCGCCGAACTCCGCGCCGTAGGTGTTGACGTTCTGGCCGAGCAAGGTCACCTCGATGACACCCTGAGCCACCAGAGCCTCGACCTCAGCCAGGATCGCGTCGGGGCGTCGGTCCCTCTCCTTGCCACGAAGTGACGGGACGATGCAGAAGGTGCAGGTGTTGTTGCAGCCCACGGAGATGGACACCAAGGCGCTGTATGCCGACTCACGTCGGGCGGGGAGGGTGGATGGGAAGACGTCGAGGCTTTCGAGGATCTCGACCTCGGCGATCTTGTTGTGACGGGCACGATCCAACAGTGCAGGGAGAGAGCCCATGTTGTGGGTGCCGAACACGACGTCGACCCATGGGGCTTTGTCAACGATCGTGGCGCGGTCCTTCTGGGCCAGGCAGCCGCCGACCGCGATCTGCATGTCAGGGTTCTTGATCTTGGCCGGGCGAAGCTGGCCGAGGTTGCCATAGAGCTTGTTGTCGGCGTTCTCCCGCACCGCGCAGGTGTTGAACACCACGACATCCGCGGTCTCCGGCGGATCGGGAACGGCCGCGATGTCGACATAGCCGGCAGACTCCAGCAGCCCGGAGAGCCGCTCGGAGTCATGCACGTTCATCTGGCACCCGTAGGTGCGCACCTGGTAGGTCTTCATCGCATCGACAAGGGTACGTGCTGCTCCGTCAACCACGTGCGCTCAGTGCCAAATGGACATCCTCAGTCGGGGAGGTACTCGGGCGCATCCGCGATGGCATCACGGATGACGGCGTAGGCCAGGTTCGAGGGGTAGCCCTTGCGCGCCAGCATGCCGACCAGCCGTCGGGTCTGGACCTCGATGCCCAAACCATGCATCGCGCGCAGCTTCTTGTCCACGAGCTCTCGCGCCCGACTGTGTTCATCGGCATCGCTGATGGTGGCCAGCGCCTCCTGGGCCAGATCATCGTCGATGCCCTTGGTGCGCAGCTCACGGGCCAGCGCACCCTTGGCGAGACCACGCCCGGCCTGCCGTGAACGCACCAACATCTGGGCATAGGCATGGTCATCGATCAGGCCGACCTCGGTCAACCGGTCCAGAACAGCTGCCGCGACGTCAGGCGAACAGTCGCGGTGGGCAAGCTTCTCCTCCAGCTGAGCCCGGCTCTTCGGCGCCATGGCCAGCTGCCGGAGCACGATCTGTCGGGCCAGCTCATGAGGGTCCGGCTGCTGGCTGGGTGGTTGAGGCTCGGGAGCCGGACCAGCACAGCTCGACGACGATGCCACCGCCTCGACCACAGTGGGTGCCGGGCGCGTAGCCCGGTCCCCTGCCCGGTTGGTCATGCCGATCAGAAGTCGACCGGCGCGTCTTTGACCGGCAAGGCTTTGATGGCAGCGCCCTTGACCAGCGCATCGGGAGCAGCCGCAGCGACGATGGGATCAGCCGGTTTGTTGACCTGTGGGCCGACGCCAAGCTTCTCCTTGATCTTCTTCTCCAGCTCATCGGCCAGGTCCGGGTTGTCCTTGAGGAACGACCGGGCGTTCTCCTTGCCCTGCCCCAGCTGGTCGCCCTCGTAGGTGTACCAGGCGCCAGCCTTACGAACGAAGCCATGTTCGACACCCATGTCGATCAGGCCACCCTCGCGGGAGATGCCCAGCCCATAGATGATGTCGAACTCAGCCTGCTTGAACGGCGGGGCGAGCTTGTTCTTGACGACCTTGACGCGGGTGCGGTTGCCCACAGCGTCGGTGCCGTCCTTGAGCGTCTCGATGCGGCGAACGTCCAGGCGGACGGAGGCGTAGAACTTCAGCGCCTTGCCGCCGGTGGTCGTCTCGGGAGATCCGAACATCACCCCGATTTTTTCGCGGAGCTGGTTGATGAAGATCGCCGTCGTGCCGCTGTTGCTGATCGCGCCGGTGAGCTTGCGCAGGGCCTGGGACATCAGTCGCGCCTGGAGCCCGACGTGGCTGTCGCCCATCTCGCCCTCGATCTCGGCCCGAGGAACGAGCGCTGCGACCGAGTCGATGACGATGATGTCGATAGCACCGGAACGGATCAGCATGTCTGCGATCTCAAGGGCCTGCTCGCCGGTGTCGGGCTGGCTCACCAGCAGGGCGTCCGTGTCGACGCCCAGCTTCTGCGCGTAGTCGGGGTCGAGCGCGTGCTCCGCATCGATGAATGCCGCGATACCGCCGGCCTTCTGGGCGCTCGCCACGGCGTGGAGGGCGACCGTCGTCTTGCCCGAGCTCTCCGGGCCGTAGATCTCGACAACGCGCCCACGGGGCAGCCCGCCGATCCCCAGTGCGATGTCCAGCGCGATGGACCCGGTGGGAATGACGTCAATGGGGACGCGGACCTCGTCGCCGAGCCGCATCACCGCGCCTTTGCCGTGCGCCTTCTCGATCTGCGCCATCACTGCTTCCAGCGTCTTCGCGCGATCTGGTCCAGCCATGTCCTTCACCTGTCATCTCTGAATAGGAGTCCGTCGTCTACCTGCGACCGACACCTATGCGGGGCTGCATTCCGTGTCGAGTCAGACGTTACGAGCGACCGCCGACAGCCACATCCACCAGGCACTGACCTGTGCAGGGTGGGACGTCGAAGGCAACCCATGGGGACAACCTACCCGAACAACTGTTCGATCCACGCTCCATGGTGCGAGACACGCCGGGGACGTTGGCCAAGGCCTGACCGGCTCAGGAAAGGAGCAGCTTCTTGATCCGGCGGGCAGCCCCGACGAACCCAAGCAGGCCCATGGCCGCCAGGTAGGCGACGTGCACGAGCAGGCCGGGACCGATCTCACCCAGCATCAGCGCCCGTTCGAGAGCGACACCGTGATAGAGCGGCGTGGCCTGGACGATCCACTGCACGGTCTGTGGATAGAAGACGAGGGGAAAGAACGTCGCGGAGAAGAGAAACATCGGCTGGATCGCCAGGGTGACGTAGTCGAAGTCCACCCAGGAGCGCATGAATGTGGTCGCGAACATGCCCACCGCCGAGAATGCGAACCCGATGAACGTCGCGGCCGGAACCGCCAGGAGCGCCCACCAGGAGTGCACCACCCCGGCCAGCGACGCGACCACCAGGAAGGCGGCGGCATACAGAGCGCCACGCATCAGTGACCAGGTGATCTCACCCACCGCGACGTCGCGCGGGCCCATGGGGGTGGCCAGCACCGAGTCGTAGAGCCTGGCGAACTTGAGCTTGAAGAACACGTTGAAGGTCGAGTCGAAGACCGCGCCGTTCATGGCCGATGCGGCGAGCAGGGCTGGTGCGACGAAGGTCGCGTAGGGCACCGACTGGCCACCGTCCGTGGTGACCACCCTGACCAGGGAGCCGAGCCCGATCCCCAGCGAGAAGAGGTAGAACACCGGCTCCGCGAACCCCGTGACGATGGCGATCCATCCGTGTCGGAAGCTCATGATGTTGCGCTCGACCAGGATTCGCGCCATCCCCGCACCAGCCGGCATCGGCAGAACCCGGGCGATGCGCGAGGCGAACCCTCCGGTGGCCGAGGGCGGCGCCTGGGCTGCGGACGTCATACGACCAGCCTCCTGGTGAAGGCGCGGTGAGCCAGCAAGGCACCAACGACGATGACGACCAGCAGGTATGCCGTGTTGCCCAGAACGCCTGCAAAGTCAGGTGATCCGAGGGCCAGTGAGCGGTTGGCCTCGACACCGTGCCACAGGGGCGTGACCCACGCGATCGGGCGCAGAAGGTCCGGCAGCCTGTCGACCGGGAAGAAGACACCAGAGAACAGGAACAGCGGCGTCATGATGAACCGGAACAGGATGTTGAAACCGTCGGCAGTCTCCTGCGTGGCCGAGAACGCGAAGACGGGCACAGCAAAGGCCATTCCTGTCAGGACCGTGACGGGCAGAGCCAGCAGCACCCACCACGAGGTGAACGACCCGAAGAGCGCGGCCACTCCCATGAAGATCGCCGTGGCGCCGGTGATCTGAGTAGCGACATAGGTGAGATGGCCGCGCAGGATGTCGTCGACGCCGATCGGCGCGGCAAGCATCGCGTGGTACTTCCTGTTCCAGCGGATCGCCCCGAACACCGGGTAGGACGACTCCCCCATGGCGACCCACATCGCCTGTGCGGCAACGATTCCCGGCACCACGAACTGAAGGTATGGGACGCCGTCAACGCCTCCTGCGGACTTGTTCACGAGGGTGCCCAGACCAAGACCCATAGACAGGAGGAAGAGCACCGGTGAGAGGAATCGGCCGAAGATGCTGCCCCGCCAGGTGCGTTTGTATGCCGTGGCCCAGGATCCGAAGACCGGTCGCCACGGCGCCTCCCCGGTCGCCTGCCGAGGCGTTGGCACGTTGACCGCGCTCATCAGTCCACCAGCGTTCGGCCGGTCAGGTGCAGGAACACGTCCTCCAGCGTTGAGCGACGGACAAGGGAGGACAACGGCTCGATCCCGCGCAGGTGGACCGCGGAAGCGGCGGCATCACCGTCCTCGGTATAGACCAGCAGCCGGTCAGGCAGGACCTCGATGCGCTCACCGATCCCGGCGATGGCGTCGCCATGGAGGCCATGGTCGTCGGTGTCGAAACGCAGCTCGAGGACCTCCCGCGTGGAGTACTGGTTGATCAACGATCGTGGGGATCCCTCGGCCACGATCTTGCCGTGGTCCATCACCACGAGCCGGTCGCACAGCTGCTCGGCCTCGTCCATGTAGTGCGTCGTCAGGACCAGCGTCACGCCGGAGCGCTTGAGCCGGAACAGCCTGTCCCACAACACATGTCGCGCCTGCGGGTCGAGGCCAGTGGTGGGCTCGTCGAGGAGCAGGATCTCGGGACGGCTGATCAGGGAGCGGGCGATCGTCAGCCGTCGCTTCATGCCTCCTGAGAGCGGCTCGACCTTGGAGGTAGCCCGCTCGGTGAGCTGCGCGAAGTCGAGCAGCTCTGTTGCGCGAGAACGAACTTCGCTGCGGGAGAGCCCGAAGTAGCGACCATAGATCCAGAGGTTCTCCTCTACGGTCAGCTCCTCGTCGAGGGTGTCCTTCTGGGGTACGACGCCGAGTCGAGCGCGGATCTGCGGACCATGGGTCGCCGGGTCCTGCCCGAACACCCGCAGCACGCCTCCGCTGACTGGCGAGACGCAGCCGACCATCTTCATGGTCGAGGACTTCCCGGCGCCGTTGGGGCCGAGGAAGCCGAACGACTCTCCCTTCTGCACGGCGAAGTCGATGCTGTCGACGGCGGTGAAGTCCCCGAAGGTCTTGGTCAGCCCGGTGGCCTGAAGCAGGAGGTCGGGGTCCGTATCGGTCACGTGCTGCACGCTATCGCCTCATCCGGACGAGAGCTCAACCCCTCTTCGTGTGGTCCCTCAGCTCCTTGCCAAGCCTTCGCTCCACCGGCACATCCAGGTCGATGCACAGGGCCAGCCAGGCCTCGCGCGGCTTGGTTCCCGACTCGATCGCCTCGAGTGCGGTTCGGTTGCCGAGAGCTCCCAGGACGTGGTCACGTGCCAGCGAGCGCGCATAGGCAGCACCGAACTCGTCGTCCATCAGCCGCCAGAAGTCGCTCATCCGCATTCGGGGAGTCTTTCACGGGCCCGCCGGACAGACGCCCGCCATACCCGGGACGTCTGCGGACACATGCCGGCAGACGCACCCAGCCACCCGCCATACCTGGGACGTCTGCGGACACATGCCGGCAGACGCACCCAGCCACCCGCCATACCTGGGACGTCTGCGGACACATGCCGGCAGACGCACCCAGCCACCCGCGTCTCAGATCCAGCTGACGTGCTGTCGCAGATAGAGGTAGCCGAGGAAAGCGAAGGTGTCGAGCAGGAAATGGGCCACGACCAGCGGCAGGACGCGGCGCGTGCGCTGGAACCACCAGGCAAAGATCAACCCCATCACGAGGTTGCCGGCGAAGCCGCCCAGGCCTTGGTAGAGGTGGTAGCTCCCCCGCAGCAGCGCGCTGGCTCCGAGGGCCTGCCCGTTCGACCAACCCATCTGGCGTAGCCGGGTCAGCAGGTAGCCAACAACGACGATCTCTTCCAGTGCGCCGTTCTGAGCGGCTTGGAGCAGGAGGAGAGGCACGCGATACCAGGTGTTGGGGACGTCCACCACAGCCAGGTTGGCGCTCAGGCCGAGCAGGTGCGCCACCCAGACCAGGACCAAGCCGGGTATGCCGATCAGCGCGGCGAAGCCGACACCCTGCAGCAGGCCTCGCCGCGTTGGTCGATGGTGCAGGCCGATCCCGAAACCGGGCGTCCCAGGGTCGCGCGAGAGCAGCACCAGGACCAGCACGACGGGCATCAGCCCCGCGACGACGCCGGTCAAGTCGTACGCGATGTCGAGCCACATGCGCGAGGTCTGAGCCCCCGAGGCAACAGTCGCGGTGGTCGCCGAGATGCCACCCTTGACGGTCAGCTCGGCCCGAAGGTAGCTCAGCAGCGCGTAGACGCCAGACAGCCCGAGCGAGACACCCAGGACCGAGAGCACCTCTAGGCCCCGGTGATGCGCGGGCGTGGTCGCCGTCTCGGCTGACGCAGTCATCGGGCCGGTGCGCCTGTCGACTCCACTCAGAGGTCGTCCAGGGTGAACCCGCCAGGTGGCGGAGAACCCTCAGGCCCGGCCTGAGGACCCGCTGGCGGCCCAGCGGGAGGGCCCGCGGATGACGGACCAGCCGGAGCGCCTGGCTGGGCCGGCGAGGGCTGCGGGTGTTCAGCAGAACCCGAACCGGTCTGCCCGAGCGGACCGTGCACCGCGACGTGTCCGTCCACCGCAGCGAGCGCCGCCACGACGGCCTCGTGTGACCCACCGCTGCGTTGCTCGGCGTAGAACGCGCCCCCGACGTCGCGCAACAAAGCGTCCGCCGCCCGGGATGCCTGCACTTCATCGAGCTTGTGCTGCCCCTGGGTCAGGCCTTGCTGCGCCTTGGCCGTGGCCTGCTGCGCGGCTTCGCGCGCCTTGTCCATGAATCCCATGTCCTAATCCTGACTGCCCGAGAGCAAACCGCCCAGCGGACCTCGCTTGTCGTTGCCCGCACCCATGTTCTTGGCGAGGGCCTTGGCCAGTCCTTCGATGGTCATGGACTGGAGGATGACCTGGCCATCGCCCTCCAGTGTGGCCAGCGAGAGTCCCTCTCCGCCGAACATCGCAGTCATCATCGTCTGAGTGTTGAGCGCCCCGACTCGCTCCACCCCGTAGTGCACGCTGTCCTGGAAGGCCACAACACAACCGGTGTCGACCTGGATCTTGCCGCCGTACTTGGCGGGGTTGAGCTCGATGAAGTTGCCAGCCCCGGCGATCAGCACGGTACCCTGCCCGCTGAACCGCTCGAGGACGAAGCCCTCACCGCCCTTCATACCCGTCCGCAGACCGGAGAACGCGATGTCGAAGTCGACGGTGGACTCGGCTGCGACGAACGCGTCCTTCTCGGCGTACCAGCCCGTCGTCCCGTCCAGCTCCAGGGCGCGCATCTCGCCCGGCAGGACGCCCGCAAAGGTGACCAGCCCGCTCCCACCGTTGGCTCGGTAGTACTGGAAGGCCAGACTCTCGCCGGCAAGAACCCGCTTGCCGACGTCCAGGGCCTTCTGGAACAGGCCTCCGGTGGCCGCAAGCGCGCCGCCCTGCTGGTTGCCCTGGGGCTTGGTCAGCCGAGTCTCCACCGAGACGTTGACCGTCTTCCACAAGAACTTGCCGGCCTCGCAGTAGACGGTCTGGTCCTGTGCGAGCTGGCACACCGCCTGCTGCATCGCATTGCCCACGAGCTTGTGTGCCAGGGTCACCGGAATCCTCCCCGAGAGTCAGGACTACTGCTCGGCACAGTACGCGGAAAACAGTGCGACCACACCCGTTTCTCCGCGCCTCCCTGGGAACCAGCCGAGGTATGCCGCGCCGCTCGCCGCCGCCCTGACGAGGATCGGTGGGCATCCGGCTCGTGGCGTTGTCGGTGTCGGTCTCGGATGACAGGCTAGGCAGACGATGAGACCTGCCAACGTCCTCGACCGGTTCTCGCCCGCGACCCGGGACTGGTTCAGCGGGAGCTTTGCCGAGCCCACGCCCGCCCAGGTCGGGGCCTGGGACGCCATCAGCTCGGGCGCACACACGCTGGTCGTCGCCCCAACCGGCTCAGGCAAGACGCTCTCGGCGTTCCTGTGGGCGCTTGATCGCCTGACCACAGCGGCTCTGCCGGCCGAGCCACTGCGACGGTGCCGTGTCCTGTACATCTCGCCCATGAAGGCGCTGGCCGTGGATGTCGAGCGCAACCTCCGTTCCCCGTTGGTGGGCATCAGTCATGCTGCCGCACGGCTGGGCCTGGCCAGGCCCGAGGTGGAGGTGGCGGTCCGCTCCGGAGACACCTCGGCCGCTGACCGCAGACGCTTCGCCCGTCGCCCCGCGGACATCCTCATCACCACTCCCGAGTCCCTCTTCCTGATCCTGACCTCACAAGCCCGAGAGGCCCTGGCCGGAGTCGAGACGGTCATCCTCGATGAGGTGCACGCGGTCGCCGGCACGAAGCGTGGCGCCCACCTGATGCTGAGTCTCGAACGGCTGGATGCATTGCTGGACAAGCCTGCCCAGCGCGTTGGCCTCTCGGCGACGGTACGGCCGGTCGAAGAGGTCTCACGATTCCTGGCCGGAGGTCGACCGGTCACTGTCGTCCAGCCGCCGTCAAGAAAGCAGTGGGACCTCCAGGTCGTCGTCCCCATCCCCGACATGTCCTCGCTCGGCGAGGTGATCGGTGAACCGAGCGGTGCGGGCACCGGCGCCCAGCCACGGGCCTCGATCTGGCCGCATGTCGAGGAACGCATCGTCGACCTGATCGCCCAACATCGCTCGACCCTGGTGTTCGCCAACTCCCGCCGTCTGGCCGAGCGCCTGACCGCCCGGCTCAACGAGATCTGGGAAGAACGACTCGAGCTCCAATCCGCTGCCACTGAAGGTGATTCGGACGCAGTAGTCCCCGTCAAGGGGAGCCCTCGCCGTACCCCCGCGGAGCTGATGGCACAGGCCGGGTCCACCCGGGGCGCGCCTGCCGTGCTTGCACGCGCTCACCACGGCTCGGTCAGCAAGGAGCAGCGCACCCTGATCGAGGAGGACCTCAAGGCCGGTCGCCTGCCCGCCGTGGTCGCCACCAGCTCACTCGAGCTGGGCATCGACATGGGTGCGATCGACCTCGTCATCCAGGTGGAGTCGCCGCCGAGTGTGGCCAGCGGGCTGCAACGGGTCGGGCGAGCCGGTCACCAGGTGGGCGCCGTGTCTCGCGGAGTGGTCTTCCCCAAGTTCCGTGGCGACCTCGTCCAGACCGCTGTGGTGGTCGACCGCATGCGCTCGGGCGCCATCGAGTCGCTGCGCGTCCCCACCAACCCGGTCGACGTCCTGGCCCAGCAGGTCGTGGCCATGTGCGCCATGGACGACTGGTCCGTCGATGACCTGGAAGCGTTGGTACGCAAGGCGACTCCCTTTGTCACCCTCCCCCGCTCGATCCTCGAGTCAGTGCTCGACATGCTGTCCGGGCGTTATCCCAGCGACGAGTTCGCCGAGCTGCGACCACGCCTGGTCTGGGACCGCGTGAGAGGCACGCTTTCAGGGCGCCCGGGCGCACAGCGGCTCGCCGTCACCAGCGGGGGGACGATCCCCGACCGTGGGCTGTACGCCGTGTTCCTCGCCTCCGGAGAAGGCACGGGACGGCGCGTCGGCGAGCTTGACGAGGAGATGGTCTACGAGTCGCGGGTCGGGGACGTCTTCACCCTTGGCACATCCTCATGGCGGATCGAGGACATCACCCACGACAAGGTGCTGGTCACGCCCGCCCCCGGCCAGCCAGGCAAGCTGCCCTTCTGGAAGGGCGACTCACTCGGCCGGCCAGCCGAGCTCGGCCGCGCAGTGGGCGAGTTCGTCCGCGAGCTCGGCCGACTCGGTCCTGAGCAGGCGCGGGCCAGGGTCATCGCGACCGGGCTGGATGCCTGGGCCGCCGACAACCTGCTGACCTATCTCGACGAACAGCGCGAAGCCACCCGTCACGTCCCGGACGACCGCACGATTGTCGTCGAGCGCTTCCGCGACGAGCTGGGCGACTGGCGCGTGGCCGTCCACTCCCCGTTCGGCGCGAAGGTACACGCGCCCTGGGCGTTGTGCGTCGCGGCCAGGATGCGCGAGCGCTTCGGTGTGGACGTGCAGGCCATGCGCGGTGATGACGGCATCGTCTTCCGGCTCCCCGACATCGAGTTCGATCCGGACGCGGGGTCGAAAGGACTAGGTCTCGAGCTCATGTCCTTGATCGCCCTCGACCCGGACGAGGTGCACGATCTGGTCACCACCGAGATCGGTGGATCTGCTTTGTTCGCATCACGTTTCCGCGAGTGTGCGGCGCGAGCGCTCCTGCTGCCGCGCCGCCGCCCAGACCGCCGCCAGGCTCTCTGGCAGCAACGTCAGCGGTCGGCCCAGCTGCTCAGCGTGGCAAGCCAGTACGCGTCCTTCCCGATCATTCTGGAGACGGTGCGCGAGTGCGTCCAGGACGTGTTCGACGTGCCGGGACTGAGCACGTTGATGCGCGAGATCGGGTCACGGAAGGTCCGCCTCGTCGAGGTCGAGACGCCGACACCGTCACCGTTCGCCCGCAGCCTGATGTTCGGTTACGTCGCGCAGTTCCTCTACGAGGGTGACTCCCCGCTGGCCGAACGTCGTGCGGCCGCGCTGTCGCTGGACCCCACCCTCCTGGCCGAGCTGCTCGGCCGCGGAGAAGGCGCCGCCCTTCGCGATCTGCTCGACCCCGCGGCCTTGGCTCAGACCGAGTCCGAGCTGCAACGGCTGGCCGAAGGACGTCGTTGCCGGGGCGCGGAAGAGGTGGCAGACCTGTTGCGGATACTGGGTGCTCAACCACTTACGGCCATTCTCGCTCGGTGCGTCGAGGGGTCGACGACCAAAGAGGTGTCGGCCTGGCTGGTCGATCTCGAGAGCGATCGGCGCCTGATCCGGGTACGCATCGGCGGCGAGGAGCGCTGGGCTGCCATCGAGGACGCTGGCCGGTTGCGGGACGCACTGGGCGCGGCCTTGCCCACGGGAGTTCCCGACGTCTTCCTCGATCCCGTCCCCGACCCGCTGGGCGATCTGGTGGCCCGTTACGCCCGCACGCATGGCCCTTTCACCGGTCGGGATGCTGCCGACTGGTTCGGTCTCGGGATGGCAGTCGTGGCCGATGTCCTGCGCCGGCTCGTGACCTCTGGCCGTGTGGTGGAGGGCGAGCTGCGCCCGATCGAGTCCGACAGTGGGGGCCATACCAACGACTTCTGCGACGCCGAGGTGCTGCGCACGCTGCGTCGGCGTTCGCTGGCGGCCCTTCGCGCCGAGGTAGAGCCCGTCGCGGCTGTCGATCTGGCTCGCTTCCTTCCCTCCTGGCAAGGCGTCGGCGTCGGCCTGCGTGGCACCGAAGGCGTTCTTCGCGCGGTCGAGCAGCTTTCCGGAGCCGTGGTCCCCGCCAGCGCGCTGGAGACGCTCGTCCTGCCCAGCCGAGTGACGGCATACAGCCCGGCGCTTCTCGACGAGCTCACTGCCAGCGGCGAGGTGATCTGGCGCGGGCACTCATCGCTTCCCGGAGACGACGGATGGATCTCTTTGCACCTGGCCGAAACCGCCCACCTCACGCTCGCTGCTCCATCAGAAGAGATCGACCTCACCGACCTCCATCGCGACGTCCTGGGTGCGCTCGCCGGTGGTGGCGCCTTCTTCTTCCGCACGCTCTCCGACTCCGTGGATGGGGCCGACGACCACGAGCTCACTGCAGTGCTGTGGGACCTTCTCTGGGCCGGCCGGGTCACCAACGACACTCTTGCCCCGTTGAGGGCGCTGCTCTCCGGTGGACGCACGGCGCACAAACCCCGCCGCTCCGGCCCACGCTCCACGCGCTACGGGGGCCGATCCACCAGTCTCGGCGCCCTCTCCGGGCGGCGGCTCTCCACCAGCCGAGCCACGTTGCCGACGCGCACTGGTCCCCCAACCGCCGCCGGGAGATGGTCGCTCCTTCCTGCGCTCGAGCCCGATCCCACTGTGCGCTCCTACGCTGCGGCCGAGGTTCTGCTCGACCGCTACGGCATCGTGACCCGCGGTTCCGTTGTCGCAGAGGGCATCGCGGGCGGATTCGCAGGTGTATATCGCGTGCTGGCCGCGGCGGAGGAGTCCGGGAGGGTGCGCCGCGGCTATTTCGTGGAAGGCCTCGGAGCGGCGCAGTTCGCCACCGCCGGAGCTGTGGACCGACTGCGGGCGCAGAGCCGGCCGCTGCCCGAGGGACGTGCCCCATATGGCGCTGGGCGCAGTGAGAACGCGACGTCCGTCGTTCTCGCCGCATCAGACCCGGGCAACCCCTATGGCGCCGCTCTGGGCTGGCCCACCCGAGACGCTGATCCTGGCGATGAGTCCCGGGGGACCGCCACTGGGCCCAGGTCGGGGCACAAACCTGGTCGCAAGGCTGGAGCGCTGGTGGTCCTCGTCGATGGCGCGCTCACCCTGTATGTCGAGCGCGGCGGCAAGACGTTGCTGTCCTGGACCAACGACCCGGCCCTGTTGCAGTCTGCCGCCGATGCCCTGGCACTCGCCGTGAGAGAGGGTGCCTTGGGCAAGCTGACCGTCGAGAAGGCTGACGGGGACCCGGTCCTTGGATCTGACCATCCCCTCGCGGCCGCGCTGGCAGGGGCCGGCTTCCATGCGACGCCACGCGGGTTGCGTCTGCGGCGTTGAGCGCTGATGTCGCTTGTCCCCTTGCGGCTACTGGCCACGTTTGCATCAGGCAGGCCGGATCCCCAGGTGTGCGCGATCTTGGTACTCAGGATCCCTAGAGGGCTAGGTCCGGCGGAGCCGGAAATTTGAGTCAAGTTCGTTGGGTGCATTGATGGCGGTGCTTATGCGGCCAGGCCAGTTGCGTTGGTGAGGTCGTCGATCGCGCTCTGGTAGGCGGTCGCGGCGGTACGCAGGCGGTGGGGTGTGGTCTGCTGGGCGAGATGAGCCAGGCCGGTAGGCAGGAGCCGGTCGTGGATGCGGGTCAGGAACATCGCGGTGTGCAGGCCGACGTCGGTGACTTGGTAGCGGTGGGTGTGCGGGATCTTCTTGATCAGGCCGTGGGTGCGTAGCCGGCGCAGGTCGTAGGTCATCGCCCCTGGACTGGCCAGTTCCGGGGCGAGGCCGCGGAGCTGGGCTGTGATGGTGCGTAGGTCGCGGTTGTTGAAGCCGTCGGGTTGGAGCCGGAAGATCAGCAGCGCAGACAGTAGTGCGTGGCTGCGTTGCTGGCCCAGGGGCAGCCCGGGGACGCGGGTGCCGGTATCGGTGGTGACCGGGTCAGTGAGGGTGTGTAGGTCGCGGGTTCCGGTGATCGGGTCGTGGTCGAGTCGTTGGACGCCAAGTAGGCGACGGTTGGCTTTGAAGCCGATCTCCCGCAGTGCGGGCAGATTCACAAGACGTTTTCCGATGCCGAAGTCCCAGGTGTCGTTGATCGTGGTCTCGGTCCGTAAGGCTCGTCCTTCCTTGTGGTACTGCTTGATGGTGGTGTGTTTGTAGTCCACGTGCAGGCTCGGGGTGACTCCGGCGGTGATCACCCGGGTGCGGAACCGCCCCGGGGTCGGTGGGCCCCACGCCGGACGAGGCGGCGGTCGAAGACCAGCCCGATGTGGTCGGGTCGTCCGATGTCCAGGTTGTCGCGGATCACCTGCTCGAAGAACACCCGGCCACTGACCGGCCGGTCCAACATCTGGGTCAAGGAGAACTCGGCCTGAAGGACCGAGATCTCATAGCGGTACCCGGCAGCCCGGTCGGCGTCGGTGAACGGGTTGGGCAAGATCGCCAGCCACTTGTCCAGCAACGCGTTGATCTGTGCCGCTCCGAGGCGGTCACAGATCGCCTGCAGCCCGGCCGGGTCCGCCACGGTGGCGAACGCGTTGTCTAGCGGGGTGAACCTGATCCCGGCCTTGGTCGCCTGCTGCTGGGCCCAGTGGTTGCCGTTGAAGCACAGCTTGGCGTTGTAGGGGAAGTAGGAGCAGAACTTGATGAAGAACGGGCCGAAGTCGCCGTCCACGCAGTAGAAGTAGAAGTGGTTGACCATCCCGGTTGACTTCACGATCCATGGGTAGGACCGACCCTGGCCGTTGACCCGCCGCTCGGTGCGGAACACCGCGGTCTTCTCCTGGGCCCGGCCGATGAATACCACCCCCTCGGGGCTGGTAAAGCCTGCCAGGTGCGCGTGCATCACGTCGTCTTTGCGCTGGCCCCGGACGAAGTCCACCCAGGGCACGCGCTGGTCGCGGGCGAAGCGGTGGACTGCCGCACTGAACCGCTCACTGATCTTGGCTATCGGCGCGGTTGAGGCGATCGGCAGCCCCATCTGCTGGTGGACGTACCCGACCAGACCAGCGGCGTACTGCAACCCCGGGACGTAGACGTTGCAGTACATCCGGTCGATGCACTCAACCTCAAAAACCACGTGATCGTTCAGGACATCGGCAACACTGCGCGGTACATTCATGACGGGCTCCGGTCGGAGATCAGGCGGCCAGCAGCAACCGGCCAACTACTGCCAAAGGGCAGTCATATACCCGTCACGGCCCCGTCGTCACGGGTCATCCTGCCCGGCCGGAGCCCCCAAACCCAAGGTGCCCATGGCATGGCTCGACGGGCTGGGGCGAAGCCCCGTTAGGTTTGCGGCCCCGAGAGCGACACAGTCCCTAGGTTTGGCCGAAAGTCTGGGACACAATCCCTAGGTTTGCGGAGAAAGCGGGGTCAGGCGGCGGAAGCCCGCAGCAGGGCGTCCGGGCGCTGACCCATCGGCAGGGTCACCAGCGCACTCACTGCCTCGGACTCGGCGACCCGGTCAGAAACGTTGCTGAGCATGGTCGACATCGGCAGATGCAAGGCGGCACAAATTGACGCGAGCAGCTCTGACGATGCTTCCTTCTCGCCGCGCTCGACCTCGCTGAGATAGCCCAGCGAAACCGCGGCAGAGACCGACACCTCGCGCAGTGTGCGACCCTGCGCCTGACGGTGGTCACGGAGGACGTCACCAACCTCTCGACGGAGCAAGATCATGACGGCCTCCTCACTACTTCTGGACGAACGATGCGTTCGGGACAACGGTACCCTGCGAGCCGGACAGTCCGCATACCGGTTTGCCGATTTGGTGCACGCTGTCCAGTCAACCACGCACAACAGGTGGTTCTTCCCTGACCTGGGCGGCGAGCTCATCGGCGACGTCCAGCTCCTCTGCGAGCAGCTCGAGCACAGCCTGCACGCTCTGAGCCCGGATCGCCGAGCGGTCTCCGGCCAGGTCCAAGGCCTTGACCCTCGAGGCTGCCGGACCGACAACCGCCACGTAGACCAGGCCGACAGGCTTGCCGTCAACCGGATCCGGCCCGGCAACACCGGTAGTGGACAACCCGTACGTCGCCCCCATCAGCGACCGAGCTCCGCTGGCCATCAGCTCCGCCACCTCCGCGTCGACGCTACCCGCCCGCGCCAACAGGGCCTCGTCGACGCCGAGTACCTGAGCCTTGACGTCGGTCGCGTAAGACACGACACCCCCGCGCAGGACGAGTGAGGCACCGGGTACGTCGGTGAAAGCTGCAGCGACCAGACCGCCGGTCAGCGACTCGGCGACCGCAACCGTCTGTCCGGTGACAGTGAGACGATCCACGAGGTCAGCGGCCAGGGTGGGTGCCATGCCTCAGACCTCAGGCCCGGCTGCGTACCGCTCTGCTGCCTCGGCTTCTGCTGCTGCGCGGACAGCGGCGGCACGACGTTCGCGCTTGGCCTGGGCGCGAGGGCTGGTGCTGCGCAACGTGCGCGCCCGCAGCAGATAGTCCACGCCGGTCCCCACGGTCACGATGACCGCCGCAGCCATCACCACCCTGGCGATGGAGTGCCAGAAATCGCTCAATGGCAAGACGTAGAGAAGGATCGCGATTGCCTGAAGTGCGGTCTTGACCTTGCCACCCCGGCTAGCAGGCATCACCCCGTGACGAATGACGACAAACCGAAGCGCCGTGATGCCGACCTCCCGGACGACAACCACCGCGGTGACCCACCAGGAGAGCAGACCGATGATCGACAGGCCCACGAGCGCCATACCCATGAGTGCCTTGTCAGCGATCGGGTCGCTCACCTTGCCGAAGTCGGTCACGATCCCCCTGGCGCGCGCGATGTCGCCATCGATGCGATCGGTTGCCGTGGCGACGATAAAGACACCGGCGGCCAGGAGTCGGTAGTTCGTCGACGGATCGCCGTCGTGCAGCAGCAACCAGCCGAAGACCGGGACCATGGCGAGACGCGAGATGGTGAGCGCGTTGGCGATGTTCCACGCGCTGGCCTGCGGAGGCGGCACTTGTATGCCGTCCCCCGCCGGGGTCACACAGGCTCCGCGATGAGGTCGATGCCCTCGGTGTCAACAACGCGTGCCGCAATGATCTCGCCCACGGCCGGAGGCTGGACACCTGCGCGAACTCGAAGGATGGTTGCGCCGTCGACATCGGGCCCCTGATGCGCAGCCCGCCCAGTCAGCTCATCGCTGTCCTGGTCGATCCCCTCGACCAGGACCTCGAGAACCTCACCCAGCCGTTCTTCGGTGCGCTGGATGTTGAGCTCCTCGACGAGCGAGGTCACGTGCGTGAGGCGCTCGGCGATGACATGACGCTCGATCTTGCCGTCATAGGTCTCGGCCTCCGTGCCGTCCTCGTCTGAGTAGCCGAAGACACCGACCACATCCATGCGGGCGGCGGTCAGGAAGTCCTCGAGCTCGGCAAGGTCCTTCTCCGTCTCCCCGGGGAACCCGACGATAACGTTGGACCTGATGCCGGCGAGGGGGGCGCGAGCGCGGACCTGGTCGATCAGCTCGAGGAAAGCCTCACGCGAGCCGAACCTGCGCATCCGGCGCAACAGCGGCTCAGAGGCGTGCTGGAAGGAGATGTCGAAGTACGGCACAACGCCCGGCGTGGAGGCCATGACGTCGAGCAGGTCCATCCGGATCTCCGCCGGCTGGAGGTAGGAGACCCGGACCCGTTCGATCCCCTCGACCGCCGCGAGCTCGGGCAACAGGGTCTCGAGCAGGCGTAGGTCCCCGAGGTCCTTGCCATAGGACGTGGAGTTCTCGCTGACGAGCAGGACCTCCTTGACCGCATGCTCACCGAGCCACCGGGCTTCGGCCAGGACGTCGGAGGGCCGCCTCGAGACGAATGCACCGCGAAACATCGGGATGGCGCAGAAGGCGCAGCGCCGGTCGCAGCCGCTGGCGATCTTCAGCGGGGCCCACGGCCGGTCATCCAGCCGGGCCCGGATCACGCGGGGGCCGCTGGCCGGAACAGGTCCCTGGATGGTCGCGCTTTCGGGGACCGTGGCGAGCATGGTGGCGCCACCGTGACCGGGCACTGCCACCGAAACGGCCGAGTCCTGACGCGAGGCCGGCGACAGCGGCAGGAGGAGGCGACGGTCCGACGGCACGTGTGAGGTGGGTTTGTTGCCGTTGAGGATCGAGGTGAGGTGGCTCGACATATCGGCGTAGGAGTCGAAGCCGAGCACGGCGTCGGCCTCGGGAAGCTCTGCGGCCAGCTGCTCGCCATACCGCTCGGCCAGGCAACCCACCGCCACGACCTTCTGCGTGCGTCCTGAGCCCTTGAGATCTGAGGCCTCGAGCAACGCGTCGATGGAGTCCTTCTTGGCCTGGGCGACGAACCCACATGTGTTGATCACGGCGACATCGGCCTCCGCGGCGTCGTCGACCAGACGCCAACCTCCGGCCGCCAGACGACCCGCGAGCTCCTCGGAGTCGACCTCGTTTCGAGCGCAGCCCAAAGTCACCAGAGCCACGCTGTGGCTGCTGCCGGCGTCCGGCGAGTTCAAGTCAGTCACGGTGGTCATTGTCCCCCATGGTAGGGCGCTGCGGTTGAATGACTGCATGCCCGACCTCGTGCCAGACAACCTCGCTCGCGTCACCGACCTCCTACGCCGGCACCCGCTGATCGACGGGCACAACGACCTCCCGTGGGAGGCGCGACAGCAGTCGGGCTACGACTTCGACCGGCTCGACCTGTCGCAGCGCCTGACGTCCACCCACACCAACCTGCCCCGGCTGTGGGACGGCGGCGTAGGCGCGCAGTTCTGGTCGGCATGGGTCCCCTCCACGCTGCCCGATGGCAAGGCGGTCATACAGACCCTGGAGCAGGTCGACGCCATCCATCAGATGGTTGCCCGGTATGGCGACCGGCTGGGTTTCGCGCGAACCGCGGACGAGCTGGAGGCCGTCTTCGCGTCTGGACGCATCGCCTCACTCATCGGGGCCGAGGGCGGCCACTCCATCGGCTGTTCCCTCGCAGCCCTGCGAATGCTGCACGTGCTCGGTGTCCGTTACCTGACGCTGACCCACAACGACAACGTCGCCTGGGCTGACTCGGCCACCGACGAGCCGGCCATCGGAGGCCTCTCTCCCTTTGGCGTCAAGGTGGTGCGCGAGATGAACCGCATCGGCATGCTCGTCGACCTCTCTCACGTCTCTGCCGAGACGATGCGCCATGCGCTGCGGGTCAGCGAGGTGCCGGTGATGTTCTCGCACTCGTCCGCGCGGGCCGTCTGCGACGTGCCCCGCAACGTCCCCGACGACGTGCTCGAGGCCCTGCGAGACAAGGGGGGCGTCTGCATGGTGACGTTCGTCCCCAAGTTCGTCTCCCCCGCTGTCGCCTTGTGGCACAGAGAGGCTGCCGCGGCTGCGGCCGAGGTCGGCGTCAAGGCCACCGACTACATCGCCTACAGCGCCTTTGCGGCGACCTACCGCACCGAGCACCCCGGACCCGCTGCCACGATCGACGACGTCGTCGCGCACATCGAGCACGTGCGCGATGTCGCAGGCATCAACCATGTGGGCATCGGCGGCGACTACGACGGCACCGACGAGCTGCCCGTCGGGCTCGAGGACGTCAGCGGCTACCCACGGCTGTTTGCGGCCCTCGCCAACCGCGGGTGGTCGGACAGCGACCTGATCAGGCTGGCCGGTGCCAACCTTCTTCGCGTCATGCGTGCTGCAGAGGCGGGTGCCCGCGACCTGCAGGCAGCGCGGGGGCCAAGTCTCGCGACGTACGACGAGCTCGACCAGCCCGCCACCCTCACGCACGGTCACAGGAACGGGAACGAGAGAATCTGACCCTGCGCTCCCGAATGGTTAAGGACCGGATTTGCGGCTCTTGTGACGCATCCGTGGGTGGTTTGGGGGGCTGCTGGGGTGCAACACGCCGTTC
>JBBRZV010000049.1:0-23802 GCA_038236365.1 Actinomycetales bacterium | reverse complement strand
GCCGGCGACCAGCACATTGCCGGAGGTCGCTGCCTCTTCACGCAGGATGAGGCGCAGCAGGGTGGACTTGCCCGACCCGGACTGTCCCACCACGAAGACGAACTCGCCGCGCTCGACGTCCAGGGAGATGTCTTTCAAAGCCGGTTGGCTCGAGCGGGGATAGGTCTTGCTGACCTTCTCGAAGCGAATCATCGGTGCGACGCGCCTTTGCGGACTTGGGGACAGGACGCCCCGCCGGTCGGGGCCGCCCCACCGCGCAGGAAGTCACCCGGCAGAGGCACCTCCGAGCGTACGACGGGTTGCCGGGTTTGGTGGGACTGTCCGGTTCCCCGGCGTTGCGGATTCACGGCTCGTCGCGCTCGGCGCTGCGCTTCCACCGAATCCCGGCCTCGATGAAACCGTCGATGTCCCCGTCGAACACCCCGCTGGTGTTGCCGACCTCGTACTCGGTGCGCAGGTCCTTGACCATCTGGTAGGGGTTCAGGACGTACGAGCGCATCTGGTCCCCCCAGCTTGCCTTGACGTCTCCGGCCATGGCCTTCTTCACGGCGTGCTCCTCGGCCTGGCGCTGAAGAAGCAACCGGGACTGAAGGACCCGCAATGCGGCGGCACGGTTCTGGATCTGGGACTTCTCGTTCTGCATCGAGACCACGATGCCGGTAGGGATGTGGGTCATGCGCACCGCCGAGTCGGTGGTGTTGACCGACTGACCCCCCGGGCCGCTCGAGCGGAATACATCGACCTTGATCTCGTTGTCCGGGATCTCGATGCTGTCCGTGTCCTCGATCAACGGAATGACCTCGACCGCTGCGAACGAGGTCTGGCGTCGCCCCTGGTTGTCGAACGGCGAGATGCGCACGAGGCGGTGGGTGCCGGCCTCGACCGCGAGGGTGCCGTATGCGTAGGGCACCTTGACCTCGAAGGTGGCCGACTTCAGCCCTGCTTCCTCAGCGTAGGAGGTGTCGAGCACCTCGGTGGGGTAACCATGTCGCTCTGCCCATCGCAGATACATGCGCATGAGCATCTCGGCGAAGTCGGCCGCGTCGACACCACCGGCGCCCGAGCGGATCGAGATGACCGCCTCGCGTTTGTCGTACTCGCCGTTGAGCAGGGTCCGAACCTCGAGCTCGCCCACGGCCTTGGTCAGGCTGTTCAGCTCTCTCTCGGCCTCCCTCATGGTGGCCTCGTCGCTCTCCTCGACGCCAAGCTGGACCAGCACCTCAAGATCGTCGATGCGGTTGTCCATCGAGGTGATCCGCTCGAGCTCGGAGTTGGCGCGTGACAGGCGGCTGGTGACCGCTTGGGCCTTGTCCGGGTGGTCCCACAGGTCGGGTGCGCCGGACTGCTCCTCCAGCTCGCTGATCTGGGTGCGCAGGGAGTCCAGATCGGTGACCTGACGCACCGACTCCATGGTCGAGCGCAGGTCCTTGAGTACGAGTCCAAAGTCAACAGCCACGAGAAGTCAGACTACGCGACCGCTACCTGATGGCAGACCGAGCCCGCGACTCGACGGTGATGTCCACCGATCCCCCAAACGCTGCCACGACCCCGGCTGCGATCGGGATGTCGGCAGTGCCCTTCAGCCGGATGACCGCCGTCTGCCCGTCCGGGCTGCCGGTGCCGTCAACCAAAGTCCACGAGGAGATGCCGTGGGGCCGAGGCTGGACGACCAGATACTTGGCGGCGGAGTGGCGGACGGAGTCGTCGCTGATCCCGACCGGACACCGGAGGTCTCCCAGCGGACTCGGAGCCGCCCAACGGATGACAACAGCAGGCACCCCGCCTCTGTTTGGCATGCCGTAGACACTGCGCGTTTGCGTCCGCTTGCCACGACGGTGAGGCGGAGGCCAGAGCAGCCCAGTGATCACCGGCTCGTCACGACTTCGACTTCGGTCGCGGCTGCGGAGGGCGGTCAGAGGAGGACAATGCATCCCCAACGACTCGTGCTCAATCCGGTGCAATCATTCGCGACATCAAGCACCTCGACCGGTGGCAATGCCCCTAGCTGAAGGCAAAATATTTTCATTGGATCAACGTGGATAACTTGGCGTGATATTCACTTTTTTCACCGGTTCAACAATTTCCACACGGCTTACCGCGGCCTGTCCACCTCGGGGCTTTTGAGGAGCCGGCGCAGTGTCTCGGTGTGCGCCGAGAGGTCCAATTCGGGAGAGGCCGGCCTCTTGTCGGTCTGTGTTTTAGCGCCCAGGAAGGGCTTGATGAGGTCCATCGGCAGTGGGAAGACGATGGTGGACTTCTCGCCGCCGAGCTCGAGCAGTGTCTGCAGGTAGCGCAGCTGCAGGGCTGCAGGGTTGCGGCTGAGGATCTCAGCGGCCTCGAAGATCTTCTGGGCGGCCTGGAACTCGCCCTCGGCGTTGATGATCTTCGCGCGCCGCTCGCGCTCCGCCTCGGCCTGACGAGCCATTGCCCGCTGCATCGCCTCGGGGATCTCGACGTCCTTGATCTCAACGGTGGTGACCTTGATGCCCCACGGTTCGGTCTGCTCGTCGATGATGCGCCGCAGACTGTCGTTGAGCTGGTCACGCTCGGCGAGCAGGTCGTCGAGCTCGGCCCGGCCAAGGACCGACCGCAGTGTCGTCTGGGCGATCTGTGAGGTGGCGACCGGATAGGCCTCGACCTCGGTGATGGCCCGGGCAGGGTCGGTAACCCGGAAGTAGGCGACGGCGTTGACCCGGGCGGGCACGTTGTCGCGGGTGATGACCTCCTGAGGCGGGATGGTCATCGTGACGGTCCGAAGGTCGACGCGTTCCATCCGGTCGACGAAGGGGATCAGGAACACCAGACCTGGACCGGCAAGTGGCCGCAACCGGCCGAGGCGGAACAGCACTCCCCGCTGGTACTCGCGAAGCACCCTGGTGTTGGCTGCGCTCAGCGCGAGCAGGACCACCAGTATCACCAGCGCGATCTTGACGATCATGAGTCCTCCCGGACGTCGGATCCCCAGCGGGTGCGCGAGGTTTGCGTTACCCGCAGACCGGACGCCGGGGTCGGCGCCGGGAAGTTGGCCGGCGTGGCCCGGAAGTGGGCGCTGTAGCGCAGCCCCAGCAGGACCACGAACACCAGCGGCAGGGCAAGGACCAGCGTCTGGGGCTGGGGGTGCCGGGCCCCCGCGACGACCAGCAGCACGGCCGCAAGAGCAACCAGCGCCAGCGATATGCCACGGTGGAACCGGCCAGCCTCCGAGTGCGGCCAGGGCGCGACCGCGCGGGTGACCTCGCGACCTCTCGAGGAGCTGGTGCAGTCAGGCTTGACATGGCAGGCGTTGCACACCGAGGCTTTGGCGCGGTAGCGCACCAGATGGTGCTGCTTGTCGTACTCCATCGGCCACAGCATCGCGTCCTCCGAGCAGGTCCACGCGTCGTGCTGTGGGAGGTATCGGAAGCCTGCGGTCCGGAACCGCTCGGAGCGGCGCTGGGCGTGCGCCCCCATCGCGTCCAGGATGGCGGCCACTGCGAGCAGCAAGATGGAGTATGCCCCGACGATCAGGACCTCCGGGTGCACGTTCACCGCTCACGGTCCTCGGCTCCGGCAGGCACCCGCTCGACCACTTCGGTGAAGAGAACGCCCTCGGGCAACTCCAGCGTCGAGGCTTTCACGCGGTAGCGAACCCCCAGCCAGCAGATCCACAGGAAGGGCAGTACACCGCCGATGATGAGCAGCAGGTCGCCGGGCAGTCGCAGCCATTCGAACACGCTATTGGTGGGGTTGGTGATGAACGAGAGCTGCCGGGCGGCAAAGTAGCCGTGGTTGACCGACTGGTAGAGCTGCAGGAAGCCGAGAGGGAGCAGTGTCGCGAACGACATCCAGGCGAGCCCGAGGTTGGCCGACCAGAAGGAGATCTTGGCCAGTCGGTCGGGCCAGCGCTCGGCGGGAATGAGGTAGCGCAGGCAGAAGAGCGCCAGTCCCATCGCGAGCATCCCGTAGACACCCATCATCGCGTCGTGCGCGTGGTTGGCGGTCAGGGCGGTGCCGATCTCGTAGTACGAGACGATCGGTAGGTTGACCAGGAATCCGAAGATGCCGGCACCGAGGAAGTTCCAGAAACCGACGGCGACCAGGAACATCACGGCCCACCGGTGCGGGAACGGCGTCTTCGACTTGGACTCCTGGCGGGCACCGAGCTGCAGGAAGGACCACGCCTCGACGGTCAGGAACGTCAGGGGGATCACCTCAAGGGCCGAGAAGAACGCGCCCAGCGCCATGCCCTCGGCGGCGCTGCCGGAGAAGTACAGATGGTGCATGGTGCCGATGATCCCGCCGGCTGAGTACAGCAGGATGTCGAGGTAGATCACCTTCAGTGCCACCCGCTCCCTGACCACGCCGAGCATGACGAAGATGTAGGCGACCAGGACGGTGGTGAAGATCTCCAGGAAGTCCTCAACCCACAGGTGCACCACCATGAACCGCCAGAAGTCGGCGATGGTGAAGCTCGAGTCAGAGCTGGTCAGCAGGCCCACCGCGTAGAACGCCGGGATGGCCAGTGCGGTGAAGAAGAACATCCACGGCATGTTGCCGCGTGACTCGTTGCGCAGGCGGCTTCGCAGCCCCCGGAACAAGATGATGACCCAGATGACCATGCCGCCGGTGAGCAGGACCTGCCAGAACCGGCCCAGGTCGAGGTACTCGAAACCTTGCATCCCGAAGGCATGCAACGTTCCGGACAGCAACCCGTGGATGTCGAGGTACTCCCCGGCCATGCTGCCGAAGACGACCAGGGCGAGTGCGCCGAGCAGGCCGTAGGCGAGCCAGTGCTGGCGGCGCGGCTCCCGTCCGGCGATCATCGGGGTCAGGAAGATGCCGGCCGCCAGGAACGAGGTCGCCGTCCAGAAGATGGACAGCTGCACGTGCCAGGTGCGGACCAGGTTGTAGGGCAGCCAGCGGGCCAGGTCGAAGCCGAAGAAGCTGTTGATGTCGACGTGGTAGTGCTCACTGGCGGCACCGACCATGACCTGGATGAAGAACAGCAGGCCGACAACGAGGAAGAAGTAGGCGCAGGCTCGCTGCGCAGGCGTGAGTACGACGTCACCCGGCGGGCGGAAGGAGATCGCTTCGGCCTGGCGGCCCTTCCAGCCGAACCGGTCGCCCCAGCGTCCGAAGGCGGCGAACAGCGCGCCGATGCCGGCCAGCAGGGCGATCAGAGAGAGCACGCTCCACACCAACACGTTGGCGGGTGGCTGGTTGCCGACCAACGGTTCCGGGGGCCAGGAGTTGGTGTAGCTGTAGTTCTTGTCCGGTCGCAACGTCGAGCCGGCCCAGGCGGTCCAGGAGAAGAACGCGGTGAGCTGGCGGATCTCGGTCGGATCGGTGATGGCGTTCGGACGCAGACCCTTTGTCGCAGAAGTCGTTCCGAAGTAGTTGCCGTAGTAGCCGACCAGCTCCTTGTACGCCGTCGCCTGCCCGGACGTGTAGGTCAGCGTCCTGGTTTTCGGGTCATACCGGTTGGTCTTGAAGTCCGTTATCACCTGTTGCGCCGCCGTGCTCGAGGCGCTGCCGCCGTATTCGCGAGTGGCTATCTCCGCGGCGCGGTGCAGGTAGTCCGTGGTGAAGTCAGGTCCCAGGTAGGCGCCGTGCCCGAAGACCGAGCCGTTCTCCATCAGACCGTCGCGCAGGAAAATCTGCTGGCCCGCCGTGACGTCGGCGCCGGTGAAGAGCACCTGGCCGTTCTGGCTGACTACCTTGTCGGCGATGGGCGGGCCGGTCTCGTAGGTGCGGAAGGCCAGGAAGCCCAGCACCGCGAAGCCGAAGAGCAGCAGGAGGGCAGCAGCCTGCACCCAGGTTCGCGACACCATCATTGCGCGCTTGCCATCCGGCGAGGGCCGGGTCGTGCTCACCTGTGACACGTCTTACCTCCTGGCTTCGGCATGCGCAGCAGTCCATTGCCTCTGCATTGCGCCACGCCGTCTGGATGGACATCGACGTTTTTACCACACAAAAGCCGTAAAAAATAAATCAGCAGATCTTGCCCATTTGACCCACGTCCGTGCTATGGGCAAGCACGGGAACGTAGAGGCAGCTCCGGTCCTCGGCCAATGGATCCCCTGTCGTTGCATAGGCATGTGAACGCGATCCTCCACAGACGGTCCTGAACTCGCATTGCCCGCATCTACCACCAAAGCCGTCCGGGTTACGTAGCTCCTGCAGTAGCTCGGAGCCCCGGTAGATCTCTGAGAAGGGCAGGTCACACACCGAGCCGACGGCAACGGGCAGGAACCCGCTCGGGTACACCGCTCCCACGTGGTCGACGAAAGCGAAGCCGCGTCCTGAGTTGACGTCTATCGGTGGTCGCGGCAGGCGCGAGGGCTCGCGCCCGGCAAGGGTCTCGGCGGTGTCGCGACGCAGCGCAGAGCGAAGCGGCCCCACCGGAAATACCTCGTCCAGTGCCTTGACGCCGGCCCGCTGGATGGCGATCCGCCGGTAGTGGGGTGCCTCGGTGGTCTTGATCGCGACGAACGATGAAACGTCATGCAGCCAGTGCAAGACCTCTTCCTCCTGCGCCGCGGTCAGGGGTTCCAGGAGCTTGCCCCTCCCGGTCGGGACCAGGAAGAACACGCTCCACAGCGCGGCGTCCAGCTCGAGTACGTGCTGAAGCATCCGTGGGAGCTCATGGACGTTTCCTCTGGTGACGGTGGTGTTGATCTGCAGGCGGAGGCCGATTTCACGAACGGTGCGCGCCGCGTCCAACGTGGCATCGAAGACTCCCTGGACACCGCGGAACGCGTCGTGGCTTTGGGCGGTGGCGCCGTCCAGGGACAGCGAGACGGCTTTGGCTCCGGCGTCGTGCAGCTCCTCCAGGACGGGGCGGGTGAGGCGGTCGGTCACCGAGGGCGACAGCGCCATGCTCAGCCCGTTCCGGGTGCCGTGCGCTACCAGCTCGGCCAGGTCAGGTCGCTCGAAGGGGTCGCCACCGGTCAGGACGACCAGCGGACGCGGGGAACCGAAGGAGGCGAGGTCGTCAAGCAGCCGCCGGCCCTCGTCGGTGGTGAGCTCGAAGGGGTTACGAGTCCGGATCGCGTCGGCCCGGCAGTGAGTGCACACGAGCTGGCAGGCACGCGTGACCTCCCAGATCACGATGAAAGGTCGCTCGGCTGCGTCGTGGTGCATGAGCCTGACGGCCTTCATCGCTGCTCCCTTGCTGATTTCACGGTAGAACTTGTTTTTACTACAAATGTCGGGAAAACTACAATCCATGCCTCATTCCCCAGACCAAATAGCTGCTGCCTCTTGGCCGCTCGACCATCGGGGGCTGCATGCGCAGTGCGGAGCCTCCCTCGGCGAGGAGCGCGCCCAGCCAGCATGTGCCAGTGCCGCGTTTTTGGGCGCGATGGCAACGGCGAGGAGGTGCGCAAGACGGGGATCATGGTCATCGTGCTCTAAGGCGGCCGGGTCGTGCCGGGAGAGGCATCGTTGGCTCGCCCACCCGCCCAATCCCACCGTGCCCTCGTAGAGGTGAGATCTAGCCCGAGATCAAGCCAACCGACCACCAAGGAGAGACCGCGATATTCGTCGACAACGGACGTGGTCCCTTCCAATCGGCCCACCACGAAAGGGAACCAGCATGTCGCACTCCACAGGGTCCGCATTTCCGACGGGCACGATCATCGGCTATCCGCGGATCGGCCGGCGTCGCGAGCTGAAAAAGGCCGTCGAGGCATTCTGGGCGGGATCCATCACGGCGGACGAGCTGGAGGCGGCTGCGGGCAAGCTGCGCGCCGCCACGCGTGAGCGCCTCGCCTCGCTCGGTCTGGGTCGCACGGACTCCTCGATCCCGGAGAGCTTCAGTTACTACGACCAGGTCCTGGATGCCGCAGTCACCGTCGGCGCCGTCCCCACGCGTTTCGCATCCCTGGTCGATGCGAACGAACGTGTCGACCTCGCCGGCTACTTCATGCTTGCCCGCGGTGAGGGCGAACACACCCCGTTGGAGATGACCAAGTGGTTCGACACGAACTACCACTACCTCGTGCCGGAAATCGGCCCCGAGACCGTGTTCCGACTCGCCTCCGACCGCCACGTGCACGAGTTCGAGGAGGCCAAGGCCGCCGGATTCATCACGCGCCCGGTGCTCGTCGGCCCGGTCACATTCCTCCTGCTGAGCAAGGCCAGCGATGAGGCACCCGAAGGCTTCCGCCCCCTAAACCGCCTGACCGAGCTCGTCCCGGCATACAGCAAGCTCCTGGCACGACTGGCCGCCGCAGGCGCGCACTGGGTTCAGCTGGACGAACCGGCCCTCGTCAGTGAAAGCTTTGCGGACCAGCGCGAGGATGTACTGGCCGCCGCCGAAGCCGCATACGTGACACTGGGCGGTGCATCCGATCGCCCGCAGCTCTTCGTCGCCGCACCGTACGGCAGCCTGGACGACGCGCTGCCCGTGCTCGCTGCGTCGCCCGTCGAAGCAATTGGGATCGACCTCGTCCGTGGCACGATTCCAACCGGGCTCGACCACGCGACAAGAACGGCGCTGGCAGCCATGACCATCGTCGGCGGTGTGATCGACGGCCACAATATCTGGCGCGGGGACCTCGAGGCCGCGTTCCGCACACTCACCGAGCTGCTTCCGCTCTCGCCCAGGGTTGCCGTCTCAACGTCAACTTCGCTGCTGCACCTGCCCCACGACGTCCTCGACGAGCCCTTCTTGCCCGCCGCCATGACGAGCTGGTTGGCCTTCTCCGACCAAAAGGTCGGGCAAGTCGCGACGCTCGCAACAGGACTGACCGACGGGCATGAAATGATCCACGGGACGCTGAGCGAGGCCTCTGCTGCTCTCGCCAGACGCCGGTCCGCGCCGGGGGTGCGCGACGGCGCCGTACGTGCACGCACCCAGGCCCTGGCCACGGCCGACTTCTCCCGGGGCGAGTACGCGAATCGCCTCGCCGCGCAGGAGGCCGCTCTTGACCTGCCCCTCCTGCCCACCACGACGATCGGCTCTTTCCCCCAGACCGGCGACATCCGTCGCGCCCGCGCACAACTGGCCCAACGAATCCTCAGTGAGGCGGAGTACGTCGCCCTCATGCAGGCCGAGATCAAACGCGTTGTCGACCTCCAGGAGGAAATCGGCCTGGACGTCATCGTGCACGGCGAGCCCGAACGCAACGACATGGTGCAGTATTTTGCCGAGAACCTGGACGGCTTCGCCGTCACCAAGAACGGCTGGGTGCAGTCCTACGGAACCCGGTGCACACGCCCGTCGATCCTTTGGGGTGATGTGTCCCGGCCCCAACCGATCACCGCCCCCTGGTCAAGGTATGCGCAAAGTCTGACCGCCAAACCGGTCAAGGGCATGCTGACAGGCCCCGTGACAATCCTTGCCTGGTCGTTCGTGCGCGATGACCAGCCTCTCGGCGAGACGGCGCGCCAAGTCGCGCTCGCGCTGCGGGACGAGATCGCGGACCTCGAGGCCGCCGGTATCCGCATAGTGCAGGTAGACGAGCCCGCCCTGCGCGAGCTGCTACCGCTGAAGCGCAAAGACCACGCGGGCTACCTCGACTGGTCGGTCGGCTCCTTCCGCCTGGCCACCTCAGGCGCGCGCGACCAGACACAGATCCACACACACCTGTGCTACTCGGAATTCGGCGCCGTCATCGACGCCATCCGCAACCTGGACGCCGACGTCACAAGCATCGAAGCCGCCCGCTCACGCATGGAGGTCATCGCAGACATTCGGACAAACGGCTTCGACCACGGCATTGGACCGGGCGTTTACGACATCCACTCGCCGCGCGTGCCAAGCGTCACCGAAATCACCACACTCCTGGAGAAGGCGCTCGCGTCGATCCCCGCACGTCAGCTCTGGGTCAACCCGGACTGCGGTCTGAAGACCCGCGGCTACGCCGAGACCCTCGCATCGCTGCAGAATATTCTTGCCGCCACACACGCCGTGCGCGAAAGACTCAGGCCGTCCGCCTGATCCGGCTCTCCGGCCTCGATGCGGGAACATCCTCACGGGTGGGGCACCTTGCGCAGGTTCGAGCGTGCCATCGCCATAACCTCACCCATCCCGCCGCCCAGGATCTCCTTGCTCATCGCGGTGGTGAACCCGGCGATCTGCTTGCCGGTGATCTTCGGTGGCAGGGCCAGGGCGCGCGGGTCGGTGACCATGTCAACGAGCGCGGGGCCTGGGTGCGCTAACGCGTCGCGCAGGGCTGCCCGGACGTCCTTTGGTTTCTCGATCCGCACGGCGTGGATGCCCATCGCGCTTGCTACCGCCGCGTAGTCGATTTTCGGGGAGTCTGTCGCGAAGCTTGGCAGTCCTTCTACGAGCATCTCCAGGCGCACCATGGCAAGTGTCGCGTTGTCGAACAGCACGATCTTGACCGGCAGCTCGTAGTGCTTGAGGGTCACGAGCTCACCCAGAAGCATTGACAGCCCGTCGCCGGCCATCGCGATGACCTGGCGTCCCGGGTGGGCCAGCGCCGCGCCGATCGCGTGCGGTACCGCGTTGGCCATCGAACCGTGCAGGAACGAGCCGATCACCCGCCGTCGGCCGTTGGGTGTGATGTACCGCGCGGCCCAGACGTTGCACATTCCCGTATCCACTGTGAACACGGCGTCCTCGGAGGCCTCTTCGTCCAGGGTCACAGCGGCGTACTCGGGGTGGATGGGGGTTTGGCGCTCTACGTCCTTGGCGTAGGCGCCGATGACTCCCGACATGGCCTTGGCATGGCGGCTCACCATGGAGTCGAGGAACTGCCGGCTCTTTGCACGCTCGACCAGGGGGAGCAACGCACGGACCGTCTCTCCGACGTCGCCCAGGACGGCCAGGTCCATTCGTGTGCGCCGTCCCAGTCGGGTCGGCTCGATATCTACCTGGGCCGTGCGGACACCGCCAGGCAGGAACTGGTCATAGGGGAAGTCGGTGCCCAGCATGAGCAGCAGGTCCGCACCCTCCAGGGATGCCTGGCAGGCGCCGTATCCGAGCAGGCCACTGATCCCGACGTCGAACGGGTTGTCGTACTCGATGTGCTCCTTTCCACGCAGGCTGTGGCCGATCGGGGCGGCGATCTTGTCAGCGAGCGCGATCACGTCGTCGTGCGCCGCAGCGGTCCGAGCGCCCGCGAAGATCGTCACCTTGCCAGCCTCGTTGATGGCCTCAGCCAGTGCGCGCACGGACTCGGCGTCGGGGATCACGCGAGGCGCCTTGGGGCGGGTGAGGATGTCAGGTGCGACCGGACGTGCTTCGAGGTCGGCGACGTCGCCAGGAAGGGTCAGGACGGCGACACCGGCGGCACCCTAGGCGTGGTGGATCGCGCTGCGGATGACTCGCGGCGCCTGGGTTGCGCTCGAGATCATCTCGGAGTACACCGAGCACTCGGTGAAGAGCCGGTCGAGGTGGGTCTCCTGGAAGTACTGGGTGCCGACCTGCTCGCTGGGGATGTGCGAGGCGATCGCGAGAACGGGTACGCGGGAGCGGTTCGCGTCGTACAGGCCATTGATCAGGTGCAGGTTGCCTAGTCCGCACGACCCCGCGCACACAGCGAGGGTGCCCGTGAGCTCAGCCTCGGCGGCGGGGGCGAACGCGCCGGCTTCCTCGTGGCGCACCTGCACCCACTCGATGCCCTCGGTGCGGCGCACTGCGTCTACGACAGGGTTAAGGGGCTGTCGCCCACGATGCCGTAGATGTGGCGCGCCCCTGCGGCGACCAGCTGGGCGACAAGTTGATCGGCAACAGAACGACTGCGGGCCATAAAGCTCCTCGGGTTGACGACGGGATCAGTCAATTGTCCGCCTCTGTTCAGAATCACTTCCAGGGTTTGAAAGTCCGTCGTCGATCGCCAGCACAAAGGCGAGTGGCCGGGCCCCGGCCGAGCTCAGGTGACTGGCAGCGCGGAAGCGAGCAGCACCACAACGAAGGACCCGGCTAGTGATGACACCGCCAGGGATCGAGCCAGGGTCCGGCGCCCCGCCGAGATCGCCCACCCATGTAACCCTGCGGCCAGCATGACCAGAGCGAACGCAACCAGCTTCCCGGCGAGCATGCGCCCATACCCGGGTGCGGCCAAGGAACCCATGGTGACCCCCTTGTGGCTGGCCAGGGCAACTCCCGTCGCGAGCTGCAGCGGGATCAACACTGTCACCGTGGCAACGCCGAACCGCATCCCGAGGACTCGCATCAGGCCGGCGCGAGCCTGCTCGGGGAGGCGGTCACGAGCGACCGGCATCACCAACGAGGAGAGAGTGAGCTGCCCGCCGAGCCACACGACCGCGCCGACCACGTGCAGGAAGCGCACGAGGGACCACAGATCCAGCACCTAGAACCCCTGGAAGGTGCCGTGGGCTCCGCGCTGGCCGTCGACCATGGCGTGATCTGTGAACGGGTAGTGGCCCGGCTGCGGCAGGACGAACTCGACGAAACCTCCTTGGGCGGGCGCGAGGTCCAACACCTGCGACGCGCCTTGCTCGGGGTTGCCGGCCCTGAGGAGGTAGGCGCCTTCCTTGAACACCGTGTCGAACTGGGTTCCGACCACGTGGAAAGCCGTCGCTCGCTGGGGTCCCGCATCCACGACCCAAACCCGCACCCGTTCACCGACCGGGACGCGGATGGGCGCGTGGTCGTACTGGTTGACGTAGCCGTTGAACAGGATGGCGTCTGGTTTCTCGGCCGCGATCTTGGCCTCGTTGGCGGTGCCGTTCTGTGGTCCGAGATAGAGCTCGGACTGCACGACGACGAACTCGTGGGTGACGGCCGGCAGGCCGGGTGGGTCGATGATGACCGCGCCATACATTCCGTTGGCAATGTGCAGGGCCATCGGCATCGTGCTGCAGTGGTAGAGCCACGCCCCTGAATGGTTCGCGACAAACTGGTAGGTCAGCGATTTCCCCGGGTCGATGGTGCGCATCGGCAGATCAGGCGCGAGGGAGCCCGCATGAAAGTCGATACCGTGGCCCAAACTGGCGTCGTTGACGAACGTGATGGTGAACAGGTCGCCGACTTTGCCGTGCAAGGTGGGCCCGGGCGCGGTCCCGTTGAAGGTCCACAAGGTTTGGCGCACACCGGGAGCGACCTCGACCACGGTGTCTCGCACGGTCATCGTCAGGCGGTGCTCCTTGGCGCCGAGCGCCGGCCGCAGGGCCGGGTCGTACGGCTTCCAGCCCGCTTGCGGGGAGGCGCGAAAGTCGATGACCGGTGCGGACGCGCTGGCTGAAGCGCCATTGGACATCGCTCCCAAGCCAGACCCGTGAACCTTCGCGGCCGAGCTGGCGGTATTACCGGCCCCGGTCACGACAATGCTCAGGGTCATCCCCGCGACCCTGTGTCCGGGGACACTGCACCAGCCGGCGAACCCGGTGTTGACGACGCCGACGGTGATAGTTGCAGACTCTCCACCCGTGAGCAGCTCAGTGCGCTGCCCGGTCTCCAGGACCAGGTCGTGGCGGATCGCGTCGGCGTTCTTGACCTTCAGGACGAGCCGGGTCCCCTTCGTCACCTCGATCACCGAAGGCGTGATCCTCATCCCGGCCAGGCTGACTGCGACCGTCTGGGTCCCGCCAGCTGTGACGACAGCGCGCGAGGCCACGCCAGAACCAGCGCCACTACCGGTCAACGCGACCACGAGGGCGACGACGAGCATGACAGCGCCCAGAGCCAAACCCCACAGCAAGCCGGCCCGGTCCTGTTCAGGACCGGACTTTGTCAGCTGGTCAACCCGCGGGTCGGTGATGGTCATGCCGACCGCCCCTTCCTGTTCGCTTGCCGAACGGCGATCACGGAGGAGGCCAGGAAACCGAGCACCGCGAGCTCGGTGCCCACCCCGCCGACTCGCCAGTAGAGGGCGGATCCGAGCCCATCGCCCACTAATACCCGCACCATGAGCGAAGCGTGAAGAAGCCCGACGTGCCCGTAGAACCATGGGCGAAACGGGAGCCGGACGCGAAGGACGGCGGGCACGATCACAGGTGCATGCCCAAAGATCATTGACATCACGAAGCCGAGGAACACTGTGTGCAGCGCCGCGTCGTAGATTGCAACACTCGCGCCGAGGTCGCCCGCGAACAGCCAGATCACGCCCCCGATGAAGAGCCAGACGTACCCCGCGAGCAGGCAGACCGCCATGAAACGGGTGACGCCGGGAATCTTGACGGTGCGGCGTGCGACATCGTGCACCGAACCCCACACCGCCAGCGCGATCATGCCGGCGCCCGCGACGCGAACCCCCGTGGACACCGCAGCAGCCGTGGTCGTCGTCAGGATGAGCCCCACACCAAGGACAACCGCCCCCACGAGGAACTGGCGCACCGAGGTTGGCGCCAGAAACGCGACCCGGGCCAGTTCCAAGCGTTCGCCGATGATCGTCAGGACAAGGAACCCGGCGATCCAGGGCACCACCCGCGGCAGCGGCCAGCCCATCAGCCACAACAGGGTCGCCACGTACCAGCACACGGCCCCGGCAGCCATCACCCGCAGGTGCAGGGCGGGTTGGATGCGGTGCACCACGACGTAGACGACCACCAGAACGATCGATGCTGCGGACAACAGCAGACGTCCCACCACGGGCGGCAGGCTCACTAGGACGGCAACGCCGCCCGCGCCGGCTAGGGCGGGTGACGCGAAGGCCCACGGGCGCCCGAGCGCGACCGCCCGTTCGAGCGAGATCACCGTCCCGAGGAACCCCAGGGCCATGAGGACTCCGTGCTCTTCGGCGGTCGTGGAAAGCAGGGTCGGCAGGGGCAGACCCAGCAAGAGGAGTCCGCCCCACAGACCCGCGAGCAGGCAGACGAGAGCAGCAATGAAGAGCGGAAGGCGGGCGCGCGGAATCTTCGGCGGCATCCGCCCTCCCGCAGCCTTCACTGATCCGACTGCGCCTGTTGAGGTCACCATCCGAACACCCGCTTCGTCTCCTCGGCCATCATCTCGGGAGTCCAGGCCGGCTCGTGGGTGATGACCACCTCGACCCGGTCGACCGCACCACCGGCCAGTAGCACCCGGCGCACCTCGTCGGTGATGTACTCCCCCAGCGGGCATGCTGGCGTGGTGGTGGTCAGCACCCCGGCCGCCACTCGGTCGTTGACCTCGAGGCCGTAGACCAGGCCCAGGGAGACGATGTCGATGCCGAGCTCAGGGTCGATCACTTCCCGGAGCGCGTACCGCAGCTGCTCCGTCTCGGTCCTCGGGGCCAGGAGTTGGGTCACGGACAACGGCGCGCGGCTCATGCCGGCACGCCGGGGCCATCGATGACAGCGGATGTGATGTGTACCAGGCACAGGTCCGGGCGCACGAAGGGATCGAGACTGACTGTGGCCGGTGGGGCCTGCATCTGATCCAACGCCCCCTGGATTAGGCCCAGGTGCACCGCGCAGACGACGTCGGTGTTTTCGCGTGCGATGTCGTAGAAGGGGCACTGCTGCAGCTCGATCACCGTGGCATTCACCGGGGCGCCGATGGTGGTGGTCCCGGTGGCGTTGCTGATGCGAGGTGCGAAACCCACGTCGTCGAGCAACCCGACGACACGTTCAAGCGCACGTGCGGAGTCGAGCGGCTCGGCGGTGGCGCCGCCCTGCTGCTCGAGGCGCTGCCCCCACCGCAAGCCCGCCTTGGCGGCCAACGCGCCGGGTGTCGGTTCGCTGTCGCGGATGCCGCTGGCCAGGACCTCGGCGAGGATCTTGTATGAGTCCTCCGCTCCGGCGCTCGGTGTCGCGGTGGCGCGAAAGAGAAGTCGCGGGCGTCCGGGGGTCTTCCGTTCCTGCACCTCGCTCTCGACCAGGCCTGCGTCCATGAGCTGGTCCAGGTGTGAGCGCACCGTGTTGGTGTGCAACCCGACCTGCTTGGCGATGGTCTGGACGTCGAGCAGGCCGGCGTTCACACGCAGCGCCTCAAGGACGGCAACGCGGCTCACTCCGGCAAGCACGCGATGTGTGCGGGAGTCGATCGTTTCAGGAGCAGACATTCTTTCCCTTTGACTTGTCAGTGACACCCGTGGGTCTGGCCCCAGCCAGGGTTTCGTGGCCGTAGGTCGATGAACATCAGTAAGCACGCCACGACGTATCAGGCCTTATCGCCGGGGTCGAGCATGGTGAGCTGCAGCCGGGAGGGCAAAACTGCCTCAACGGCGTGCGGCAGTCGGGCGGCAAAGTGAATGAGCCCGCCGGGGTGCAGGTCGACGGTGCGGCCGTCAGCGGTGATCCGCAGGTGCCCATCGAGCACCTGGAGAAGCGCAGGCACGGCAGCGGTGTGCTCGGTCAGGACTTGGCCGGCGTCGAACGAGAAGATCACGACTCGTGCGCCCTCGGCCTGCAGGACGGTTCGGGACACGGTCGCCTCGGGCTGGATCTCGACCAGGCTCGCGACGTCCGACAGGTCGTGCATCCCAGGCTTCGCGGCGACACCAGGCGCAGTGCTTTCGGTCATTACGTTGCCTCTTTCGATGGGAGATCGGGTGGTGGGTGCGATTGTAGTTTTTACTAAAAGTATAGTAAAAACGAATGGTACTCGATCCAGAGCCCACGACAGGTCAGGAGACCCAGATGTCGCTCGATACCCACCAGCTCTCCCCCACGCCGCCCCGGACCGGAATGGCGGCCCCGCAGGCCTCGGCCAAGAATGCAGACGTCATGGACGCCATCACTGGTCACCACACCACCCTCGTCAACGACATGCGCCAGCTCACCGCCGCAGTGGTCGACGGCGCCCGCTCGGGCGAGCATGACCAGGCGTTGTCCAGGCTGATGACGTGGTTCGCCAGGGAGTTTCTTCCGCATGCGCACGCCGAGGAAGCTGCCCTCTATAGGGCTGGCTCACGACTCGAGAGCACGCGGCTACTAGTGGACGCCATGATCGCTGAGCACCGGGCCATCGAGTCTCTGATGGCCGACCTGACCTACGCCGGCGATCCGTTCGCGATCGCCGCCGCGACCGGTGCCGCGCAGGCGATATTCACGGTTCATCTGACCAAGGAGAACGACCTCCTTCTCCCGGCGCTCGACGCCTCGGCCATCGACCTGGAGCAAGCTCTAGCCGGAAAGCTGGAGATCGTCGGCAAAGCCTACGTACCCGAGGAGCTGGACGTCCGGAGCCTGCCGCACAGCGGGCGCCACGAAATCATCTTCGCCAAGCTCGACCAGCTCCGGCCGGGCGGCACCTTTGTCATCCTGAACGACCACGATCCCAAGCCGCTGCGATACCAGGCCGAGGCACTGTGGCCCGGACGGTTCTCGTGGAGCTATCTAGAAGCCGGACCACTCCAGTGGCGGGTCGAGATCACTCGTGCCGACTGACGCCACAGACTACGAAGCAATCGACGGGCTCACCCGAGTCCTGGCGCGCACCTGCCGCCGGCTCGCCCACGCCGGACGACCCGAGGAAGCGGGCCAGCTCGCGGCAGACGCGTGGGCCCTGCTCCGCCACACTCACCCTGTCCAAGCCCAAAGGCTGGACGGAACCATGCACCACGTCGCGCTCTTGGAACCCAAGCCCGAGGCGACTCCCTTGCCCCACCGAGAGGAACCCACCATGCCCGTCACCGACCGCATCGTCGACGTCCGTACCGAGATCCCCCGCATCCGCCACCAACTGATCTTCGACACGTTCGCGTCGCTGGGCGCTGGCACGGCCTTCGTCCTGGTCAACGACCACGACCCCAAGCCGCTGTACTACCAGCTCGCGGCGGAAAACACCGGCCAGTTCTCCTGGGACTACCTCGAGGAAGGACCAGAGGTCTGGCGGGTGCGGATAGGCCGACTTGCCTCGGCGTAAGCCAGAACACTGGCCCCCAAACAGAGACTGACCTCGACAAAGGAGAAACCGATGAGCGAGTCCCTGTACCACCCCACCACCCCCGAACAGGCCCAGCGTCGCAAGGACCTGGCACCCGGCGTCCATGACGCGTTCCAAGCCTTCAGCAAGGCCGTCTTCGCCGACGGCGCGCTGCCCGAGAAGACCAAGCAGCTCATCGCGGTAGCCGTCGCGCACGTGACCCAGTGCCCGTACTGCATCAAGGGCCACACCAAGCTGGCCATCCGCAAAGGCAACACGCCCGAGGACATCATGGAGGCGATCTGGGTGGCCGCAGAGATGCGAGCCGGAGGTGCCTTCGCCCACTCGACCCTGGCCCTGGAAGCCATCGAGGCCGCGCAGCCACACGTCATGACCTGACGGGACCCCTAGTCAGGGACTGTGACAATAGCCACTCCCGGTTCACGCCAGGAGGACTCATGCCTGTTCGACGACCGGTTGTGGCATCCGACCTCCCCTGGTTCCGACGACGGGGCTGCGCCCCCACACACCCGGCTATCTGGCCGTCAGCCTCCTCGCGCACGCTAGCGCCTAAGGCCTGTTTCCTGATATCCGTACGGCAAGAGACACGCTTGGATGACGTCGTGGCTGGTCGTGACGATCAACGCAACGGGATCCTTGACCGGTCACGCTGATGTGAGGCGTTGCCCAGGGCGGTCTAGCTAGGCTGCCCTTGATCATCCGGCCGCAGCCGTCGTCCCCGAGGGCCACAACAGCGTCCAGGGCTCGCTTGAGGTGCTCGCGGGCTAGCTCAAGGTTGCCGATCCTGCGGTAGCACTCGCCGAGATTGAGGTGCAGCGACGGATAGAAAACGGCCACCGGACTCAGGACGCCAGCCAACGCCCCACGCTCATCAGAGACCAGATCGGCCGCAGCCAACGCTCTCAAGTCCCAGATCAGTTCCTCTTGCACGTCGTCCTGCACGTCAGCCATCGAGTGGGCGAGTGCGCACCGGCCGCGCAGGTCCCGTGAGGGAAGTGGGTCGTCTCCGAGCAGCATACGGCGAACGTTCGCGAGGTCCGTACGGCTCGTCATCCGATCGGGGCGGCCCCGCCTGCTGGTGCCGGCGGGCGGGCTGGGCGTAGGGCGGCCAGCACTGCCTGGTGGGTGATCCATCCGACGATCTGTCGCCCTTCGGGATCCAGCACGGGTACGGCGCCGCCGGCATCGTCCAGAACCTGCAGGGCGAGGTCGAGGGGGTCGACCGAGCGCAGCGCCCGTGGGAGGTCGGTGAGCTGACCGACGTGGGCGCCGTCGTGCTCGCCATCGGCCAGGGCCTCCGCGACCCCTCGCGCGCTCACGGTCCCGCAGTATGCCCCGTGGGCGTCGACAACGGGTAGCACGGCCTGGGGAGCGTGTGCCAACGACCGGGCCGCCTTCAGCAGGCTGTCGCTGTCCCGCAGGGCGGTGGGCACCGCGAGCATGACCGCCGAGACGGGGATCGCGTCGGCGCGGGGGCTGGTCTGGGCCGGCGAGCTCAAGTCGACGCCGCGGCGACGCAGCTTGAGAGTGTAGATGGTGTCGCGGGGGGCCAGTCGCTGGCTGATGAACGTGGCAAGGACGATGGCCGACATCAACGGCAGGATGATCGTGTACTCCCCCGTCAGCTCGAACATGATGATAACCGCGGTGATCGGCGCGCGAGCCGCTCCGGCAAAGACCGCGCCCATCCCGATCAGGCCGTAGGCGCCGACCGGGCCCGCGATCGCCGGCGCCAGGATGTGCATGATCTCGCCGAAGGCGGACCCGAGCATGGCCCCGATGAACAGGCTCGGGGCGAACACTCCTCCCGAGCCGCCGATGCCGATGGTCAGGCTGGTGGCGAACATCTTGGCGACCAGAAGCACCAGCAGGAAGAGGACCGTGTACTTGCCGGCAATCCCGGCGGCCAGCACGGGGTAGCCCACGCCGTACATCTGCGGCAGGACCAGCAGCAGCAGGCCCAACAAGATCCCACCTGCAGCCGGGCGCAGCCACTCCGGTCCGCGCCAGAGCCCGTCACAGGCATCCTCGATGGCGTACAGGACCCGGGTGAAAAGCACCCCGGCGACGCCTCCGAGCAGGCCGAGGATGGCGAACAGCCCGTACTCCCAGAGGTGGCCGACAGTAAACTTGGGCAGGTGCAGGAAGGGGGCGCTGCCCATCGCGGCACGTCCGACCACGCTGGCGGTCACCGAGGCAAGCACGATCATCCCGAAGGATCGGACCTCGAAGTTCACCAGGATGAGCTCCATTGCGAAGAAGACACCGGCCAGTGGGGCGTTGAACGTCGCCGCAATTCCCCCGGCCGCCCCGCAGGCCACGAGCAGACGCATCCGTGGCTCGCCGACCCG
The DNA here is from genome assembly GCA_038236365.1 of Actinomycetales bacterium. Lineage (GTDB taxonomy): Bacteria > Actinomycetota > Actinomycetes > Actinomycetales > Dermatophilaceae > UBA4719. The sequence continues at coordinate 3,726 of JBBRZV010000049.1, read as the reverse complement.
CACGACCCGCCCGAGGGTGGAACCCAGCGCCGAGCCGATCTGCACGATCGGGCCCTCACGGCCGACCGACCCGCCTCCGCCGATGCACAGCGCCGAGGCCAGTGCCTTGACGGCGGCGACCTGCGGCTTGATCCGCCCGCCATTGCGGGCGATGGCGTACATCACCTCGGGCACGCCGTGCCCGCGTGCCTCGCGGGCGAAGAAGTGCACGAGCGGCCCGTACAGCAGCCCGGCGACCACCGGCGCGCCGATCACGAACCACCGCCCAAGCCCCGGCAACAACGGGTTGGCGGCGTGGCCTGCCAGGGAGTAGTCGCCATGGCCTGACAGCACCAGCGTGAACGTCTTGATCAACCACCGGAAGACGATCGCACCGCCGCCGGCGCCAAGGCCGACGAGCACGGCGAGTAGCAGCAGTCCCGAGTTGGAGGACCGCATTTGGGTAAGAATTCTGGAGCGGCCGTGCTGGAGCGCGATGGTGGCGGCCTGGGGGGGTCGACGGGCCCGCGACGGCGTTCCGGGAGGGGGCAACATGCGACTCATGACTTGTAGTATGCAACAATTGCTGTCACTTATGAAATCCAAGGAGAGCATCTATGACAAGGGCACCAGCGCATGTCAGCGACCCGGCGGCATCGGTCGGCGGTGGCGCCGACGCGCTGGTCTCGGCCCTGCTGACCGCCTCACGGGCGCTGGTCGGCGTGTCCGCTCGCTCTCTGGCCCGCGTGGAGGAAGCGGTCACGATCACGCAGTTCCGCACCCTTGTCGTCCTGGAAGGCCACGGGGATACCCGGCTCAACCAGCTCGCGGAACGACTCGGCGTCACCCCTTCCACGGCGCTGCGCATGGTCGACCGGCTCATCACCGCAGAGCTGGTCACCCGCCAGGAGAACAAGGCCGACCGCCGGGAGGTGCTCATCGCCTTGACCCCGCAGGGCGCCCGGCTGGTTGGTGAGGTTACCGAGAGTCGGCGGGCCGAGATCGCAACCATCGTCGCGGCCATGCCCCAGGAAGGCCGCCAGGACGTCGTCACCGCGCTGAATGCCTTCGCCCAAGCCGCAGGCGAGGCGACCCCTCACGCCGACACTGCCACCGGGCTCGGCTGGTAGCAGGCGCAGCCTCCCCACAAGCTGATCCTGGCCTCGCCTCAAGATCGACAGAGAGGAAGACTGAGCATGGCACCACCAGTGATCCAGACACACACCTTGACCAGGTCGTTCGGGGCCCACCGCGGAATCATTGATGTTGACCTCCACGTCGAGCAGGGGGAGATCTTCGGCTTCCTGGGACCCAACGGCGCGGGCAAGTCGACGACCATCCGCATCCTCATGGGGCTGTACCACGCGTCCTCGGGCACGGCCCAGGTGCTGGGTCTGGACCCGCTTCGCGACGGCGTCGACATCCACCGGCGCACCGGGTACCTGCCGGGAGAGCTTGCCATTTATCCCCGCGTGAGCGGGCGGGAGATCCTCGACCGGTTCGGCTCCGCCCGGGGCCTTGCCGACACCCGCTACCGCGACGAGCTGATCGAGCGCTTCGCCGCCGAGGTCGACCGCCCGACGCACACGTTGTCCAAGGGCAACAAGCAGAAGCTCGGGATCGTCCTGGCCTTCATGCACCGCCCCGAGCTGCTCGTGCTCGACGAGCCCACCTCCGGTCTCGACCCGCTCCTGCAGCAGGAGTTCATCGCCCTGCTCGCCGAGACGGCAGCCGACGGTCGCACCGTGTTCCTCTCCTCGCACGACCTCGACGAGGTCCAGCGCGCCGTGCACCGGCTCGCGATCATCCGCGAGGGCGCGATCGTCGTGACCGACACCGTGGACGGCCTGCGCCGCCACGCCCCGCGCACGATCGAGCTGGTCTTCGACCGCGACATGGACACCACCGCCCTCACCAAGCTCGACGGCGTGAAGGTCACCGGGACGGACCCGCGGCGTCTGCAGCTCACGATCACCGGGCCCGTCGCGCCCGTGCTGCGCGCGATCGCGCCGCTGGACCCGATCGACCTGCTCGCCCGGCCGGCCGACCTCGACGAGCTGTTCCTTGGCTACTACCGCACCACCGACCTTCCGGAGGCCACCCATGCGCACTGACGTCACCCGCATCGACCTCCGACTACGCCGGCGCTCGATGCTCTGGTTCGCGGTCGGCCTGGCGATCTACGCGTTCCTGCTCGTCGCGATGTACCCGACGGTGAAATCCGACGCGTCCCTGGGCGCGCTGACCAGCAACCCCACCGTCGCAGCGCTGCTCGGGGTGAGCGGCTCCTTCACCTCGCCGGCCGGCTGGGTCAACGGGAACCTCTACGCGAACTTCCTGCCGCTGATGATCCTGCTGCTGACCATTGGGTACGGGGCATCCTCGATCGCCGGCCAGTCCGAGGACGGCTCGCTCGGCCTCGTCGCGACGCTGCCGATCAGCCGACCCCGCCTCGTCCGCGAGAAGACCCTCGTCCTGGCCCTGCTTGCGGTCCCGCTGGCCGTCGCGACGATGGCCTTCATCCTGCTCGGGCGCCACTACGACCTGAGCCTGCCGACCGGCGCGGTCATCGGCACCACCCTCGCCATCCTGGTCATGGGCGTGGACTTCGGGCTGATCGCGATGATCATCGGCGTACTCACCGGCAACCGCGGACTCGCCCTCGGTCTGACCTCGGCACTGGCGGCGGCGTCCTACCTGGTCAGCTCACTGGCGCCGATCGTGAACTGGGCACACACCATCCGACCGGCGTCCCTGTTCTACTGGGCCGTCGGGAACGACCAGCTCACCGCAGGGCCGTCGGCGTCGGCGTACGTCGTCCTGGTGCTCGTCGGCGTCGGCCTGCACCTCGCAGCCGCCGCACTGATCCAGCGGCTCGACATCCGCTGAACCCGTCCGCCCGACCACATCCGCCCGCAACCGCTGTCCATGGTCAGGGCGCCCTGGCGGTGGGCCTTTGTGTTGTGGTGACCCGTTATGAGTGTCTCGTGACCCAGGATTTTCCCAAGGTCGCAATACCAATCTGAACCGGGAGAAGCTGGCGATCGTGTCTCGTCAGCGACCTCTCTTCATCGGGCATCGGTGAACCGGTCGACGCGACCCTTGGGACGGCTTATGAGCACACGCAGGGAAGTTCTGAAGCTGGGAGCGGTGGGAGCGGTGGGAGCGGTGGGCCTCGCCGCCGTCAACAACGCAGGGGCGAATGCCGACTCAGGGAGCGTCAGCAAGCTCGCTGCCAAGAACACCCCAGTTCCGTTTGCGGGGGTGTTCCTGCGCCCGCCCGAGCTGAAGCCCTACGCCAGCGGCGTTGACGCGCAGGGACCATTCGAGCAGTTCGCCCTCACCGCGCGGCTGGAGCAGCTGCCCATCCTGCTGGGACTGTTGACCACGGTGGCCGGGTACAACGGCATCTTCCAGGTCCGACCATCAGGGCGAGACAGGGCACCCGCACAGAGTTGCGGATGCGTAACGACTACCCGGCTAAAGGTCTTGTCTACCCGCAGGCCATCGACACCGTCACGCACCTGCACGGCTCTGAGTCGCTGCCCCAGTACGACGGGTATGCCAACGACATCACCGTCCCGGGGTTCGTGAAGACCTACCACTATCCCAACACCCAGGAGGCATGCACGCTCTGGTACCACGACCACCGGCACCTGGTCACCGCCCAGAACGTGTACTCCGGGATGGCTGCCTTCTTCCCGATCTCGGACTCTTTCGAGCGGGCACAGCTGCCGCAGGGCGAGT
>JBBRZV010000048.1:0-23984 GCA_038236365.1 Actinomycetales bacterium | reverse complement strand
GATCTCTCCTTCAACGTCCTTCACCCCTCGTGATCGCCTTGGCAGACGACACGAACGTAGAGGACTGGTAGGTCGAGGGTGGGGCCAACTCAAGCCATCACTACGGCTCCAAGTGGGGCCAATTCAGACTGGCACACTCAGACCCGTGACCTTCATCTGGAAGACCAAGCACGAGACGCGCACATCTCGCTGATCTGGCGCGGTCCGCACCGCCTACACGGAGCCCGTTCTTGGGCGATCCATGTGCCCGATCGCACGCAGGATGCCGCTGAGGTGCTCTGCCTCGTGCCAGACGACGGTGCCTACCTCGGTCGTCTGTGCGATGTAGTCACGGATTGAGTCGACGTCGTCAGACACTTGGCCAACGTCGAGCATGGTCGGCTTCGTTCGAAGATCGAAAGCGTCCTTGACATCAAGGTTCCAATAGGGGTCGAGCGGAAGAACTATCTCAATTCCCATCTGAGCCTCGACAGCATCGAACCACCGGGTCGCGGCGGCCCGTAGCTCAGAGATGGCGATCCTTTGATTTTCGGGCACGCCAACAGGGATCACACCCCCGAGCGGAATGACCGCTCATGGCGCATTTCGCGCGTCCGATCAGGGATCGTCCACCGAGGCTGCCTGAGCCAATCAGAATCCTGGACCTTTTCGTAGAGGGAGTTTGTGGAGCGGTCAACCGCTGGCGTCCTCCTGGCGCTCAGACGAGCTGCTGGCTGAGTTGAGCGACATCGCACTACGCCGATGGTCACTCGGCCGCGGCTGCCTACGTAGGGTGTGGACCATGAGTTTCCTACGGACGGTGAGCCTGGTCGGGGAGTTGGTGACTCTGGAGCCGTTGTCTCAGGAGCACCACGACGGCCTTGTCGAAGCGGCCCGCGACGGCGACCTCTGGGACCTCTGGTACACCTCGATCCCTCGCCCGGAGGGCATGCGCGCCGAGATCGACCGGCGGGTTGGCCTCAGGGAGGCGGGCACGATGTTGCCGTTCACGGCCAGACAAACCGACACCGGCCGGATTATCGGGATGACGACCTACACGAACATCGACGCAGCCAATCGGCGAGTAGAGATCGGTTCGACGTGGAACGCCCAGTCCGCGCAACGCACTGGCACCAACACGGAGAGCAAACTGCTCCTACTGACCCATGCCTTCGTCGAGATGGAGTGCCTCGCTGTGGAGTTCCGCACACACTGGAGCAACCACCAGTCCCGCGCCGCGATCGCACGCCTGGGCGCAAAGCAGGACGGTGTCCTGCGCAACCACAGCATCATGGGCGAGGGTTCGCTGCGTGACACGGTCGTCTTCCCGATCATCGCCTCGGAGTGGCCCGGAGTGCGCAACGAACTCCGGCGCCGACTGACGGTCCAGCGCTGAGAAGCTGTTTCCCAGGTCGCTACGAACCATGCGTCAAACCGATGGTCACGAAAGAACGCTGCATGCCCCAGGCGGCCACCGCCGCCAAGATGAGGGTTAGCGCCAGCGCGCGCTCTTGGAGAAGCGGTCTCGTCGACAATCACAATTGCAGCAGTAGGCACTCAGGCGACGGTCAGGGAGACGAATGCAAACCAGGGAGGATCCCGCCAATCTCCGGACATGCTCAATCCGCGCAGCCGCTCTCAGGAGTAAAGGGGCCGCATCTGTCTGTTACGAGGTGTCGGCCGGGCACCCTCGAGATACGGGTCTATGAGTTGGTGACGAGTTGGTGTGCGCGTTGATACGACACGCCCATTAGTCGGCCGATGTCACGCAGCGGTACACCATCTTCGGAGAGTTCGCGGGCGGCTTTGCGGGCCTCCTCGGCGGCGCCATGTTGAGATCGTGCTGCCTGCTCCCTTAGCTGTTTGGCGGTGTCGAGGTGGCTGGTAACCGATTCGGGGAGTTCGATGGCGCCGAGCTGACAGTCGAACGATGAGGTGGGCTGGTCGGTGATGACCGAGATCAAGTCGACCACCATTTCATCGACTTCACGGAGGTTTCTGGCCTGGGTAAAGCGGTCAAGTTCTGGGACGTGAACGAGCCAGAACCGGCCGTCTCGGGTGACGTTGTAGGTGTAGGTCTTGCGACTCATTTCTTCCACCAGTCCTTTCCGAGTTTGGCGGCGACTTCTTTGTAGATGACCTCGGCCATCCTGTTACCGATCTCGTTGTGGCGGGGTATGGGGATCTTGATGCCATCCAGGTCGTAGACGGTGTGCCGTGACCCTTCCCGAGTGACTGTGAAGGTGACGCCTTGAGCCGCCGCGGCGGCAGCGATGATCTTGATGATGTCTCGTCGCTTCGTCATCATGTTAGTCTAGTCCGACCTTGACATGCAAGTCAAGGTCGGACTAGACTTCCAACATGGTCGGCTTGCTTGGACACTGGCCGATGAGGCTTCGGCTGGTGACCTCGCGTGGGATCAGGAAGGCGACGGCCCCGCGACTCGATAAGCAAGGGCTCCACCCGGGTTGTCGCTGACCAGCTGGGGTCCCAAGGTGGTGGACGCCCGGGTGGCTGGCCCCTACTGGATGCGCTGGGGAAGACCACGCCCGGGAGGTATCTAACGTGGGCGGCCACGGAGTGGCCCAATACAGCTCAAAGAGGATCGGATCAGCCTGAACGCCTAGCTGGAAGGTGCCTATGACTTCCCGGAGGCGCAACGGTGCCGTACAAGTGAGCCCTGCAAATTATGAGTCAAAAAGTGTGGGTGGCGGCCCTCCAAGGAGGAGGACCGCCACCTTGCAGGCCTGTGACCTGCACTTATGGTGCGCCGTGAGGGAATTGAACCCCCAACCCGCTGATTAAGAGTCAGCTGCTCTGCCAATTGAGCTAACGGCGCAACGAGGTGAGAGGCTAGCAGGCGAGGCCGTGTGGCCGGAAATCCGGCCAGGTTCATCGGCGATGACGATCCCGTACAAGACGAATCGGCGCCTCATCCCAGGGGGGTTGCTCCGAGGGCGCAGCGCGCCGAAGTCTGAGGACTTTGTTCATTTCCAACCAGAATGGTGTGTTCCCCTGAACCAGAGGCGCCCTTGCTTCTAAGATCCTGATCATGGATCCCAGATACGTAATCTGCCGAGGTGGCGCTCACGACAACGAGCGCTGGCCCTTGTGCCATCGGGTGGGTCCAGGCCATGAGTTCGACTGGGAGGTCGGCGGCAGCGACACCAGGTATGCCGTGGAGCCGGAGATAGTTCAGACCAACCTTGGCCCGATGTGGGTGGCTACCCCAGCCGTTTAGACCCACGACACGACCTGAGGAAGGCACCCGCTCGACGTCCGTCCGACGCGGCGGCCCAAAGATTTCCCCAAGGTCGTCATTGCAGAGTGAGCCGCAGAGGGATGGACAACGTGGTCTGAGCCAGAGACGGGCAACGAGGTCTGTCCGCACCCTTCGCTTCACCCTGCAGGGTGGGGCGGTCGACGAATCTCAGGGGGACGGCTATGACCTCTCGCAGAGATGTACTGAAGGTCAGCGGGCTGGGTGCGCTTGGTGCTGTGGGCCTGTCGGCGATCACCGGGGTAGGGGAGGCCTTCTCCTCAGGCACGACCAGCAAACTGGCTCCGAAGAACACTCCGGTGCCGTTTGCGGGCGTATTTCAGCGCCCGCCAGAGCTGAAGCCCCACGCCAGGGGTTTTGATGGGCAAGGACCATTCGAGCAGTTCGCCGTCACCGCGCGGCTGGGGCAGCTGTCCGTCCTGCCGGGACTGTTGACCACCGTGGCCGGGTACAACGGCCTCTTCCCTGGTCCGACCATACGTGCGCGGCTGGGCACCCGGGCCGAAGTGCGTATTCGTAATGGCTTCCCGGCCTCACCCGGGCTGGTCTACCCCCAGGGAATTGACCTGGCCACTCACTTGCATGGCTCGGCATCGCTTCCCCAGTACGACGGGTACGCCAACGACATCACCGTCCCGGGGTTCGTGAAGACCTACCACTATCCCAACGACCAGCAGGCCGCAACGCTCTGGTACCACGACCACCGGCACCTCGTCACTGCCCAGAACGTGTACTCAGGGCTGGCGGCCTTCTACCTGTTGTCTGACCCGTTCGAGCAGGCACAGCTGCCACAGGGCGAGTATGACGTTCCGCTGATGATCTCGGACGCACTGTTCAACGCCGACGGTTCGCTGGCCTTCAATCCGGACGACGACAAGGGGCTTTGGGGCGACATCATCCTGGTCAACGGTGTTCCGTGGCCGACGATGAAGGTCAAGCCCCGCATCTATCGTTTCCGGGTGCTGATCGGCTCGATCGGCCGCTCCTACCGCCCCACCCTGTCCAACGGTGATCCTGTTTACATCGTCGGCACCGACGATGGCATGGTGCCAGTCGTGCAGGCCGTGGCTTCCTGGCGGCAGGGGACCGCGGAGCGTGTTGAGATACTCATCGACTTCCGCAAGTACAAGGTCGGGCAGAGCGTTGACCTGCGCAACCTGAGCAACAAGAACAACATCGACTTCGCCAACACCAACAAGATCATGCGCTTCCAGGTGGTGGCCGACTCCGGACCGGCATCGAGCATCACCGCGATCCCGACGACGTTGGACTCGGGTCCCGCACCGGATGCTGACCGGGGCGGCGTCAAGGTGATGGACCTGGCGCCGGCGATGGCCGTCGCGAAGAGAGAGCTCAGGTTCGAGCGGGACGGCGGCCAGTGGACGATCAACGGAGTCACCTGGCAGGACGTGGAGGCGACCGGGTTCACGAAGCTCTTCGCGAACCCGCGGCCGTTCACCGTTGAGCAGTGGACCTTCACCAACGACTCCGGAGGGTGGTTCCACCCTGTCCACGTCCACCTGGTCGCAGCCAAGATCATCGGCCGAAACACCAACGGCGGCAAGCCTTTCGCGTGGGAGCTTGGTCCCAAGGACGTCCTCTACGCCGGTGAGGGCGAGTCGGTCACCGCACTGATCCAGTTCGCCACCCGGCCCAACGGCGAAGGCAAGTACATGATCCACTGCCACAACCTGACCCACGAGGACCACGACATGATGGTGCAGTACTCGGCGGGAAACCCGGCGGACAACAACCCCATCACCTCAGATGTGCCAGTGCCCGATCCCTTGTCCCCGGACGCTTTTCCACCGGTGTACCTGCCCGGATTTCCACCGGGGACCTGATATGAGCCGGCTTCACCGAGTGGTTCCGATGTTTCTTGTGGCGTTCGCGCTCAGTGGCTGCACTGCCTTGACCACCGCCAAAAACCCCGCTCCGCCTCGCGCTTCGGGAGTCGTCGCTGCCGTCGAGGCTGGTTCCGATGTGGGGAACAGCCGACCTCATGTCACGTATGACGGTCTGATGGTTCGTCGTCGCGTGGTGATCGCGATCCACCCGACTGCCGGCGCTGATCTCATCTTCCTGCGCAGCAAGATGGATGACGCGGCTGCGCGCCTTCACATGGCGCTGACGACCGTGTCTACCTCGGTCCTCGACCCTGCCCTGCTCGAGCACCTGGCCCCGGAGCTGGCCGTAGCCATTCCCGCCGGGAAGACCCTTGCCGATGCGAGGCGGCTGATCGATCCGGCTTCCGTGGAGGGTCGAAGGTTCCGCGAGGTCGCGAAATACGACGTCGCCTCTGTCCTGGTCCACGATCTCCGATTCAGCGCCCCCTCGGCCAACCCGGTCGGCGTGGCCAATGCCATTGACAGGGAAGGCATTCTGTCGGACGCGCTCGGCAGCTACACAACGACCCTCCGCCGCCGTGAGCTCGACATCACCTACACCGGCCCGTTGCTCAGCGATGACCTGGTCCAGTCGGTTCGTGTCGGCATCGCCCGCGGCGCAGGCATCCAGCCGGGCGCGGTCACTGTCGCTCCCCGCTCCACTACTGGAGTCGGCGTGGACATGGCCAAAGAGCCGACACCGGCTCCGGTGGCCGTCAACATAGCGACGGTGCATCCCCACAGCGCTGGCCTGCCAGCCGCGCCCGTGGCTGCGTCGCCATACTTGAGCTCCTGGTTCGTTTGGGCCCTTGCCCCTGCCGTGCTGATGATCCTCACCCTGGTACTGCTCATGATCACCCCGGGTGGACGTGCGATGCTCCGCCGGAAGCAGGCAACAGACAGTTCCAGCGTCCCGGGACCACAGCCTTGAGCAAGTGGTCGACTGAGGACTGGACTGGCCCTAGACGAGCGATAGGGCTCTCTTGTCCTCGGGTGCCAGAAAGATGAACGACCCGGCCTCGTGGTCTATGTCGTTGGCCAGACATGCGTCGTAGCCTTTCGCGCGCAGCGCTCTGACCCGACTCTCATAAACGTCGACAAACCTGACCCGGTGCCCCATCTCGGACAACAAGCACCCCGCGGTCTTGCCCACCACACCCGAACCAACGATGAAGATGAGCGCCATGACGTCCTCCGCTGCCTAGATCCTGAGACGAGTATCTGGTGCTGAAACTGCCGGATTTGGCGTTGAACGAGTTCCTCACGCAACACTCATCTGCCGCCTTCATCGGCGTCATTCATTCATCACGGAAGGTTGCAGAAACAGGAAAATCATCGAAACTAAGGCGAACCAGGTTGGCTGGTGTCAGTGACTTGCTCTGGTCAGGGTCGATCTGAGAGATCAATCGGCCGGACGACCGTGTGCGCGTCGCGAAGCGGCGGTGGAAGCTGTTCAAAGGCGGCGTCCGGTGCCGTCCCGGTCGCATCAAGGGTCTTGCTGAAGGAGCAGCGGGCGGCCACCGTAAGGATCACGTCGAAGATCTCCTCATCGTTGAGCCCGCAGCCGCGCAGCCTGTCGATATCCCTATCGCTGACATCTGCGGCTCCTCCCACCATCTTCCGGGCGAGCGCGACCACGGCCCGGTCGACCGGGGCGAGATCAGCCGAGTCGGGGTCTGAGAGAAGGTCGATCACCTCTTCCTCGGCCCGCCGCGGAGTCCTCAGCGACACCCGTGGATAAAGGGCATGACAACCTCATCGGAATCGGTTCGTAAAATTATCCAACCGCCAGACGCAATCACGGGGGCAAGATCTTGATCACCCGAGACAGCACGAGCGAGAGCACGGAGAGGGAGCTCAGCGACTGGATCGCCATCAGCCCCCTGACGTGACAGTCGATCTGCCAGTAGAGCAGCCCGTGACGATAATGATGGCGAGCACGGGGCCTGTCACGACGAGCAGCTGCGTCACAGTGGGCGCCGTCTCCCCCTTGGGAAGCGCTGCACGCTGCTTGCTCCGCTTCGTCCGTGTGCGATTGGGTGGTGCCGCTCCTCAACCTGTGTTCCCGTTCTCTGCCGTCGGGACCGGTCCCAGGACGGGCTCGTCGGCGACCGTGCTGCCTTCCTGCCACGGCCACAGTCCGGCGGCGTCAGGGTAGAGCACCTGCAGGGCCGGCAGCGGGCCCTGGCCCGGGATGGCAAACATCGTGTTCGCCGCAAGCAGGTAATCGGCGCTGTCGCGGACGTCGACCAGCAGCGCTGGTGCGGCGCCGCCGAAGACGTCGTCGCTTCGCCCTGGTCCCCAGCGGCGAGTCTTGGCGACAACCGCAAGACCCATCGAGTTCAGGACACCCTGGGCGGTCTGCGGGCTCAGCCCGAAGATGATGAGCTCAGGGTGGTCGAGCTTGGCCAGACCCACCGTGTAGGCGAACGCCGGCGTAGCCGCCCCGGCACCCACCCACTGGACCATCACCCCGTACCGGTCGATGATCTCGCTGATCATGTCGTAGTGCTCGCCTGCCACGTCCTTGTCAGTCATCGCTGGCCCAGCCCTTCGCGTTCCCGGCGGGCGCGTTCTGCGCGGTCGCCGCGGTCGCTCTCACCGTACCTTCGCGTCATCTCCGCTTCGAAGTCCCCGGCGGGTCCGGCAAGACGCGCCGCTAGGGGCAGAAAGCGTGGGCCGGTGCCCCCGGATCAGGGGGCACCGGCCCACGATTCATGCGGGTGAGTGACGGGACTTGAACCCGCGACATCCGCCACCACAAGGCGGCGCTCTACCAGCTGAGCTACACCCACCATGCCGAGCGACCGCCAATGACGGCGGCCGCGTGTTCGACGGCGCTCATGCTACCTGTTCCGGACCGACGCGGATGCCCAGATACGGCAACCCAAGGAAGCCGAAGGATCAGGGCCGTTGGGACAGCCACATTCCTTCAGGCTGTTGGCGGCCCGATCTCGTAACGGGCCGCGATCGCCTTTGCGGCCTCGGAGTCGGGCCCGGGCGGCGCCACGAAGACCGCCTCGCGGTAGTAGCGCAGCTCGGCGATGCTCTCCCGGATGTCGGCCAGGGCCCTGTGGCCGCCGACCTTCTTGGGGGAGCTGTAGTAGGCCCGCGGGAACCACCGGTGGGAGAGCTCCTTGATCGAGGAGACGTCGATGATGCGGTAGTGCAGGTGAGCTTCCAGCTCGGGCATGTCCCGGGCGAGAAACGCTCGGTCCGTGCCCACCGTGTTGCCGCCAAGAGGGGCCTTTGCCGCGTCGGGCACCCTCTCGCGGATGTATTCCAGAACCTGCTGCTCAGCCTCCGCCATGGTGTAGCCGGCGGCCAGCTCCTCGAGCAGACCACTGGAGGTGTGCATGTTGCGGACGAAGTCGTCCATCTGCTCAAGGGCTTCAGCTGGTGGCTTTATGACCAGGTCGATCCCGTCGCCCAGCTGGGTCAGCTCGAAGTCGGTCACCAGGGCTGCCACCTCGATCAAGGCGTCGGCTGTCAGGCTGAGCCCGGTCATCTCGCAGTCAATCCAGACGATTCGGTCATTGGTCCCACGCTGGCTGGTGTTCTCGCTCACGTCCCCACCTTAGAGGGAGGCTGCACTAACCTGCGGACATGACGTTGGGTGAGCAGTGCCGCTAGTGGTTCCCCGGGCGGGGAGCGTGGCTGCCATAGGCTTGTCGGTGGTTGCCGAGATGAGCTCCGCAGTGGGTGCCCCCGGCAGGACTCGAACCTGCGACCTAGAGATTAGAAGGCTCTTGCTCTATCCATCTGAGCTACGAGGGCACGTCCCCGCGGTTGGCACGGGCAACGCGAGAATTGTAGGGGAGCACACGGCATACAGGTGCGGGGTAAGCGTTGGTCACATCGAAGGCGCCAGAGAAAACCATCTGAGGTGCCCCGGCTTAGGCTGCGCGGATCGGACAAGGCAGGCTGGAGGCTTGTGAGGGTCGGGGATGATGACACAGGTCTGCTGAGCGCCGTTCAGCAGCTTCGGGTCGAGGTCGAGAACGCGACTTTCCCTTTGGACCTTCAGGGCGTCGCCGCGGCCCGATTGTCACAGTCCGCCCTGCTCAAAGAGCTCGACGACTACGTCATCCCCCGCCTCGCCTCACTGGATGCCCCCTTGCTCGCCGTAGTCGGCGGATCGACCGGCGCCGGTAAGTCCACGCTGGTCAACTCACTGGTTGGTTCGGTCGTCAGCCGCAGCGGTGTGCTTCGCCCGACAACGCGCTCGCCCGTCCTGGTGCACCACCGACAGGACGAACATTGGTTCAAGGTGAGCAGGGTGCTGCCTGGACTGGCTCGCAAGACGGGGTTCGACGACTTTCGTGACGACCAGAACGTGGTTCGCCTCGTCGCCTCCGAGGCCTTGCCTCCCGGGTTGGCGCTGCTGGATGCTCCGGACATCGACTCGGTGGTGCAGTCGAACCGGGACATCGCGCGGCAGCTGCTCCTGGCGGCTGATCTGTGGCTCTTCGTCACCACGGCAGCTCGCTATGCCGACGCCGTGCCCTGGGACCTACTTCGCGGTGCCTCTGAACGTGGCACCTCGGTCGCGATCGTCCTGAATCGCGTGCCACCGGTCGCGATGGAAGAGGTGCGAGCCCATCTGGCGTCCATGCTGCGCGAACGCGGGCTGGCCAGCGCGCCGATCTTCACGGCGATGGAAACCACCCTGACGGCCGACGGCCGGCTCACCGAGAGGGAGGTCGCGCGGTTGCGTTCTTGGCTGTCGGCGCTTGCGCGCGACGCGAAGGCGCGTTCGATCGTCGTACGCCGCACTCTCACCGGCGCACTGAAGTCGTTGCACGACAGCGCGCTCACGATGTCAGCCGCGACGGTCGCGCAGGATGCGGCCGCTGCGGCTCTCCACCAGGAGGTCGTGACCGCCTATGCCGATGCCATGAAGGCCGTCGGGCATGGTACGACGGACGGAACCTTGTTGCGTGGAGAGGTCCTCGCGCGCTGGCAGGAGTTCGTCGGAACCGGAGAGTTCCTGCGCAAGGTGGAGGCCGGAGTCTCGCACCTGCGCGACCGGATGACCGCTGTCATCAAGGGGAGTCCGCCGCCTACCTCGGGCCTGGGGGAGGCGCTTGAGTCCGGCGTTGCCGAGCTGCTGACTGCGCAGTCGCGTGGTGCCTTGGCCGCCGTACTTCGACGGTGGCGGCAGCTCCCCGGAGGTCCTGAGGTGGTGTCGTCGCACCCGGAGCTGGCGAACCCCTCGTCCGAGGGAAGCGCGAAGGTCGAGCGGCTGGTCCGTGACTGGCAGAGCGAGGTCCTCGACCTGGTTCGCACCGAGGGCAGGGACAGGCGCACGACGGCTCGCGTGCTCTCCTTTGGTGTCAACGGTATCGGCGTCATACTTATGCTTCTGGTCTTCAGCCAGACTGGGGGCATCACGGGCGGCGAGGTGGGTATCGCGGGCGGTTCGGCAGTTCTGGCCCAGCGCATACTCGAGGCAATCTTCGGGGACCAGGCTGCTCGTGACCTGGCGACCAAAGCACGTGCCCAGCTGATGGCCAAGGCCGAGGAGCTCTATCAAGGGGAGCAGGCCCGTCTACACGCTGCGATTGCCTCGCTCGAGGTGGCTGCGGGACAAGCCGAGCGTCTCAAGGCCGCCGCTGGCGCAGTCGAGGTTGTGCGATGAGCCGGCGGAAGAGCGGGGCCCGGGCGCGTTCGAAGAGGGGGGCTCTCAATGGCTCTGCGTCGGCCGAGTCGGTGCAGGCCAGGGCCGACTCGTTGACTGCCGCCCTTGAGTCCGGCGTGGGGTGCCTGCCGGAACGGGGCGTGTACCGCGCCGAGGTGGCCATCATGAAGGCCGCAGCGCGTACGTCGATCGTGGGCGGACACACCGTGGTCGCTCTCGCCGGCGCTACCGGCAGCGGCAAGTCCAGTCTTTTCAACGTCCTGACGGCAGCCGACATCGCCCCGATCGGGGCCCGTCGGCCGACTTCTTCGACACCGATCGCTGCGATCTGGGGGAGGGAGTCCGCCTCCGCTCTCCTCGACTGGCTCAAGGTCGATGACCGTCACGTCGTGAACGAAAACACTTCTGGTGGAGCGGGTTCCGGCGTTGGTCGCCCTGGGTCGACAGCATCTGAGCCGGGGCTGGAGCTCGACGGGCTGGTGCTTCTGGATCTGCCCGACTTCGACTCGCTCGACGAGGGGCATCGTGTCGAGGCCGATCGACTACTAGACCTGGTCGACGTCTTCGTCTGGGTCACCGACCCACAAAAGTACGCCGATGCCCGGCTGCATGAGGAGTACATCGCGCGGCTCTCGGCCCACGATGCGGTCACGATAGTGGTCCTGAACCAGGCCGATCGTCTGACTTCGGATGCGCTCGCCGCGTGCCGCAAGGATCTTGTGCGGCTGCTCGGCGTGGACGGTGTCGATGCCGCAGAGGTGCTTGCCACATCGGCTACGGACGGCAGCGGGGTGATCGACCTGCGCCATCAGATCAGCTCCGCGGTTGCGGATCAGAATGCGGCCGTGAGACGTCTCGACTCCGACTTGCTAGCTGTAGCAACGGTTCTGCGTTCCGGCGTTGCTGACTCGGAGCCCAGGCTTGATGAGTCCGACGACGTCGGTCTGGTGGACGCGCTCAGCCGCGCAGCCGGCATACCGGTCATCCTGGATGCCGTTGAACGGGACTTCCGGCGGGAGACGTGGGCCCGCACCGGGTGGCCGCTCACGCGTTGGCTCAGGGCGCTGCGCCCCTCCCCACTGAAGCTGCTGCGGCTGAACCAGGGCGCGGCGGCGCGGTCGGGGGGGATCTCCGAGTCCGACGTCCGGTCGGTGTTGGGCCGGTCGTCGTTACCTCAGGCTGCCCCGGCAGCGCGGTCGGCTGTGGAGCTGGCCACCCGGGAGCTGGGGGACCGGGCCGGTCGGGGACTGCCGCAGGCGTGGACTGATGCGGTCACGAATGCCGCGACGCCGCCAGGCGAGGACCTCGCCGACGTGCTGGACCAGGCGGTCGTGAACACGCCGCTTCGGCTGCGAAACCCATTGTGGTGGGCCATTATTGGCGCCCTCCAGTGGATCTTTGCCATCGCGGCCGTATCCGGCCTGCTCTGGCTCGTCATCCTGGGGGTGCTCGGGTGGCTGCAGGTCTCGGCGGTCGACACGCCTCGCTTCGGTCGATTGTCGTACCCGTTCCTTCTGCTTGCTGGCGGTCTTCTCATCGGCTTCCTGCTCTCGCAGCTGACCCGCGCCATGGGCCGGGTTGGCGGTCGGAGGCTCAAGGTCATCGTGGAGGCGCGCCTGCGGGACTCGGTCGCCAAAGTGGCTCGAGAGCATCTCGTCGCGCCGGTTCAGGATGTTCTCACCCGACACCGCATGACGCGTGAGCATCTCGAGGCTGCTCGCAAGCTCACCTGAGCGTTCTTGCGTGTCTGGACCGGTTGTCCACAACGTCAGTCCCTTATGTGTCATAGTCCACAGGCTCGTGGCCGGCCCTTTCGTCAGCCGGCCAGCACGCCCACTGTTGAGCTCTCGCCAGTTTCGGCGAGTCAACGATGAGAGAGCAATGAGGTGATGACGATGAACGAGACCTACGTGACAGTCAGCGGCAATGTGGTGGGCGACCCCGTGGCGCGCCTGACCAAGGCGGAGGTGCCGTTCGTGACGTTCCGGGTGGCGTCGAACGTGCGCCGGGTGAACTTCAAGACGGGCGAGTACGTCGACGCAGGGACCAACTTCGTGAACGTGACGGCTTTCCGCGCGCTGGGGATCAACCTGGACAACTCGCTGAAGAAGGGCGAGCCCGTGATCGTCTACGGGCGAATGAGGATCAATCAGTGGGTCAACGGGGAGAAGAGCGGAACCACTGTCGAGATCGACGCCCACAACGTCGGCCACGACCTGACGTGGGGCCAGACCGCGTTCACCAAGGTGACCAAGCCCCAGCTCAACCAGATCGACCGTATGGCCGATGCTGAGGTCCAGGATGCCAACGAGCAGCTCGACCGCGAGGCCACGATGGGCGACGACGAGTTCCCCGAGGCCGGTGACTCGCCCTCCACCGAAGGCTTCGTAGGCGCTACGAGGGCAGGCATCGAGCTGGCCTCTGCCGACACCGATGCTTACGAGACGTTGGGCGCCGCCAGCTGACCGGGGCTGAGCCTGGCGGCGGGAGCCCGCCTTTGCCTCCCGATCAGCCTCTGTATGTGGCAGAAACGCGAGGGAGCCCGTTCCCAGGTGGCGGGCGGGTTGGGCTGCCAGCAGGTTCGGCTCGAGCGGCGAGTTAGGGTTCGACCGCAGCGGGCAGATAGCCTGACGCCCATGGCTGAGTTCATCTACACCATGACCAAAGCGCGCAAAGCTCACGGCGACAAGGTCATCCTCGACGACGTCACGATGTCGTTCTTCCCCGGCGCAAAGATTGGTGTGGTCGGCCCGAACGGCGCCGGCAAGTCGACGATCCTGCACATCATGGCTGGGCTGGACCAGCCCTCCAACGGTGAGGCACGACTGTCGCCTGGCTACTCCGTGGGCATCCTGCTCCAGGAGCCGCCGCTGAACGAGGAGAAGACTGTCCTCGGCAACGTTGAAGAGGGCCTAGGCCAGATCAAGGCCGATGTCGACCGGTTCAACGAGATCTCCAAGGAGATGGCCGAGCCGGACGCCGACTTCGAGACACTGATGGAGGAGATGGGCCACCTTCAGGAGAAGATCGACGCGGCCGACGCGTGGGACCTGGACTCCCAGCTCGACCAGGCGATGGACGCCCTTCGTTGCCCGCCTCCGGACGCGGATGTCACGCTGCTCTCCGGCGGTGAGCGTCGTCGCGTTGCCCTCTGCAAGCTGCTCCTGCAGAAGCCGGATCTCCTGCTCCTCGACGAGCCCACCAACCACCTCGATGCCGAGAGTGTGCAGTGGCTGGAGAAGCACCTCGCGTCCTACCACGGCGCAGTTCTCGCCGTGACCCACGACCGGTACTTCCTCGACAACGTGGCCCAGTGGATCGCCGAGGTCGACAGGGGCCGGCTCTACCCGTACGAGGGCAACTACTCGACTTATCTTGAGAAGAAGAAGGAACGCCTCACCGTCCAGGGCAAGAAGGATGCCAAGCTGGCCAAACGCCTGTCTGCCGAGCTCGAGTGGGTCCGGTCGAACGCCAAGGCCCGTCAGGTCAAGTCCAAGGCCCGGCTGTCCCGATACGAGGAGATGGCGGCCGACGCCGACCGCGCCCGCAAACTGGACTTCGACGAGATCCAGATCCCGATGGGCCCGCGCCTCGGCAGCACGGTCATCGAGGTCAACCACCTCCAGAAGGGCTTCGACGACCGCCTGCTGATCGACAACCTGTCGTTCACCTTGCCGCGTAACGGCATCGTGGGTGTCATCGGCCCCAACGGTGTCGGCAAGACGACGCTCTTCAAGACCATCGTCGGGCTCGAGACCCCGGACAATGGCAACGTCAAGATCGGCGAGACCGTCAAGATCTCCTACGTCGACCAGGGGCGTTCGGGTCTCGACCCGACCAAGAACCTTTGGGAGACCGTGTCGGACGGGTTGGACTACATCAAGGTTGGCCAGGTCGAGATCCCTTCTCGCGCCTACGTTTCGCAGTTCGGATTCAAAGGCACGGACCAGCAGAAGATGACTGGTGTGCTCTCCGGTGGCGAACGCAACCGTCTCAACCTTGCACTGACCCTCAAACAGGGTGGCAACCTGTTGCTTCTCGACGAGCCGACAAACGACCTGGACGTGGAGACCCTTGGCTCCCTGGAGAATGCTCTGCTGGAGTTCCCCGGGTGCGCCGTCGTGATCAGTCACGACCGTTGGTTCCTGGACCGCGTAGTGACGCACATCCTGGCCTACGAAGGCGACGAGGCCAACCCCGCAGCGTGGTACTGGTTCGAGGGCAACTTCGAGTCCTATGAGGCAAACAAGGTCGAGCGCCTCGGCGCCGATGCCGCACGACCGCACCGCGTGACCTACCGCAAGCTAGGCCGCGACTGACAGCTGCGCCGGTTCAGGCGCGGACGAGCCGCAGGGCCAGATCGCCGTATGCCGTGCCGATGGCCCGTGGGGTACGCCGGATGCCGGGCTCGTACCACCGTGCGACGTCAATGGCCAACGACTGCAGGGCAAGGGTGGTGACGCCAAGGTCCGGCACATTGAATTCGCCGCTGGCAACGCCTGCCTGCAGGACTTGTCGGACGACTGCGTCAATCTGTTTGCGAAGGTCGAGAATCTCGTCGCGGTGGTCAGGCGTCAGGTGGGGAAACTCGTACTGGACGATTCGTGCCGTGCGGAACTGCTCGGCGTGCCAACGGGCGAAGGCCGAGACTATTGCCATGAGCTGGGCTGGGGGGGTTTGTGCACCGTCCCTTGCCGTGGTCACGATCTCGAGTGCGAGCACATGTCCCCGGCGGCAGAGCTGGAAGAGAAGATCCTGCTTGCTCGCGAAGTGGACGTAGACGCCGGCCGGGCTCATGTTCGCCCGAGCAGCGATGTCACGAGTGGTCGTAGCGTGAAAACCATTGTCCGCAAAGGCATCCACGGCGGCATCCATCAGACGATGGGCGGTGAGCCCGACCGCGGGACGGCTGGGGGCCAGCCTTCGCGAAGCGGTCATGGTTGACAGCATGCCCCACCTCATCGAAACTAAGCAAGCGCTTAGCAAACCGGAGGGATGACATGCCACGTAACGTGTACGGCCCCGACCACGAGGAGTTCCGTGCGACGGCGCATGAGTTCGTTGAGCGCAGCCTGAAGCCTCGCGCTGAACAGTTCATCGAGGCCCGGACGATTGACCGCGAGGTCTGGATCGAGGCGGGCAAGCAGGGTCTGCTCGGGCTCGAGGTCCCCGAGGCATACGGAGGCTCAGAGGCGCATGACTTCCGTTTCAACGCAGTTCTGGCGGAGGAGCTCTCCAAGTTCAACGCCGCGGCGTCGTCCAGCTTCGGTATCCACGCCGACTGCGTGGCTCCATATCTGGTGGACCTGGGGACCGAGGAGCAGAAGGAGCGTTGGCTTCCCGGCTTCTGCTCCGGAGAGACCATCACCGCGATCGCGATGACCGAGCCGAGTGGTGGCTCCGACCTGGCCGCCCTCAAGAGCACGGCCGTTCGAGACGGTGATGACTGGATCCTCAATGGTTCCAAGACATTCATCACCAACGGCTATCAGGCGCACCTTGTCATCGTGGCCGCCAGGACTTCACCGGACAAGGGCGCCAAGGGGATCACGCTGTTCGGAGTTGAGACCGGCATGCCGGGTTTCGAAAGGGGCCGCAAGCTCGACAAGGTGGGGCAGCAGGAGGCGGACACCTCCGAGCTTTTCTTCACCGATGTGCATGTGCCTGGTGCCAACGTCATCGGGGAGGTCGACCGAGGCTTCATCGCGATGATGGAGCGACTTCCCCAGGAGCGGGTGGGCGCGGCCGTGTCCAACACTGCTCACGCAGCGCAGATCTTGGTCGAGACGATCACCTACGTCAAGGAACGCAAGGCGTTTGGGCAGCCGATCGGCTCCTTCCAGCACAACAAGTTCCTGATCGCCGAGCTGCAGACCAAGATCGAGGTCACCCAGGCCTTCGTCGACGACTGCATCGAAGCCCACGCTGAGCGCCGGCTGAGCGCGGTTGACGCGGCCAAGGCCAAGTGGTGGTCGGCAGAGGTTCAGAACGACGTGCTCGATGCGTGCGTGCAGCTCTACGGTGGCTACGGATTCATGAACGAGTACCGCGTTGCCCGGGCGTGGCGCGACGCCCGGGTCACCAAGATCTGGGCCGGCACGAACGAGATCATGAAGGAGCTCATCGGCCGCGACCTCGGCCTCTGAACAGCACCGCGCCTCTGAACGGCGCCGCGCCTCTGAGCAGCACTGAGCCTCTGAACACCATCTGGCAACCAAGGAGGGGACGCCACGTGAGCATCACCCATGAGAACAGGGTCGCCATTGTCACGGGTGCCAGCCGGGGTATTGGTCTGGGCATCGCACGGCGCCTGGTCGAGGACGGCGCTCGCGTCGTGATCACGGCGCGCAAGCCCGATGCACTGGCGGAGGCTGTCGAGGCATTGGGTGGCCCGGAGCATGCGCTGGCCATCCCCGGCCATGCAGACGCCGAGGCACACCAGGACGAGGTGATCGCGGCTGCCCTCGGAACCTTCGGTCGCCTCGACTACCTGGTCAACAACGCAGGCATCAACCCCTCCTACGGACCCATGCTGGAGACGGATCGCGACGCGGCTCGCAAAGTCCTGGAAGTCAATGTTCTCAGTGCTTTCAGCTGGATACAGAAGGCCGTCAGAGCAGGGTTCGGCACCCCGGAGTCCCCAGGCGGGGCCATCGTCAACATCGCCTCGATCGCTGGCCTGCGCGCTACTGGAGTCCTTGGCTGGTACGGCGTGAGCAAGGCAGCGTTGATCCACCTCACCAGCGAGCTGGGGTCTCAGCTCGGCCCGGAGGTGCGCGTCAACGCGGTGGCTCCGGCCATCGTCAAGACCGTGTTCGCACGCTCTCTGTACGAGGGACGTGAGGAGAAGGTCGCCGCGCACTACCCGCTCAAGCGGCTCGGCGTCCCCGAGGACATCGCCGGCGCCGTCTCGTTCCTACTCTCCGGCGATGCGTCCTGGATAACGGGCCAGACCCTTGTCCTGGATGGCGGGGCCACGCTGGGCGGTGGTCTGTAAACACCCACTCCATCCGAGAACCGCCGCGGCATCGTCTGCCCGAGGGGCTGAAACGGTGCCGCGGCGGTGTTCGATCCGGTATGGCGGGTGGTTCGGGCCCAGCCAAGGGAGGACCTCCGGGTTAGTCCTGAGGACCGCCGGCGACGTAGATGACCTGGCCCGAGACATACCCGGCCGCTTCGCTGGTCAGGAAGGAGATCGTGTTCGCAATGTCCTCGGGCTGGCCGACGCGACCGACCGGGATATGTTCCGCGGCGCCTGCCAGAAACTCCTCGAACGAGATGTTCATCCGCTTAGCCGTCGCCCTGGTCATGTCGGTGGCGATGAAGCCGGGGGCTACAGCGTTGGCGGTCACCCCGAAGCGACCCAGCTCGATTGCCAGGGTCTTGGTGAAGCCCTGGATGCCGGCTTTGGCTGCGGAGTAGTTGACCTGGCCGCGGTTGCCCTGGGCGGATGTGGAGGAGAGGTTGACGATCCGGCCGTACCTCTCGACGGTCATGTGCGCCTGGACGGCCTGGGTCATCAGGAAGGCGCCACGGAGGTGCACGTTCATGACGGCATCCCAGTCCTCGACGGGCATCTTGAAGATCAGGTTGTCCCGGATGATGCCCGCGTTGTTGACAAGGATGGTTGGGGCGCCGAGCTCAGTCGCGACGCGTTCCACGGCAGCCTCGACCTGTTCGGGGGAGCTGACATCCACTCCTACCGCGATGGCCCGGCCCCCGGCCGACGTGATGGCCGATACCGTCTCCGCGCACCAAGCCTCTTCGAGGTCGAGAACGGCGACGGCATGTCCGTCCATGGCCAGCCGGATCGCGGTTGCGGCTCCGATGCCGCGGGCGGCGCCCGTGACGATCGCAGTGCGCTGGATTGTGTTGGTACTCACGTGTGCCTCCTGGGCGGAATGAATTGCATTGACTAGAAAGGGGTTTCGGTTAGCCAGTCAGGGCCTCTCGGCCGGCAGAAACCAGCGGTTCGACGATGTCCCCGATCTGGTCGAAGCCTTCACCGACCGTCTGACCGGCGGCATAACGGAAGTGGATGCCCTCGCAGATGACGGCGAGCTTGTAGTAGCCGAGGGCTGTGTACCAGGGAAGGTGGCTGATATCCACATCCGAGCGATCGGCATACCTCTGGGTGAGGGACTCGATCGAAGGGAAACCGTTGTGCGGGCCCATGCCGTCCGAGATGACGCCGGCGACCCCGGGCACCGGAACGGCATAGACCGTCAACAGGCCCAGGTCGCACAGCGGGTCACCGAGCGTGGCCATCTCCCAGTCCAGCACGGCGCGGATCCTCAGGTCGGGTCCCACGATGACGTTGTCCAGACGGTAGTCACCGTGCACCACGCCGGCCCGTTGGCTGGGGGGAACACGTGCAGCGAGCTGGTCCGCGAGGTCGTCAGAGCCCGGGATGTCGCGGGACCGGGACTTCCCCAGCTGCTTGGTCCAGCGGTCCACCTGGCGCTGAAGGAATCCCTCAGGGCGGCCGAAGTCGCCCAGCCCGACCTCGTCCGGGTCGACATCATGGAGGTCCGCCAAGGTGTCAATCAGCTGATATGCCAAGGCCCTTCGCTGGTCGTCTGCCAGATTGGCGGTGTCGCTGGTGCGTTGGAGGATCGCGCCTTCGACGTAGTCCATGACATAGAACGGCACCCCGATCACGCTGCTGTCCTCACAGAGGGTCACCATCGAAGGAACGGGCACGGGGGTTGGCGCCAGGGCGGACATCACGCGATACTCGCGGGCCATGTCGTGGGCGGTGGCCAGGACATGGCCTAGTGGTGGTCGGCGCAGCACCCAGTGGTGGGACCCGTCGCTGAGCCGGTAGGTCAGGTTGGACTTGCCGCCCTTGATGAGGGCCGCCTGCCAGCTCGGGGCGTGTTCCGGCGAGGCGGAGCCGGTGGCACCGTCGAGGCGGGCACGGATCGGCGCAAGGAAGCCCGACAGCGCATCGAGGTCCAGTCCGTCCGGCATGGCCGCGAGCCTACTAAGCGAACGCTTAGTAGCAAAACCAGGTGCGCAGGGCTGCTCTCACATCTCCTTGAGGCGGACCATCCCCTCCTGGGCGACGGTCGCGAGCAGTAGACCATCCGCGTTGAACATCCGGCCCGCGGCGAGCCCGCGCCCGCCGGATGCCGAGGGGGACGACTGGCTGAACAGGGTCCATTCGTCCGCGCGTCCGGGCCGGTGGAACCACATCGCGTGGTCCAGGCTGGCGGCACGCAGCTTTCGGTCGGACCAGGCGATGCCGTGTCGGCGAAGCACCGGCTCGAGCAACGAGTAGTCCGAGCAGTAGGCCAGCACGGCTGCGTGAACCAGGGGATCGTCCGGCATCTTCCCGATGGCCTTGAGCCAGACGCTTTGCTGGGCCGCATGTTGTCCCCCTGGGTGGATGTAGATGGCTCCCTCGACGTGGCGAAGGTCGATGGCCTTGGCCTGGGACCAGAAGTTGGCGTCGGGGTGCTCGATCCGCGCGAACTCCTGCGCGACGGTCTGAAGGCTCTCAGGGTGTGGTGCGGCGGGCATGGAGTCCTGGTGGTCCAACCCGTCGGCGTCGGTCTGGAACGAGGTGATCATCGACAGGATGGGCTTGCCGAACTGGATCGCGTGGACCCGTCGAGCGGAGAACGAGTGCCCGTCGCGTAGCCGCTCCACGGCAAAGCGGATCCGGTGGTTCGAGTCGCCGGCGCGCAGAAAGTATCCGTGCAGAGAGTGGATCCGGCGGGGATGCTCCTTGGCGTCGGCGAGGTCCTCAACGGTTCGGCCCGCGGCGATGACGGACTGCGCCAGCACCTGGCCCCCGAAGACCCGGCCGTGTGGCATCGGCTGGCTGCGCCCGATGAAGACATCGGCGTCGGACCCGCCGAGGTCGGCCCCCTCGTTGGCAACGGGTCCATCCACGGTGATGTGCGCCGACCCGACCGGCAGCAGATCGAGGACGTCGAGCAGGTCCTCCAGTGGGTCGAGGATGGCGCCGCTCTCAGTGGTGGTCACGAAAGAGACGATATCGGGCAGGCTGCGAGGATGACGCCATGAGCCAAACCCCCTACCGTGTCGATGTCCCCCTGCGATGGTCGGACATGGACGCTTACGGGCATGTCAACAACGTTCAGTTCCTACGGCTGCTCGAGGATGCCCGCGTGACCGCCTTCGAGCAGTGGTTCGGTCAGGGCCGCAGCCTCCTCGAGGAAGGCGTCGTTGTCGCGCGACACGAGATCGAGTACCTGGCCCCCTTGGACTTTCGGCACGCGCCGATCGGCGTGGACATGTGGGTGACCAACATCTCGGGTGCCAGCTTCGACCTCGCCTACGAGCTGCGCGACCCCGAAGAGGTGGGCACGACGTTGTATGCGCGCGCTGAGACAACGCTCGTCGCCTACGACTTCGCGACGGTCAGCCCTCGTCGTCTGCGCCCCGATGAACGAGCGGCGCTCAAGGCGCTGGCCGGCGAGCCAGTGCCCTTTCGCTGGCGCGTCCGGACCTCATGATGGCCGAGCTTCGCTTTGCCGACACCGAGGACATCGAGGACCTGCGGAACTATGTCACCCGGGCTCGCTCCCTGGACGCTGATGGCGCCATCTGGCTGCGCTCGCACGGCACTGTTCTTGCGGCCTATGTTGGCGTCCTGCCAGGGCATGGGTTGTTAACGACTGGAGCAGTCATCGGGCTCCGGGTCATGGCCCTCGTCGAGCCTTCTGACGTCGACGTCACCGTGTCACTGGCCAGCGCATCCGAGCGTCTCGCCCGGGGCGGGACCTCAACCTTCTCGGTCCCGCCAACCACGGTCCGGGTCGGTTGGTCGGCCATGGCGCCCCCCCAAAGCGGGTGGGAGCCGGTCGGGGAGGTGAGCGTGGCAGATCTGAAAACCGCTGCCATACAAGGTATCGCCGAGATCGCGCACGCGGCTCCAGAGGGTTCGGGAGCAGCGGTGGTTGCGGCTCTGCGGCAGCGCGTCTGGGCACGTGACACTACGACGACGCCGCCGATCCCGTCGGGGGCTGCCCTGGCGGCATACGCACTCGGCTTCCTCACCCAGGAGCGTGCACGCGTGCTTGCCCATGGTCGCTGGACGCGGCTCTCCACGGGGACCGGTCACGTCCTGGTCTGCTGACCTCCGAGCATCACGAGGGCTGCGACCGAGGCCAGGGAGACCCAGATCAGCACAAACACGGCGTTGTCCGAGCCGTTGGGATTGTGCAGGGCCGCAAAAACCGCTCCGGCTGCCGAGATGCCCATGACGCTGCCGAGGACGTCGGAGAGCTGTAGCGATGACGACACACTGCCGTGGTCGCTAACAGGCGACAAGGCCAGAGAGAGCACCGAGGTCGACGACATCGCTAAGCCCATACCCAGCCCTGACACGGCCGTGGCAAGCCCCACCAGGTAGTAATGCCAACCGAACCCGGCGATCGCCGCGAGCAGGAGGATGCCGACGGTCAGCGAGGCGCCACCAGCGACCACCAGCTCGGACCGTCGGTTGAGCATCGCGCGGCTTCCCTGGACGAAGGAGCCCAACGACCAGCCGAGCGCTCCCACCGTGAGGGTGATGCCCGCCGTCGTGAGGCTGAGGTGGCGCTCGTTGACAAGCATGAGCGGGATGAAGGTCAGCGCGCCGTTGAAGGCGGCCGTGAGCAGGAACCGGCTCATCATGACGGCGGGCAGGCCACGGGACATGCGCAGCGTCCCGGCCGGCACCAGCCGTGGGGCGGTCAGCGCCACACCGACGAGCCCCAGAACAGCCAAGGAAACAGGGAGGGCGTGGGCCGGCGCGAGCTGGGTGGAACCCCACTGCACCGCGCCCGCGGAGAGGGCCACGCCCAGACCCAGCAGCGAGAGCCGGCGGTGGCTGGACCGACGGGACGACCCCGACAGCTGGGAATCCGTTGCCTGGTCGGCCGCCCCGCCCTGGTTGATCCGCTCGCGCTGGGTCATCACGACCGCGAAGGTGACCGCGATCGGGGCTAGCACGATGAGAAAGACCCAGCGCCAGGACCACGTAGAGGCCAGCCAGCCGGCGATCGGCGGGCCGATCAGTGAGGGGAGCACCCACGCCGCGGAGACCCAGCTGAAGACCCTGGGACGCAACATATCTGGGTAGGCCCGGCCGATCACGACATAGAGCGCAACCACGATCAGGCCGGCGCCCAGACCGGCGATCAGGCGTCCGGCCAGCAGGATGGTGAAGGTGGGGGCGAACCCTGCCAGCGCCGAGCCGGCAGCCATCAGAATCTGGCCGGCAAAGAGCGAGGGGAGCGGACCGCGACGGTCGGACCAGACGCCGGCCAGGACGATTCCGAGCATCTCGGCGGTGAGCATGACCGAGAACGCAAGTCCGTACGACCGGACGGCGTCCAGCTCTTGGGCCACCCGGGGCATCGCCGTCGAGATCGCCATCGCCTCGAACGCGATAATCGTGACCAGCGCCAACAGCGCGACGGTCAGCAACCGGTATGCCGGACCCATAGGTCCCTCGGGTCGCTCCCGTCGCTGGTCGGGGCGTATGGCGGTGGTCACTGGGTCAAGGGTAGTCACGGAGCCAACAGACCACGGCAGTCGGCTGAGATCGACGCGGGGATGGTGGCCGCGCAGCCCATCAAGGGAGCCTGCGAAAGGAGCTAGCCTCGGGTGGATCGGGAGGCAGGGTGGCCGCGCAGCCCATCAAGGGACCAGTTGCGCGAGGGATCGGTTCGGGAGGGATGGGGGCCGCGCAGCCCATCAAGGGAGCCTGCGAGCAGGGCCAGCGGTCCGCGTCCCTCCCGAACCGACGTGCCTGTCCGCAGCCCTCCCGCGTCAACCTGGCGGGCCGGCCTGGATCCGACGTCGAAGCTCGGCCTGGCCGGTCTGGCCGTCCTCCAGACTCCAGGCGCCCTCGATCCACCAGGTGGCGCCGGCGTCGGCCCATGCGGCGAGATCTCGGTCACCCGTGTGGGCTCCGTAGAACTCGCCCTCGATGCAGATGTCGAAACCCTCCGTGGACAGGCCGGCGTCGTCACGCATCAGCAATAGCTGATGGGTCAGGCTCGAGAGCTCCTCGGGCGAACGGGGTCTGCCCCGCCAGTCGCCGTCGACGACCTGTGGCAGCCAGCCCTGCCAATGTGCCGCTCGCTCCAACGATGGCTGCCGAGTCGCGCCGACCTTCGCAGCGCCGACGACCCACACCGGTGGATGTGGCAGCTGGACCGGTGGTGCGGGGAGCATG
>JBBRZV010000047.1:0-23987 GCA_038236365.1 Actinomycetales bacterium | reverse complement strand
CATGGATCTGATCCTCGGCTGGCCGATCCTCAGCCAAGGCGTATTCGTGGTCGACCATCACTTGCGTGTGGCGTCATGCCGATCCCGAGGAGCGCCAGAGACCTGACCCAGCTAGACACCTGCTCCGAGCTCGAGCTGCTCGCCTCAAGGCGCGGTCACCCGCCAGTCGCCAACTGCTTCTCACGGGTAGGGCGCGCCATGCTGGCGAGTCAATGCTTGGCGTATTCGTCGTCATTTCCCTTGCGGCCCTCGTCCTGGCGCCGTGACGGCCGAGAAATCCTTCCCCTCATGGCGCACATAGGGAACTCGCGCCACTGGCGATGTGTGGAAGTCAGCCGCTCCCGTCGCGGATTGTTTTCCAGGGGAGGAACATGGCGCTGGTAAGCAAGACTCCCGCCGCGATGACCAGGGCGAAGCGCACATTGGTTGCAGCGGCGACGAGCCCCCCGGCGATAATGAACAACGGCTGGAACGACTTAGAACTGATCGACCAGGCCGTCACCACGCGGGACATGTGTGTGTCTGCGGTGGCGCGCATCCGGTAGGTGACAAACGTGGGGTTGAAAACTCCTGCGCTGAAGAGAAGCAGGAATTCGGCGACGATGATGACGATTAGACCCGTCGTTCCCGGCGGGGCAAGCGGAATGAGCCCGAGCCAGAGGGTGCGCAGGACTCCGAAAATAAGCAGCACCGACCGGTCACCGAAGCGTTTGGTCAAGGGCCTGGTGCATAGCGAGCCCGCGATGCCGCCCAGGCCGGGCACGCCGAGGGCCAGTCCGTACTGCCAGGGTTCCAGCCCGAGGTCGCGCAACATGAAGACTGTCATCAGCGCGGAGGACATCATGATGCAGCCGCCGAAGATCACGGAGTTCCAGAACAGGGCTGCGAGGCCGGGGTGGGCGAAGATGTATCGCCATCCGGCGGTCACGTCCCTGCGCCAGTGGTGATCGGGGGCCCTTACCGGTGGCTGTGGCTCTGGGGAACGGATAGTTCCTACCCCGACCGCCGAGAGTAGGAAACTCGCTGCGTCGATGGCCAGGGTTGCCGTTGCGCCGAGCCACGAGATGATCAGACCGCCGATGGGTGGGCCGGTGCTGGTCGCGGTCCAAAAGGTCGTCTCGAACCTAATGTTCGCTTCCAGGCGTTGCCCTGCAGGTACCAGCGCCTTGAGGTGGGCTCCGCTGGCGGCGTTGAAGACGATGTTGCCCGTTGTCTGTATCACGCCTACCGCACACAGTTGTGCGAAACTGAGCGCCCCGAAGGCCGCCGCGAGTGGAACGCTCCCTAAGGCTGCGAACCGCAACAGGTCAGCGCCGATCATGGTCGGACGTTTGGCACGGAACTCGATCAGTGACCCAAGCGGCAACGCGATGGCTGCACTTGCGAGCCCGGAAAGGGCTGCCAGAAAGGTCACCTGAAACGTCGACGCCTGCAGCACTATCACCGCGACCAAAGGCAACGCACCGGAACCTAGGGCGCTCCCGGCCTCGCTGATCGAGTACGCCCCCCACAGGCGATGGAAGTCCCTTCCAAGTCGCGGAGCGATACCACCGCGCGGCAGGGAAGGAGCACTCACCCGAGGACCCTAGCGCGCGGTCCGACGAGACGGTCCCGGGCGCGCCGCCCCCCTGTGCCGACTCCGGTGGGTGCCGGACGCTGCACTGGGCAGGGCCTCGTCCGTCGCCCTTGACGCGACGTCCGCACATGGCGCGGATAGTGAGCTTTTGATGCGTCGAGGACCGACTGAATTCGCCGTTCGACTATCGGATAGTCGCCGTGGTCTGCGCCCACCTGGCGCTATAAAGGTGGGACCTGCTGGCGGCTCGGCATCTGGCCGAGCGGAGCCGTCAGCACGCGTGAATCGAGCCTTCTGTTCCCGGCGGACCTGAGGTGGGTTCGCGGACCGATTGGCTGACCAATTCACCTTTCTGCGACGGGAGCACACCATGTTAATCAAGCTGGCGGACGTTGGCATCCACTTCACCGCTTCCACCCGCCGGCCCTGGCAGCTGCGCAAGCCCGTCATCCTCGGCCTACACGGCGGACCGGGGATCGACGGTTCCCAACTGCGCTACTTCCTCGAGCCACAGCAGGAATGGTCCACCGTGGTCGTCCCGGACCAGCGCGGCCACGGCCGCAGCGACCGGTCGACGCCGGCCTACTGGAACCTGGCCCAGTGGGCTGAGGACGTCCGCCACTTCATCGAAACCCTTGGCCTGCAGGACGTTGTCTTGGTCGGGACGTCGTTCGGCGGGTTTGTGGTACAGCGATTCCTGGCCAGCTACCCGGGCGTGACCCGGGGCGGCGTGACCGTCGGGTCGTCGCCTCGGCGGGCTTCCAAGAGAGAGATCGTCGAGCGCTACCGCGACCTCGGGGGCGACGAGGCCGCCCGGGTGATGGAGCGGACTCTCACCGACCCGTCGCCGGAGAACGAGGAGGAATGGGCCAGGGTCTGCGCGCCGTTCTCCCGGCTGCGCCCGCCCGACGACGTGCTGGCCCGGATCGTGCGTGAGCGGGTCAACACACCCGAGGTCAACGAGCACTTCATGGCCACATTCGCCGACCTTGACCTGCGGGCCGACCTGGCCGCCATCCGAGACCCGATGCTGGTGCTAGTCGGCGCCAAGGACCCTCTCACCCCGCCCGACGCGGCCGCCGAGATCCAGAAGCACTCCGGCGCCGAGGTCACCTTCCAAGTGATGAAGGGGGCCAGCCATCAGGTGCTATGGGACCAGCCCACACGCTCGGACCAGCTGCTGCGTGAGTTCGCCAGCTCCCTAGGCCTGCCTGTTGGTGAGCCCTGATCCCGAGTCCATCCTGACCCGGCCGCCCCGATCAAGGATTCTTGAACGGGGACGGCGAGGACCTGGTCAGAGGCGGCCAACTTGAGGCGTTCGGCGCGCCGTTCAGGTTCCCTTTTTCGGCATTTCGTGCCGGCGCCATGACGGCGGAAAATCCTTCCGCTCATGGCGCTAGTCGTGCATTCGCTGTCGGGGCGAAATGAGTGTGTTGGGTGAGCGGGTGAAGTTCGACTACCCGGCAGGCCACACGCCAAACCCGAGGGGCCAGGCAACGGTCCTGATCTTCTAAAGGGTCGCGAAGAGAATGTGGTGCCTCCATCGAGCGCGCCGGCCCTTGAGAATATCCGTACGGTCCGTAGCCGTAGGTCGCTAGGCAGGCGGCCCTGCCGGCACGACGCCGAGCTGCTGCATCATCGCCAGGGCGTCCAGCACGCCCCAATGCTCGTGCACCAGACCGTCATCACCGAGCCGAAAGATATCTATGAGCTGCACGTCGACGCCCTTCCCAGTTGCCGGCATGCCCATGAATTCACCCTGGTGGGTTCCCGTGTATCTCACTCGCACAACGACCTTGTCACCGCTTGCTATAAAGTCCTGCGCGTCCATCTGCATGTCGGGGAATGCTGCTCGTTGCATCCGGAAGAAATCTTTAACCCCCGCCTTCGTGGGCGCAAGACCCGGTGTCTCTTCGTGTTCGACGAAATCGTCTGCCAGGAGGCCGCCGAACCCGTCGATATCTCCAGCGTTCAGAGAGTCGTAGAGGCTTTGCGCCGTGGCCGCATGGTCCATCATGTCTCCTCCTCCAAGGGTTGCCATCAGGGAAGTGTGCACTCCCTTGAGTCGGCCGTCCACCCCCCGAGTTGACTCACCAGACAGGTCCTTGTATTTCCGGAGAAGAGAATCCGTGCTGCGTCACGCTCGTGCTGGGCGGTGCTCTGAATCAGGTTGAGCCGCTGGTGTGCCACTGGTGATCATGCCAATGTTCGCCGACCAGCCGACGAACGCTCGACCCGTGGCCGCCGCTGGCGCCGGGCGCGTAGTCGAAGCTCATTCCCCCGCTCTGGAGGGGTTGTAACTGACAGCACCTACCGGCGTCCCGTGGCACACCTGGCGTGCGAGATGGGCGCCCGACCAGGCATCGACGAACTGCTCACCACCGTCACCTCCACTATCGTGACACGATGACCCAAGCTGGCCCCGTCAACGGGCGGTTGGCCGGCGACAGGGACTTCCGCCGGTACTGGTTCGCCCGGGCCGCCTCGCTGTCCGGTTCGATCGTCACCGCTGTGGCGATGCCGGTCCTGGTCTACCGGCTGAGCCAGTCACCGGCACTCACCGCGCTGACGACTGCCC
Organism: Actinomycetales bacterium; assembly: GCA_038236365.1. Lineage (GTDB taxonomy): Bacteria > Actinomycetota > Actinomycetes > Actinomycetales > Dermatophilaceae > UBA4719. The sequence continues at coordinate 19,833 of JBBRZV010000047.1, read as the reverse complement.
TGGATGCGCTGCCCTATCTCGTCGTCGGTCTGTTCGCCGGGGCCATGGCAGACCGCTGGGACCGCAAACGCGTCATGGTGACCGCGGACCTGCTCAACGTCGTCGTCGTCGGTTCCGTGCCAGTGGCGTGGTGGCTGGGGAAGCTCACCGTGCCGCACGTCATCGTGGCCGGGCTGCTCGTGATGACCATCTTCACCTTCTTTGACGGTGCCAACTTCGGGGCGCTGCCCGTCCTGGTCGGGCGCGACCGAGTCGGTGAGGCGAACGCCGCCGTCTGGGGCTTTGGGGGCGTGCTCGACCTCCTTCTCCCAGCCGGGGTGGGAGTCGCGCTGGCCGTGCTCCAACCGGCGGACCTCCTGGTGATCGACGCGCTGAGCTACCTTGCGTCGGCGCTGGCGATCAGGTCGGTTAGCCGGGCGATGTCGGTGCCCCGGGAGGGTCGTCCACCCTTGCGGGCTCGCGTGGTCCTGGGCGACATCGGCCAGGGCGTGCGGTTCCTATGGCGGCATGCCGGCGTCCGGTCCAACACCTTTGTCGGAACACTCCAGTCAATCGGGGGCGCCGGGTTTATCGCGCTCGTCGTCCCCTGGACGGACCACGTTCTGGGCATCGGCACGTCCGGCTGGCGGTTCGGACTGATCTACAGCGCTTGGGGGGTTGGGGGCATTCTCGGTTCCCTCATCACCCCTCGGCTGTTGCGACGCACCTCGGCCGCACGCCTGACCCTGAACGCCATCCCGTTCTCGGCGCTGGCGGGCCTGCTCGTCGCCGTCTCGACGAACTGGGTGGCGGCCACGGCCACGATGACGATCTGGGGTTTGGCCTACCAACTGGTCCTCATCAACTCGCTCAACTACCGGCAACAGGTGACCCCGGAGCACCTCATGAGCCGCGTCAACACCGCTGGCCGGATGCTGTCGTGGGGCGTGGGCTGGACATTCGGCGCGCTGCTGGGCGGAGCGATCGCTCAGCAGGTCGGGGTCCGCCCCGCGATCATCACGATGGTGTGCTTCGGAGTCCTGGCGGCGCTGTACGCATGGCTGTCCCCGTTGCGATTGATCGCCAGGGCGGACCGTACATCCGCGGATGCAAGCCTCTGAGAAGAAGCACTATGGGCGGATCGGTCTGCGGGTGCCGCGCTATAGTTCGAATCGTGTTACTCGTCTCGCATACTTGGTCGTGGCTGTCCTTTCGGCAGCCCTGACCTGACCCTGTCTCGAGCTGCCCCCTGGCGGCTCGACAGCGTGCACCACATCTGACGACGCGACAGCGGAGGCGGCTCCCCGTATCAACATCTGCGAGCACCATGATGACCACCACGGCAAACTCCTTCGCCGTGTCAGCGGCGCGCAGTGCGCATCTTGAAGACCAGATCGCCGAGCACCCCGAACGCTTCCGGGTCCTGACCGGGGACCGACCCACGGGCGCGTTGCATCTGGGCCACTACTTCGGCACCCTCGCGAACCGCGTTCGACTTCAACGCGCTGGGGTGGAGGTCTTCGTCGTCATCGCCGACTACCAGGTGATCACCGACCGTGACCGGGTCGGGGACCTGACAAGCAATGTTCGTGAACTGCTGTTGGACTATCTCGCAGCTGGGATCGACCCCGAAACCTCGACCGTGTTTGCGCATAGCGCGGTGCCCGCGCTCAACCAGCTGATGTTGCCGTTCCTGAGCCTGGTCACGGTCGCCGAGCTGCGTCGCAACCCGACGGTGAAGGCCGAGGCTGAGGCCCCGGCGAACGCGCCATGAGCGGGTTGCTCCTGACCTATCCGGTCCACCAGGCCGCCGACATCCTGTTCTGCCACGGCAATCTCGTCCCGGTCGGAAGGGACCAGCTGCCCCATGTCGAGTCCGCCCGGCTGATCGCGCGCCGTTTCAACGAGCGCTAAGGCGGTGGCGTGATCGTGTTCGGCGAACCCGACGCCTTGCTGACCGACGCACCTGCCCTGCTGGGTACCGACGGCGCCAAGATGAACAAGAGCCGCGGCAATGCCATCGACCTGCGGTGCACTGAGGACGAGACCGCCAGTCTCATCCGTCGTGCCAAGACCGATACGGACCGAACGATCACTTATGACCCTTCACGTCGACCCGAGGTGGCAAGTCTGCTGCTCACGGCAGCCCTGTGCACCGATACCGACCCCGTTGACCTCGCTGAGTCCATAGGCAACCGCGGGGCCGGCGCCCTCAAGGCCGTTGTGGTCGAGGCCGTCAACGAGTACTTCCGTCCCCTGCGCAAGCGTCGCATCGAATTGAGCGCCGACCCCGGACTCCTTCACGCGGTCCTGACCCGCGGGAACGCCCGCGCCAACGAGATCGCCAACGACACCCTCGATCAGGTCCGCCAGGTCATGGATATGACCTACTACGCCTGTCCCAGGCCATCCCGACGCGTCCAACCGAGGATGCCGCGCCGCCCGCGTTGATCGTTTCTATCCCAAGGACAGTGAACGATCACCGTGTAAGGAAAGGCACTCGAGACAGATTGAGCTGTCGCAGGTGGCGGGGCTGAGCACCTTCGGCTGTGTCGCAACGGATCGGTAACCGGTGATCGTCTATCCAAGGTAGAACGTCGCTGGGGCGACAAGAAACTACCGGATCTAATGGCGCGGATAGTGAGCTTTTGATGCACTTGATGACGCCCTCGCCTGGTGGTCGCAGATGAAATCACGCCAGCCGGCGGGTCATCTGGGGATGGTGCCGGACTGCGATCCAGGCCAGCCCAGCGGCAAGCAGCGGTATCAGCAGGACGAGGCCGAGAAGCGGCAGCCAGGGGACCACGATAACCGGTGCGGTGTGCCCCGTTACGATATCGGTCTGCCCTCCCGCCGTGATGGCCTTGACCGTGAGCGGCCACGTGCTGGCGATCCCGGGGACCATGCCGATCGCGACGCCGAGCAGGCAGCCGCACGCTGCAACCACGAGTGCCTGTGCGCCGGCGACGCCACGGCGGGTATGGCGGGTCGCCCCGACCGCGGCCAGGGTCGCCATATCGTTCTGGGACTCCGCGAGCGAGAGAGCCGTCGAGATGAGCGAGGCGATCAGCACAAGCAATCCGGCGACGGAGAAGAGGATGAGCAGGATCAGCCGCGACTCGTTCTGGTAGCCCCGTTCGACCGTGAGGGTGTACTCGTCGCCGAGTCGGTCGGCCACAGCACGCTCCTCTTCCGGCGAGATCGTGCCGGTGGGCGAGCTGACGTCTAGCGACGTGATCCGGACAGGCCAGCCGAGCCTGGTCGCCGTCTCCGGAAGGATCCAGGCGCTGAAGAATCCGCGGCTGTTCGCCCTCAACATCTGCGGGTTCACCACCACCGCCGGGAGGCTGGTCCGCTGGGTGATCTTTGCGGTCGTGGTCGAGCCGGACTGATCGCCAGTGCCAGTGCCAGTGCCGGCGATGTAGCTGACTCGACCGTCCCTAACGAGCGTGGCATCGGTGATGAGGGCGCCGCCCCTCTGGAGTACCACCCGCTGAGGCATCGAGAGGGGGAGTACCGCCGCGAGGCTGGACAGGCTTCCGACCTGCACCCCGGATTCTGCGCTGACGAGAGATTCGCAGGACGTAGAGCCAACGCCACCATCTGGATTGAGCCTCGCCCAGACCTCGGCCTCTGTGCAGGTCCGCGGTACGGGGGTGACCCATGAAACCTTGCTACGGATCTTGGGGTTGGCGGCGGTGTCGACGACTTGTCCCACCGGCTCCATAACGAGTTGAGGCGCGAACCGTTTAGTCACCGAGCGGACGCCCTGCTCGTTGGCGTCCTCGCCTAACAGCATGATGATTCCGGCACCCATCGGGCCCTGGGGCTGGTAGGTGCTCTCCCTCTTCCGGTCGTAGCTGGCCTCGGCGATGCTCAGGGCGGTGAGAACGGCGACCGCGGCCATGATCGCGGCAACCGCAGGTGTCGAGCGTCCCCGCTGCCGGGCCGTATCCCTCGCGGCCAGTCGCAGCGGCAGGGCGAGGTGGGTGCCCAGGCGGCCGACCACGGCCAGCAGCGCCGGGATCACCATAAGGCAGCCGAGGACGAGGCCGACGGAGCCGCCGACTACAAGGTACTCGCGCAGGCCGATACCCCCCTTGCTGCCGGAGGCGACGCCCCAGAAGATCGCGAGCCCGCTGATGACCATGACCACCACACCGATGGCTGGCAGACCTCGACGGACTTTGCGGTCGCCTGATCGACCGGCGAGGACGGACACGATGTCGAGGCGCGCCATGCCTTTGGCCGGGAGCAGCGCGGCGACGACGGACGCGACGACGGCGCTGATGAACACCCCGACTACGCGGGGCCAGGAGACCTCGAAGGGGCCGGTGGCGAAGTCGGCGTGGCCGGCTTTCCACCAGGTGAGTCCGGCCAGCGTCAGCAGCACCCCGGCGAACACGGCGACGGCCGCGGACACGACCCCCAGGACGACGGCCTGTCCGAGGACGTATCGCCGCAGCTGGCGGGCTTCTGCGCCGTTAGAGGCGGCGAGCGCGAGGGAGCGGCGCTGTCGGGCCGCGCTGACGGCGAAGGCCGGGCCGGCGAGCAGCGTGGTCTCGATGAAGAGGCCGACCGCGGCGATGAGCAGGACCAGGTCGTTGCCCCGCTGGTTCGAGCCGATCCTCTGTGCAATCTGAGGATCTAGCTCGGTCGCCGGCGGCGGGTTCAGGAAGACCGCGCGGCTCTGGACCAGGAGTCCGTAGTCGTTCATCGCTCGCACGTCTGCCCAAGTCACCGGATCGGTGCGCCCGACGAGGAAGGCCGGCGTGAACCCGTCCATTACTGAAAGGCCCGTCACCAAGTCCGGGAGCGCGACCAGGAATGGCAGCTGACCAAAGGCGGTCTGCCCGGTGGCAATGCCGACCACGGTCAGCAGCCGCGTCTTCCCTTCCGGACCGGTGGTCGTCAGCGTTCCGTTCTGGGGCAGGCCATTGGCGATACCGGCCTTGGTGACGACGATCTCGGACGGTGTGCTCGCCCATCGGCCGGAGACAAGCTCGGTCATGCCGCGGGCCAGTGGGTCGCGGGCGTCGATGCCGAGGACAGGCATCCTCGGCCGACGGTCGCCCAGGGTGACCCGCATCCAGGAGTCGAGCGTCTGGATCACGCGGCCGCCGGTGAGCTTCCGCACCTTGCTGGTCGTCCAGCTCGAGTCCGGCGCGAACCCGGGGACGGCGAGCGCGGCGATCCCGCCCGGGCTTCCGTCGCTGTTCGCCTTGCTGCCGAGGTTTTGACCATCGGCTGACTGGATCGTGCGGAGAGACCCGCCGCTGCCGATCCGCGCCTGGGCGGAGCCCATGACGCGAGGAACTGACTCGGCCAGGCTGACGTCGCTGGTGGCCATCAGGGTGATGCCGGCCGTCAGTAGCAGCACGGGCAGCCCAACCATCACCACGATCAGGGCGCTGCGCCACTTGTAGCGTCGGGCGTCGCGTCGCGCGATCCGGATCGTCACCCGCCAGCCGGACAGCCAGCGCGCGAAACGGCCTCGGGCCGAAGGTGACCCGCCCGGGGGATTCGCGGTGACGGTCGAACGTGGTCCGCCGGGACGGTCTGTCGTGGCGTCTTCCGATGCCACTGTGGCGTCCCCCGACGCCACGTCAGACCGCCCCGGCGGCGTCGAGGAGGGACTCCGCGCTGGGCGCGGTCCCGGTGCTGTCGACGACGACACCGTCGCGCAGGAACACCACACGGTCGGCCCACGCCGCGTGCCGGGCTTCGTGGGTCACCAGCAGCCCGCCCACCCCGGCGTCGCAGCGCGCTCGAAGCACGCGCAGCACGTCCTCGCCGGTCTGGGAGTCCAGCGCACCGGTCGGCTCGTCGGCCAACACCAGCCGGCGATTGCCCACCAGGGCTCGGGCGATGGCCACGCGCTGCTGCTGACCTCCCGACATGTGCTCGGGATAGCGATCCGCAAGCTCGGCGATCCCCACCGTTTCAAGGGAGTCCAGTGCGATCCGTCGGGCCTTCCCGACCCGCTCCCCGTCCAGCTCGAGGGGCAGCGCCACGTTCTCCGCCGCGGTCAGAGAAGGGATCAGGTTGAAATCCTGGAAGACGAATCCCAATGACCGCCGCCGCAGAGCGGCCAGGTCGTGCAGGCTCATGGCACCCACATCGGAGCCCTCGACCAACACCTTGCCGCTGGTCGGTTGGTCCAGCCCTCCGGCGAGGTTGAGCAGGGTCGACTTGCCGGAGCCGCTCGGACCCATCACCGCGACCAGCTCACCGGCATGCACGCTCAGGGTCACACCATCCAGCGCTCGCACAGCCGCCTCGCCCAGACCGTGGACTCGAGAAACGTTGTCCAGCAAAAGGATCGGGCTGGAAGTCATCGCGACGCGCCTTCGGTTGCCTGTCCAGCCTTTGACGATGCCGTATCGCGGGTGCGCGTCTCGGGAGCGCGCGTCCGCTCCCGTGCGAGCCGGGTCTCGACGTGGTCGAGCCAGCGGATCTCGGCCTCCGCGGCATACACGAGGTTGTCCAGGACCAGCAGCCAGGCAAGCTCGTTGCGGCCATCGGCCTGGTCGGAAGTCGCCCGTTTGAGCTTGGTGAGGTCCTGGAGGTGGCGCAATGTGGCGGTCCGCTGCGTCTGGACCATCTGCTGGATGTCGACGCCCGGCACAGTGACGGCAAGGGCCAGCTTGATGACGAGCTCATCTCGGGGGGTGTCGCCACGGTCCACTGGGGCGGCCCACCAGCGAGTGACCTCGGTCCGGCCCTGGTCGGTCAGCCGATAGGCGATCCGGCCCTCAGTATCCGCCCCACCGGCGCCCTCGACCAGTCCGTCACGCTCCAGCCGGGACAGTGTCGTATACACCTGCCCGACGTTCAGCGGCCAGGTGCCGCCGGTGCGTGACTCGAACTCGCTACGCAGCTGCGCGCCATACATCGGCTCCTGCGCCAGTAGCGCCAACAAACCCCGTCGGATCGACATCCGAGCCCCCTCTATTCCCCTTGATACTGCGTATTTACCCCTGCAAACCGTGACGGTATACCGAGTATGTGTTCTCGTCAACCATGCAATGCGCCGCGTGTCGGCGCCCATGCTGACGCTCTCGGGTGCACTGCAGGAGTCTGGGCGGAACCCGCCGCTGGATGGGTAGGTCGATCAACCGGGCATTCCTCAGAGCCTGCCGGTCCCGGACTCGGCAGAGAAGGTCGACAGTCCGCTCGATCGGCCTCCTTCCACCGCCTGTGGATCGAGCATCAGTCTCAGGGGAACTTCCACCGAAGGGCGACCTGTAGGCGAACCAGGTGCTCAAGCATGGGATCTGCCGTTGTAGGGCGAGCAACTGATCACGGCCAGCCGTGTTGTCAACCAGAAAGAAGATCGATGGCGACGCTGGCGGCAAGGGCGGCGAATCCCGCAAGTTGGAGATATACAGCCGCAACGATGCGCCCCGCCTTCCTATCGCTTCCCTCACCCAGAGATTCGATCGTTCTGATGGTGGCTGAAGCACAGAAGTATCGGGCTGTGACTTCACTGTCCTTCCAATGGTCGGCCTTGAGCATTGCGCGAAGAGTGTCGTAGTCAGGAACGCTGTACTTGACGAGCTGAGTCGCATAGACACCAGCGCCAGCCGAGAGAATGAGACAGGTTAGGGCCACGATAAGCGCCACCTCAGCTGGGAGGCCAAGCGTAAAGTCCTTGCCTTTGAGCACTACCAGGATGCCGAAAATCAGCGTTGTGAACGCACCATTCGTCGTGACGATGCCAAGGCCACGCGCGTCTAGAACTGTGCGACGCTCGTACTCAGCGCGTCCCTGGTTCTCGATGAACGCTGCATATGTGGTTCCCTGCTCAGCCACGCGAACTCAGCTCTTACTCGTCGCTTTCCTCGTCGCGTTCTCGGTTTCTGTGGCCCGACTTGTCGGGGGTGTAGTTCTTGCGAATCTCGCGCTGCTTCATCCACTCGTCGCCGCCGTCAGGTGGCTCTTCGCTCTCGGTCTTCTTCGGCTCGTCACTCATGCGGTAAGTGTGCCGCCCTGCCGGTCACCTGGCCATACTTCCTCAGACCATTTCGTCATTGGTCCTGGCATCGGACTCGAGGACACCTCGAGAGTCACCGTCCTCACATGGCGCCGATAGGTAGATTGTGCAACTGGCGAATCCCGCGCTTCGATCGCGATCCCCTGCGGGACGGTCACGACGAATCGCCTGTTGGCCCGGTGGGCTGATGCGGTGACCGTTCGGTTATCGGGACTCGACTCACTCTCATTGCATGTCGAGTTGAGGACGTTTCCGTGGAGCAAGACGACTTCAGGGAGCCGCGCTCGCAAGGAGCAGCTAGCAGTCGTTGCCGGCGCCCCTACGTCGGGGCTTCCTGCTGAGGTTCTCTAGCCGGTGGCAGCGTCAGAGCGCGGTTACCGGTTGGCTCTGGCCAGGAGGTAGGCGCGCGTGAAGCTGAGCACCGGCTCCGGGGTCGGGCCGATGACCTCAATAAGTTCGCCGCCATGTAGGTAAACCATGGCCAAGGACGTCGATGCGCTTTGGACCAGGCGCACCTGGTTGCCGGAGAGCACATGGTCCGTGACGGTCGTCTTGCCGGGTGTGAACCCTTGGGCGCCCTTGACCCCGCCGGCCAACACCTGGCTGACTGGCTTCTTATCTATGAGTGCCGTGAGCTTGGGGTTGTACTGCATGAGCACGATTGCCGCGATGCGAGCGCCCGAACCGTCTGTGATCCCTCGTCCCACGACCGAGGTGACCATTCCCGTCGCATCCAGTCCATCGGTCATCGGTTTCAGCTCAGGGGGCAGAGCGGTGTAGCTGTACTTCGGAACGCGGATCACCGTCAGCTCTTGGTCAATGGCTGAGGCGGTCGAGGCAGAGGGTGTGCTGGGATTAGGCGAGGCGAGGGTCTGTGTTGATGTTGACGCGGCCTTGGTCCGTTCGGTTGCCTTGGTCAGCAGCGCGGTCGTCTGCTCGAGCGTGAACGTTGTGGCCGACGGGGCGAATACCGACAGGCCCACCTCGACCTGCCCCACGAGCGATCCGGCGCTGAATCCGTCGAGCTCGACGTTGCGTCCCTGGACGGTGCCGGTCAACGCGATCGTGTAGATGAAGGCGGCGTCGCTGCCGGGAATCGTCACTGAGGGATGCTGGGCCGAGAAGGAGGTGACCGTGAACCCCGAGCTGGCCAGAGCGGCTGTCAGCTGGGATTTGAGGCAGTCAGGTGCCTTGCTGCCCGTCATGTCCGCGAGTTGCTTCATGGCGTCGGCGGTGGAGGTCGCGACGTCGGCTGAGGAGTCGATTTCGAGGTCACCTTTAGAAAAGGCCGTGCCGAAGTTACGGGTGAGGTAGGTGGGGGCGGTGACGCCCAGGCAGGTGGCCATCTTCGCGTCCAGCTCGTCGTTGCTGGCCTTATGCGTCTGCGCGTTTGTCGCGTAGCCGGGCAGGTCAGCATCCGTGAGCACGGCTGCGGCCGCGAGAATTTTCGCCTTCGCGAGCGTGAGAACGACCGGGGTCGGGGCGGCAGCCGCTGCCGAAGATCTTGCCGAGGACGTGGACTGGGAGCTGCCGCATCCGGTGAGGGCGACGGCTGCGCAGAGGGCAAGGACGAGGGACCGGGGCGACATCACGTGCGCAGCGTACAAGGGAGGAAACTGTCGCGTACGGGGTTTGATGGAGATCAAGCCTGGAGCTGAAATTGAGCTGGTTTGGTGTGGATGACCCGACCTCCATCGCAACGTCCTCTTTTGGCGCGGATAGACATCCCGAACGGCGAGGACGTGTCAGACCGCTGTGGAGACTCCACGGAAATGAATCATCTCGTTCCTACCTTGGTACCCATTCTGCGGCGTCGTGGGCGAAGAGGACCCGTTTCGGGTCGAACGCCAACAGTCGTGTCATCCAGACCGGTGCCTTCGGTAGTGGTTCGGTGTGGCCGAGCTTGACTGCGAATGCGGCGAGGGCATCTGCGCTCCATGCGGACGCGGTGTCGTGCGATTGGCCTGCAAGCACTACCGAGCCGTCGTCGCACTCCACGACCAGCGACTGGTGGCCGTCGACATGGCCAGGGGTAGGGATCACGTGGACGCCGGGCCAGATCTCCGCTTCACCGTCCAGCAATTCGTACCGGATGCCAGGATGGTCCACGAGGTGTTCCATGGTGTAGTCGCCCGCCTGGGCCGCTGCGAGTTCCTGTCGCTGACATACGACGGGAGTCCCGGCCAGAAGTGGGTTGCCGCCGCAGTGATCGAAGTGCAGATGGCAGTTCACCACCAGGTCGATCTGGGCCAGGTCAACGCCGCGTGAGCCCAGCGCCCGCCGCAACGGGACGCGTTGTGGTCGATACCAAGCCTCTGTTTCTGGGTCGCCTTCCCCCAGCCCTGTATCGAGCAGCACCAGTCCGTGATCGTGCCGGACCAAGTAGCCGTAGACCGCCTCCACGCGTGGCCGCCCGGTGCCGGTCTCCTCAGCAGGCCGGACGAATGTCCCAAGGAGAAGTCTCGCGATGTCGTCGGTGTGCATGAGGGCACCCTACGCATAGCCGGGAGGCGCCATCGGTCTTCGCTACAGGACCGAGGAACCACTATCAACAACCGGATTCGGCGCGGATGGTGCGCTTTGATGTACCGATGGCGATCCTCTTGCGGCTCACGAAGACCTGACCGTTGACGTCCAACTCGAAGCGTTTCGACGCGTCGGTCAGCGTTCCGCTTGCGGTCACGAGATCCGTCGGATTAGGCAACGATCGGCAGCATTCTTTCGTGACCATCAGTGAGATGCATGGTTCGCTCGGCCTGGAGAGCGGATTCTCAGCGCTGGACCGCCAGTCGGCGACGGAGTTCGTTGCGGACTCCGGGCCACTCGGATGCGATGACCGAGAAAACGACCGTGTCACGCAGCGAACCGTCGCCCATGATTTTGTGGTTACGCAGAACACCATCCTGCTTTGCGCCCAAGCGTGCGATCGCCGCGCGGGACTGGTGGTTGCTCCAGTGTGTGCGGAACTCCACGGCGATGCACTGCAACTCGACGAAGGCATGGGTCAACAGGAGCAGTTTGCTCTCCGTGTTGGTGCCAGTGCGCTGCGCGGACTGGGCGTTCCAGGTCGACCCGATCTCTACTCGCCGATTGGCTACGTCGATGTTCGTGTAGGTCGTCATCCCGATAATCCGGCCGGTGTCGTTTCGCCTGGCCGTGAACGGCAACATCGTGCCCGCCTCCCTGAGGCCAACCCGCCGGTCGATCTCGGCGCGCATGCCCTCCGGGCGAGGGATCGAGGTGTACCAGAGGTCCCAGAGGTCGCCGTCGCGGGCCGCTTCGACAAGGTCATCGTGGTGCGCCTGAGACAACGGCTCCAGAGTCACCAACTCCCCGACCAGGCTCACCGTTCGTAGGAAACTTATGGTCCACACCATACGGAAGGCCGCGGCACAGTGACCGTCGACGTAGTGCGATGTCGCTCAACTCAGCCAGTGGTTGACCGCCTCCACAAACTCCTCGAGGAAAGGGTCCAAGGCGCTGATCTTCTCAGCAGCCTCGGTGGACGATCGGTGACGGATCGGCTACTGAGATGCCAGTTGGAGAAATTCGAGACGGTTGCCGAACGGATCGTGGGCGTAGACACGCCGGAAGCCGGGAAAGTCTGCGTCCCAGCGAACGTCCTGGCCGGCTTCACTCAGCCGCTGCACCACGTCGTCCAAGTCAGTGACGAGGATGCCTGGGTGCCCTTTGCGAGATGGCCGGAAGTCGTCCTCAATGCCGAGGTGCAGCTCAACGCAACCCGCACGGAACCAGCCGCCGCCACGTGCCGCCAGAACGGGCGGCTTGTCGACCTCGACCATGCCGAGGATGCCGACGAAGAAAGCTCGAGCGGCCTGCTCCTCACCCGGAGGCATAGCCAACTGCATGTGGTGGAGCCGATCAAAGGTCACGGACCCGATCTTGCCTCATGCGTGCCCGCAGCCACGGGCGCACCGTCCTGCTGGCGGTGGGATCGTCATCTGCGACGGCGAAGGCCAGTCACCAACGCCCTATTTGAACGTCGTGACGTCGCCATTAGGTTCGGTTTGCGGCATGCGGCTGGTTAGAATTCGGTAATGTTCGCGGCGGTGTATCGGTGGCGTCTCAAACCCGGCATGGAAGATCAGTTCGTCGACGGCTGGGAGCGGGTCACACGATCGATCCGGCGCTCCTGCGGCAGCTACGGGTCGCGTCTGCATCAATGCTCCGACGGCACGTGGCTGGCTTACGCCCGCTGGCCCGATACTGCGACCCGAGACGCCTGTGAACACGACGAGACCGACGGCAGTCGGCTCATGCGGGACGCGGCAGCGGAAGATTTCGAAGACCTGCTTTGTACGATTGTGAGCGACCTGCTCGACGAACCCGATCGTTCGGCACCTCGATGAGTTGCGCGTCTTCCGGCCTGCCGGAGCGCACGGCCCCAGCCGAATGACCCCATTCGCGGGAGACAGGCACCTTTCACAACATCTGAATTGATGAATAACCATGCATGGACCTCGGGACCGGCAAACGTCCGGATCTAGGCGCGGACCCCCAACGCATCTTCGAGAGCATTCTGAAGCTGAGAATGCTCTCGAAGATGCGTTGGATGAACTGTCCGAGGGTCCGGTTACGTTCGCCAGGTGGCGTCCATAGGCAAGAGTTGGAGTTTGGCCGAGATCGGCTGTCCGAGGGCCGAGCACGTTGGGTCGCGGGTGCGGTTCGATGGCCACTACGGCGCGGCTGGGCATCGGCGGCAGTACTACAAGTGCATACCGGCCAATGGCGATCGTCCACATCGCTTCACCGAAGTCCTGCCACGGGAGGAGTCCTGGGAGGACGCGTGCCAGCGGTGCGAGCGTGATGTCGCCTTCCATGAGGGGCCGCACGCGGCGAAGAAGTACCAGTTCGTCGCTCGCGGGATCGCGGAGGCGTTGGTAGCCCTCGGGGCCGGTACGACCTATCGCGAGGCGGCGCTCGTGGCACGGGAACGGGCCCAGCGACTACGGGTCGACCCGAGCACAGGGGAAGTGCACTCCACCCGGCATGGGTCTTTGGTGATGGACTGGGCCGAGGTGTTCGCACCGGTCCTCTTCGAAGCGTTCCGCCCACGCGCATGGCCGACCAGCGGCTCGTTGCTCCTGGACGACGTGCCGTTCAAGGTGCGTGACCCGGAAACGGGGCGTCACCGCATCGCCTTTCGCGTGTTCTGCGCGATGGGCTACGAAGACGGACGGCCCAAGGTGTGGCGGCTGGAAGCGTTTACCAGCAAATCCCAGGCCGACTGGGAGACCTTTCTCGACGCTCTGGACGGGCCACCGCCGCGGGTCGTCTGCGACAACGACAGCGGCCTGACCAACGCAGTTCGCAGTCGCTTCCCCGACGCGGAGCTGTACCTGTGCGAGTGGCACCTGCGCCACGCGCTGGAGCGGCTGATGGCCAAGCTCCGCACCGACGGTGGAGACCAGGTCGCAATCGACGGACTGCTGGCTAACGTTGAGGCCGCGTTCACCGGCCCTCTGCTGTGGGCACCGTTCGTCGAGCGTGCCCACGCCGCCAACATCCCGCGTCCGCTCAATGGGCGAGGCTGGGTAACGCATCTCCGAGAGCATTCTCAGCTTCAGAATGCTCTCGGAGATGCGTTGGGGGGGCGCGGATAGTACGCGTTTGATGCGCAGTTGACGGATCTGCGAGCGGCACCACGCCGCGAGCCAGATCCCGAGGCAGTGGCAGATCTAAGCTGAGACGCAAGCCATCGCCGATTGAGCAAGCCGCTCTCGACGATTGAGCCACTGGCAGTCCGCTTCCAATGTCAGCGCCGCCATGCCTGGTCAAGCGCATCCGCCAACTTTCGGGTCCGGCCTGCCGCCCGCCTGCCCATCCCCACCTGCTCGTCCCCACCTGCTCGTCCCCACCTGCTCGTCCCCACCTGCTCGTCCCGCTGTGCCATCCCGTACGCGTCCAAGGAGTAAGCGATGATCAGATACATCCTCACCGGTACCCCAGGGGCTGGAAAGACAGCCGTTCTGCGCCTGTTGGAGTTGGGCGGTGCAGCCGTCGTCGAGGAGGCCGCAACCGACGTCATCGCTCTCGAAAATGCACATGGTCACAGGGAACCGTGGCATGACCGATACTTCATCGACAAGATTGTGAGACTTCAGCGGCAGCGCCAAGCCCTTGCCCGGGCGACTGAAGAAAACTCGGCGATCTTCTTTGACCGCTCACCGGTGTGCACTCTGGCCCTGAGTCGGCACCTGGGTTGTCCCCGGTCGAGGCTTCTGGAGGACGAAGTCGAGCGCGTCGTGAGAGACAACGTGTACGCGGAGACAGTGTTCTTCCTACGCAACCAGGGCTCGATCCAGGCGACCCCGGCTCGGCAGATCAGTTTCGAGGACTCCCTCACCTTCGAGCAACTTCACCGGCAGACCTATCGCGACGTCGGGTTCAAGCTCGCCGAAGTGCCGGCCGCCTCACTGGGCGACCGTGTCGCACTGGTCCAGCAGACCGTTGAGCGGCTGCAACGTTGACAACCGCGTCGAACGCATCCATATCGTGGCCACGGACAGAGTTGCGCGTCCCGCCGAACGATCAGTCCACGTGTCGCTGCCGACTGAATTTTCGGTCGGCGTTGACACCACGGAGCGCGGGGCCGCTGCTCATGACAACTTCGACGGTCCCGTAGCCCGATCCACCTGTCCGCTTGCGGTGACCGTACGGTCACCGGTCGAGGCCGCTCACTGATCCCCGGTTGTCGTTCGATGTCTACCGGGATTCATTCTCATGGCGCATTCCGCGCGTTCGATAAGGATCCTAAGTGGACCCGAAGACCCGCCCTCTTCGCTCCGCCAAAAGCAGACGTTCCGAACGGCTCGACCACATCAGGGCGTGGGGTTCCAAAGGCGCGGGTCCCCACTGCCGGACGGGTGGCTTTGCAACGCGTCGGTGAGCCCAGGCTGCGGAGACCGCACCAAGGAACTCACTCGCCACGGCGCAACACTTGGGGATCCTCAGAACGCCCCTGCTGCGGCGTGCCCAAGGCTCAGACCTTGAGCAACTGGGCCACGCGCTGACGTGAGACACCGAGGATCGCGGCCGCATCCTGCTGCGAGATTCCCAGCCGCTGCAAGTCTCGAGTGGCTTCGCGGATCTCAGCAGCTGCACCGCGGAGGTCCGCCTCTGCTCGAGCAGCGACTTCCTGCGCCTGCCGGACCCGGTCAATCGTGCCGTCAGGAAGCGATGGGGTAACGACCACGTCTGCGGCGGCCTGGCCTGTGACAGCCTCGATGAGGCCTTGAGCCCAGGTGCGGGCTTCGGCAAGGGTGCGTGACTGGGTGACGCCGACACCCTCGACGTCGATCACCCACCAGCGACCCTCGCGGGTTGCTGTGGCGATGTAGGTACTCATTGCAACCATCCCTTCGGTAGGCAGGCCATCTGCTTGCTGATGCTGCGGACTACTCCGGCGGTTACCTCGCGGTGGTTGGGCAACGGTGCCGAGTGCTGGCCGCAGGGACATCCCCAGATTTCGTGTCCGCCTACGTTGCGCAGTGATGTGCATCCGTTTGAGCGGAGCGTGCTCACTATCTGGTTTCGTTTCTGCGGCTTGGTCACAACTCTATGCTAGTCCCCCTTGCCAGACAACGCAAGGGGGACTTGCAAGATGACGATCAAACGCTCGGATCCCGTCCAGCTGGGCCGCCTTCGAACCGTCGACCAAAGTCTCGCGCTGTCGTCAACTCCAAAGTCAAGGTGCCTCACCGATGGAACAAGACGTCATCACCGACAGATGCGCGGACTTCACGAAAGAATGTCGCCCCCAACACTTAAGAATATCGCTTCCAACGACTTTCAACGCGCAATAGGCATTCCCAACTCTTTACCAAATAGCGGCACGCATGCTACCAATGTTGGTAGGTCGGGTCGCCTTTCAGGCGGCCCAAAAATGTTCTTGCCGGTGATTGTTGGTTGGTGTTGGAAATGCATGGCGGATTGAAGGTCTATCGCGGTTCGCCGGCTGCTGCGCGCAGCTATGTCGAGGCCGATCGCGGCCGCGTGGATGACTACTACCTGGCCGAGGGCACCGGTATCGCGCAGCGGTACGTCGCCTCTCCTGAGGCTGGGGTGCGCTCTGGGGGAACGCTGACCGGGGACGGCTACGAGGCGTGGGTCGGCGGGTACGACCCGGCCACGGGTGCGCCCAAGGGCAGGGTGCGCACCGACGCCGCTTCGGTGCGGTTCGTGGAGGTCGTGGTCAACGGTCCGAAGAGCTGGTCGCTGGCGGCCGCACTGCACCCAGACATCGCGCAGGCCTACGACGGCGCGCAGGACCGGGCCGCGGTGCAAATCATCGGATGGCTGGCCCAGCACTCAACCACCCGGGTCGGTCCACGGGGGCGACAGGTCCAGGTACCGGTCCAGGAGCTCGAAGCAGTCACGGTGGCTCACTACACCTCCCGTGCGGGCGACCCACACCGGCACCTGCACCTGCAGGTCAACGCCCGGGTCTTCGCCGAAGGCAAGTGGCGGGGACTGCACACCGTCGGGGTCCGCGACAGCCTCGATGCGATCAATGGCATCGGTCACGGCGCGGTGCTGACCGACCCCGACTTTCGGGCAGCCCTGGCCTCCCACGGGTTCCATGTTGATCCGGGCTCCGGTGAGATCGTCGAGCTCGCGTCGTTCACCGGCCCGTTCAGCGCCCGGGCTGCGCAGATCGGACGAAACATAGACCGCTACGAAGCCGACTGGCGGGCCAGCAACCCTGGCGCCGAGCCAGGCCCAAAGCTGCGCCAGTCCTGGGATGCGCGGGCCTGGGCGCAAGCGCGCCCGGACAAGGTGATCCCCAAAGACGGAGCCGAGCTGAGCGCGGCCTGGGTCCAGGAGCTGTACGGGCTCGGCTACCGCGACCCGCAGATGGGCTCGACAAACTCGAGGGTCGTTGCGGATGCCGGGCCGCGGGTGGGCGCGCTGGATCGCAGCGCAGCCGTACAGACGATCCTGTCCCGGTTGGGGGCGCGCCGCTCGGCCTGGAACGGCGCCGATATTCGCGGTGAGGTCGAGCAGCTGATCGCTCGCACCGGGCTGGTCGCGACCGCCGCGGTGCGCCTTGAGCTGGCTGAGGACCTCACCGCACGGACGCTGGTGGCCTGTGTCCCGCTGGTGGTCGACCGTGACGGGACGCCTCGCGCCGTGCCCGAACACCTCCGGGCGCTGACCTCGCCGCAGGTCTTGGCCGTTGAGGGCGAGATCACGACCCGGCTGGCCGCCCGCGCCGCGCACACACCGGCCGGTCCCGCCAGTTCTGCCCCACAGGTGGCCGGTGGGATCCAAGCAGCCCAGGAGCTGGATGGCGCCCAGCAGGCGGTGGCCGCCGCGTTGGCTGGGACCGGCCCTCTGATCCTGGTCGAGGGCGCCGCGGGGGCGGGGAAAACCAGCACGTTGGCCGCGACCCGGCAGCTGCTGGAACGAGGCGGGCATGCGCTGATGGTGGTGACCCCGACGCTGAAGGCCGCCCGGGTCGCCGCAGACCAAACCGGCGCCACGGCATACTCGGCGGCCTGGCTGGCCCACCAGCACGGCTACCGGTGGGACACCCACGGCACCTGGACACGGCTGCGGCCAGGCCAAAGCGACCCACGCACCGGCGCGACGTACCCGGGCCCGGCACCAGGCGCGGTCCTGCGGCCCGGCGACCTGCTGCTGGTGGATGAGGCCGGGATGCTCGACCAGGACACCGCCCGGGCCCTGCTGGTCATCGCCGACCAGCACCACACCCGGCTCGCGCTGGTCGGCGACCGACACCAGCTGCCCGCGGTCGGCCGCGGAGGCGTCCTGGATCTGGCCGCCCGCTGGGCCAACCCGCAATCCGCCCTGGCCCTGGAGGCCGTGCACCGGTTCGCCGACCCCGACTACGGCGAGCTGAGCCTGGCCATGCGCACCAGCCGACACCCCGGCGCCGTGTTCGACACCCTGCTGGCCAGGGGAGGGATCCGCCTGCACCCCAGTGAGGCCGAACGCACCCGCACCCTGGCCCTCATCGGCGCCCAACCACGGGCTGAGGCCTCTGCCGGACCGGTGCTGGTGATCGCCGACACCCGCGAACAGGTCGCCGCCCTGAACGGCACCATCCGCGACCAACTCGTCGCGACCGGCCGGGTCCAGGACACCGCTGCGGTCACCACCGCGGCCGGGGAACGGATCGGGGTCGGTGACCGGGTCGCCACCCGCCGCAACGAACCCGCCTTGGACGTGGCCAACCGCGACACCTTCACCGTCACCGGGATCGCGCCTGACGGCACCCTGGCCCTTGACGGTGGTGGCCGTCGCGGTGAACGCTTCTTGCCCGCCGGCTATGTCCACGACCATCTGGAGTTGGCCTATGCGACCACCGTCTATGGCGCCCAAGGCCACACCGTCGCTCACGCGCACCTGCTCGTGGGCGAGCACACCGGCGCCGCCGGCACGTACGTCGCGATGACCCGCGGCCGCGAAACCAACATCGCCCACCTGGTCGCCGGCAACGTCGAGGACGCCCGCGCCCAGTGGATCAGTACGTTCTCTCGCGACCGGGCCGACCTCGGACCCGCCCACGCCGCCGCTCTGGCCGCTGCCGAGGCCGCGACCTATGCGACCGGGCGGCCACTGGAGGCCGTCCTGGGCGACCTGCGGGCGGCGTGGACCTTGCAGGCCGACCTCACCGCACACATCGCGCAAGGGAGGTCGATTCGCGACGAGCTAGCCCTCATCGTCCCGGCCCGCGCCCAGTCCGACCCACAGATCGACCAACTGCGCGCCACCGAACAACAGGCACGGGTGGACTCCGAGGCCGCGCGTTTCCGGCTCAGGGGGACCCAGGCCGCCATCACCACCGCGACCAGCGACCTGACCCGGAACCTGCGCGACGGCTGGGACCGGGCCTACCCGAACGCGGCCCAGGCTGCCGAAACGATCCGGGCAGGCACCGGACGCTTCAGTCGCGGCCGGGCGCAGGTCAATGCCGCCCGGGCGAACCTCACCAGCTGGGCCCGAAGCTGGCAGCCCATCCTGACCGACGTCACGGGCTTGTCCGTGCACGCGCTGCTCGACCCCGTCCAGCTGGCCGCCCGGATGCCCTACAACGGGACCAGTGCGCTGCATTCGGCGATCGGTCGGTACGCCGAGCACGCCGCCGACCAAGCGCACCCAGAACTCGAGGCGACCGGTCACACCGTCGAGGTCGCAGACCAGCAAGTACGAGAAGCCAAGGAGGCGCGCACCGCAGCCGAGGACGCCCGCGCCCACCACTTTGACGAGCTTGGCCTGGGCTACCTCGCTTACACCGACCGGCCCGCCCGGCAACTCGCCGCAGCCGAAAACAACCTGAACAAGCTCACCCGCCAGCTCAACCAGACCCAAGACCGCATCAGCGCACTAGGTCGCGAACCCGCCATCCGAACCCTCCCGCCCGGGCGCCTGCAGACCGAACAAGACACCTGCGTGCGCGACCACGAACACGCCAAGGACGCACGCGCCCAAGCCGACTGGGCAGCCCGAAACGCGCCCAGACCAAGCCACGAGCACGAACACCATCACGACCTGCACCGCAGCGGCACCGACCACGGGATCTCCCGCTGATGCGTGCGGACGGCCGTTATGCGCGTTGGACATCGATCAGGGGAGCCACCCAGCCGAGCTGGACAAGCTCGTCCAAGCCAACCGGCCATCACGATTCGGCAACGAGACCCGGGTCCTTGTCCACGCAGACCCGGTGACAACGCCTGTAAGAGGTATCCGATCGCGATCAGACGCGGTCGCCAGGAACAACCAATGGAGAAACGCGACCAGATGATCGCCCAAGCCACCGGGTCCTTCGGGAGACGACCTGACCGCGACGAAACAAACAACCACAGGAGCAT
>JBBRZV010000046.1:0-24121 GCA_038236365.1 Actinomycetales bacterium | reverse complement strand
GCTGAGACCGACATCGGCCAGCTTCAGGCACATCTCGTCGCGCATGTCAGCGAAATGGTCGACCGGCGGGACCGGGAAGTAGCCGCCCTTGACCCGGGTCTTGTAGCCCTGGTTGCCGCCCTCCTCGACCCGGCCGGTGTTCCAGGCAGCCTCGATGGAGTCGATGTAGTAGTACGACGCGTTCTGCTTCGTCTCGAATCGCACGTCGTCGAAGATGTAGAACTCGGCCTCGGCGCCGAAGAAGGCCTCGTCGGCGATCCCGGTCGACTTCAGGTACGCCTCGGCCTTGGAGGCGATGTTGCGCGGGTCGCGGCTATACGGCTCATCCGTGAACGGGTCCACGATCGAGAAGTTCATGATCAGGGTCTTCTGTTTGCGGAACGGGTCAAGATAGGCGCTCTTCGGATCCGGGACGAGTTTCATATCGGACTCGTGGATGGCTTGGAAGCCGCGGATCGAGGATCCGTCGAACATCTGGCCTTCGGTGAAGAAGTCCAAGGTCAGCGAGGCGGCTGGCACGTTGAAGTGCTGCATGACGCCGGGCAGGTCGCAAAAGCGAACATCGACGAACTTGACTCCCTCGTCCTTGATGAACGTGAGGACCTCTTCAGGCTTGCTGAACATCCAACCTCCTGTGGTGGGGCCCGGGCGCGTCGCGACCAGGCCGGTGCTGCATCGGGACTGACCCTAGCGGGATGGGATTTCTGCGCCGTGACCCGTATGTTTCACCGGTGTTACGCCGGGGCCCCAAGCGCCGTAGCCTGTGTCTCGTGGTGGATCGCAAGGACGTTGCCTCCTGGCTCGAGGGCCCTGGCGCTGTTGGCGGGGATCCCGACGACTACCCGGGACGCAGACTTGGTATGCCGGATCGTGGTCCGGGCTCGGTGGCACGACTCGGGCGGAGGGCAGTGGCAATCCTCGTGGACTGGGCTGTCAGCAACGTCATCGCCATCGGGTTCCTGGGCTACCGACTTGGTGTCGGTGGACTTAGCTCCTTCAGGCCACTTGCGGTTTTCGTGGTGATGAACCTGCTCCTGGTTGGAACGCTGGGATCCACCCTCGGACATCGTCTGCTCGGTCTTCGCGTTGTTCGACTTGGAGGGGCCGGTGCCGGGCCGTTGGCCGCGCTGGTTCGTACGACTTTGTTGGCGCTGGTCATCCCAGCAGTGATCTGGGACCGTGATAGCCGCGGCTTCCACGACAAGCTCGCCGGCACGGTCCTGGTCCGAATCTGACCACAGACAAAACTGGTCAGCGGCCGCGCATCGCCTTGCGGTCCATACGGACCCGGTTGGGGTCGACGCCAGCCGGAAGAGGAGGCCGCATACCGCCCATTGCTTTGAGCCTCTTGTTGATCGCCGCGACCTCTTGCTTGGTGAGTACCGGCTTCATCCGCTGGATCTTGTTCGCCACCTTGCGGATCGACACCTCGTCCTTGCCGCCACCCTCGCCGACGCGGATCACCGTCACGGGGACGGTCGGCCCGGCGATCCGGCTGATCTTCTTGCGTTCCATCTCGGCCAGCTTGGTCGCTCGCGCCACAGGACCCTCAACGACGAGCACCACACCCGGGCGTCCGGTGGCACGGAACACCATGGCCGTCGAGGACATGTCGCCGGCCCGGGCTGCCTCGGCCGCAACGGGCTGCTGCTCGAAGTACCAGCCCTTACGCAAGGAGCTCAGAGCCGCACCAGCGGCTCCAGGCTGTCCCTCGATCGACTTGTACGCCGCGTTCTTGGCCCGGATGCTCAGCACGAGAGACGCAGCCATGGCCGCGAGGGGGAGGCCCAGAATCAGGAAGTAGACCCACCGGTTGAGGAGGATGCCGATGACGACCATCACGATGAGCGTGCCAAGAGAGGCCAGCGCCATCCACCAGCCGATCATCGGGTCCATGCCTCGCGCGGCCGTGTATACCTGACGGATCTGCGAGAACTGCTTGAAACGGCTGGGCTTCTTGGGCTTGGTCGACTGATCGGATTTCTTGCGGGCCATGGTGGTCAGACTACCTTCACGAGAGGTCGGTGAGTCGGCGCTGCAGGACGGAGGCGGCCTCCTGGCGGGCCGGACTTGCAGCAGCTGCAGTGAGGTGGGACAGCTGAGGCGGCACGGGCCGCCCCCAGCGACTCATGGCCTGGGCCCACAATCGGCCCGCCCGGTACGACGAGCGCACCAGGGGCCCGCTCATGACGCCCTTGAAACCGATCTCCTCGGCCAGGTCGGACCACCGGAGGAACTCCTCAGGCTTGACCCAACGGTCTATGGGGTGGTGGCGAGGTGAAGGGCGCAGGTATTGGGTGATGGTGATGAGGTCAGTGCCTGCGTCGTGCAGGTCGTGGAGGGCCTGCTCGATCTCCAGCTCTTCCTCGCCCATGCCCAGGATGAGGTTGGACTTGGTCACCAGGCCGGCGCCGCGGCCCATCGTGATCACATCGAGGGAGCGCTGGTACCGGAATGCAGGGCGGATCCGCTTGAACAGGCGCGGGACTGTCTCGACGTTGTGCGCGAAGACCTCTGGTCTGGCGTCCAGGACCTGCGTCACGAGCTCCGGAACGCCGTCGAAGTCGGGCACCAGGATCTCGACGCCGGTGCCGGGGTTGAGCTCGTGCACCATCCGGATCGTCTCGGCGTACAGCCAGGCTCCTCCGTCCTCGAGGTCGTCGCGGGCGACTCCTGTGACAGTGGCATAACGCAGGCCCATCTGCCGGACGGACTCGGCGACTCGACGGGGCTCGTCACGGTCGAGGTCATGGGGCTTGCCCGTGTCGATCTGGCAGAAGTCGCAGCGGCGGGTGCACTGCTCGCCGCCGATCAGAAAGGTTGCCTCCCGGTCCTCCCAACATTCGAAGATGTTGGGGCATGCGGCCTCCTGGCAGACCGTGTGCAGGCCTGCGCCCTTCACCATCGAGCTGAGCGAGGTGAACTCGGGCCCCATCCTGGCGGTGGTGCGAATCCAGTCGGGCTTGCGTTCGATCGGCGTCTGCGCGTTGCGCGCCTCGACGCGCAGCAGGCGGCGACCGTCAGGTGCGACCGACACTTCGGGGCTCCCTTGCCATGATTCGTTGAAAAGAATGTGTGGTCCCGGTTGATGTCACCCCGAGGTCGATCTCAAGCGTACGCGAGCGACGTGCCCTCTGAACGACGCGATCCGGCCAGCATCGCCCGCCGAAGATGGTCAGCCGAGAACGTCGGTGAGGTGCTTCTCGACGTAGGGCAGCACCTCGTTAACAGGGACATCGCGAAGCAGCTCTTTGCTGAGCGAGGTGACTCCCGCGTCCCTGATGCCGCACGGAACGATCACCTGCGCCCAGGACAGGTCACAGTCGCAGTTGAGCGCAAACCCGTGCATCGTGACGCTCTGGCTCACCCGGATGCCGATGGCTCCGATCTTGCGGTCGGGTCCCGACTCATCGGCGGAGACCCACACCCCGCTGCGGCCGTCGATGCGTCCCGCGACGACGCCGAGGTCTGAACAGACCCTGATCATCATGGCTTCGAGGCGACGCACATGGGCCACGACGTCGACAGGCGAAGGTAGATGGACGATGGGGTAGCCCACCAGCTGGCCCGGCCCATGCCATGTGATCTTGCCGCCCCGATCGACGTCGATCACCAGGGTGCCGTCCAGGGGACGCTCGTGAGCTTCGGTGCGCTTGCCCGCTGTGTAGACCGTGGCGTGCTCCAGCAACAACACCGTGTCGGGCTCCTCGCCGGCCACCACGGCGGCATGCACCTCGCGCTGGCGGTCCCACGCAGCCTGGTAGTCGACGAAGTCCGGGTTGAACCCGAGGTACTCGAATCGCATGCCTGAAGACTACCTGCGGGGACACGGCATACCTGCCTCTAGGCTGGCGAAGCCGCCAACCCCCAGCCGCAGAGAAAGCTGACATGACTCACCAGGACATCGCAGCCGAGCAAGAGGTCGCGGAGCGTGCGAAAGCCAGTCGTCGCACGAGGCTGACCCACGCGCTCGCGCTCGTCCTGGTGCTGCTGGCATGGTTCGCGCTCGCCAGCGTGGGCGGCCCCCTGGTCGGTCGGCTCTCGGAGGTGCAGAAGAACGACAACGCCTCCTTCCTGCCCAAGTCCGCAGAGTCGACGGAGGTCGGCAAGCTCGCGGCGAAGTTCAGCTCGACCAACACGCTGCCGTACTTCGTGGTCGTCCAGCGCGAGGCTGGCCTGAAGCCCTCGGATGCTGGTGCCGTCAAGGACTTCATCGCCGGTATTCCGTCCCTTTCCTTTGACATCAAGGGCTACTCCCTGGGGACCTACCTAGCCGCGCCTCCGACGTCGGCCATCCCGAGCCAGGACGGCAAGGCTCTTCTCGTACCGGTCCTGCTCAACAGCAAGAAGGCTGCCGAGACGATCGGCGGCTCAAGCCCGCTGTTCGAGGGAGCGAAAGCCTTGCGGGCCTCCGCGGTCACGACACTGAAACCGCAAGGACTTGAGGTGTACGTCACCGGCCCGGGAGGCCTCCTGGCTGACCTCGTGACAGCGTTCGGCGGCATCGATGGCATCCTGCTGTTCGTCGCTCTCGGGGTCGTCTTCTTCATCCTCCTCGTGGTCTATCGGAGCCCGATCCTGCCCATCACGGTGCTCCTGACCGCGACGTTCGGATTGGCCATCGCCGCGATGGTGATCTATCCGCTGGCCAAGAACGACATCATCGGGCTCAACGGCCAGAGCCAGGGGATCCTGTCGATTCTGGTCGTCGGTGCGGCCACGGACTACTCACTGCTCCTGGTCTCCCGTTATCGCGAGGAGCTGCACAAACACCCGAGCAAGTGGGTGGCGATGAGGGTGGCGTGGCGCGCTGCGGTCGAGCCAATTGCCGCCAGCGCGGCGACGGTGATCCTCGGTCTGCTCTGCCTGTTGCTTTCCCAGCTCGGCAGCACGCGCGGTCTTGGGCCGATCGGAGCGCTGGGCATCGCCGGCGCACTGGTCGCATCGCTGACCTTTCTGCCGGCAGTGCTCCTGCTGTTCGGACGGCGTATCTTCTGGCCGATCATCCCCAGGGTCGACCACGTTCATTCCGAGGACTCGGTCGGACGCCGCGGCATCTGGGGTCGCGTAGCCGGCATGGTGGGTCGCCACCCGCGCCGCACCTGGGTGTTGGCTCTCGTGGCTCTTTTGGCTTGCGCCTCGTTCGCCCCGACGCTGAAGGCCGGCGGCATCACCCAGTCGCAGCTCTTTCTGAACAAGGTTGAGTCCGTTACCGGCCAGGAGGTTCTGGCCAGGCACTTCCCCGCAGGCTCCGGTTCACCCGTTCAGATCATCGCTGCTCAGGACAAGGCCGGACAGGCACTGACAGCCGTGAAATCCGCCGGTGGCGTCGCCTCGGCCTTCATTGGGCAGACCCCGGGGGTGCCCCCGAAGGTCGTCGATGGCAATGTCCTGATCCAGGCGACGTTGACCCCCGCCGCGGACACCCCGGCAGCGGAGGCGGTGGTCGAGCAGCTGCGCACTCGCCTGGACCGGGTTGGCCCTGACGTTCTTGTCGGTGGCAGCACCGCCATCAACCTCGACGTCCGGCACGCCAGCGAGCGAGACCTGCGGGTCATCATCCCCGCGATCCTGGCCGTGGTGTTCCTGGTCCTGATGCTTCTCTTGCGTTCGCTGGTCGCACCGTTGGTACTGGTTGTCGCCAACGTCATCTCGTTCGCGGCAACCCTCGGCGTCGCGGCGGTTGTCTTCAACCACGCCTTCGGCTTCCCGGGGTCAGACCCGGCGACGCCGCTGTACGCCTTCGTATTCCTGGTGGCGCTGGGTATCGACTACTCCATCTTCCTGATGACGAGGGTTCGTGAGGAGGCACGCGGGCGTGGCACCAGACCGGGCATCCTGGTCGGGCTAGCCGTCACCGGTGGGGTCATCACCAGCGCGGGCATCGTTCTCGCGGCGACCTTCTCGGCGTTGTCGGTCATCCCGATCCTCTTCCTCGTCCAGATAGCCTTCATCGTCGCCTTCGGTGTCTTGCTGGATACGTTAGTGGTCCGTTCACTGTTGGTCCCGGCTTTTGCCTATGACATCGGCTCGCGGATCTGGTGGCCCAGCCGGCTCGGCCAGAGATCCGCCTCTGAAGGCAACAAACGAGCGGTGTCCCCTTGACGGTGTCCCCGTGACCGCCGCCTCAATGAATGCTGCCCCGTTGTCGGCCACGCCCACGATCCGTGTCGGCCTTGCTGGATACGGTTCGTCCGGCCGGGGCATCCATGCCCCACTGATCCTGCAGTCCGGTATGACGATCGCAGCGGTCTCGACGGCAGATCACCAACGCGTGGCACAGGTGCGCGCGGAGCTGCCGGGCGCTCGGGTGGTCGCTGACCTTGACGAGTTGTTGGCGTTGGAAGATCTCGACCTCGTCGTCCTGGCCACTCCCAGCGGCATCCACGCCCACCAGGCCCACCAGTGCTTCGAAGCAGGGGTGGCGGTGGTGGTGGACAAGCCGCTGGCGACCGAGGCAACGCGGGCCTGGCACGTTGTCGAGGCGGCCCGCGCGGCCGGTGTGCCGCTCACGGTCTTCCAGAACCGCAGATTCGACGCCGAGCACGTCGCAGCACGAGAGGCCGTGCGATCTGACCAGCTGGGCGAGGTCTTCCGGCATGAGTTCCGTTGGGAACGCTGGCGGCCCACGCCCAAGGACCGGTGGCGCGAGAATGCGTCGGCTGCTGATGGCGGCGGCATCCTGCTCGATCTCCTCAGCCACATGGTCGACTCGGCGGTCGACCTCTTCGGTCCGATCGACACCGTCTACGCGGAGGTTGCGACACACACCACGGTCGCAGAGGACGACGCCTTCCTGGCGTGCCGGCATACCTCGGGTGTCTTGTCGCACCTGACAGCGACATCAGTCTCGGCTGCTCCGGGGCCGCGGGTGCGGATCCTTGGACGCAAGGGTGCGTTCCTGCTCAACCAGTTCGACGACGATGGCACCGACATCTATCCCGATCTCGCCAACGCCGACGCGCAGCATTGTGGGTGGGTCTATCAGGGGCAGCAGCGGACACCGGCAGTCCGACCTGCGGCTGGGCAGGTCGACTTCTATCGCGGGGTGGCTCGAGCCCTTGCGGCCGACAACCCGCAGAGTGACATGCCGGTCGACCCGTCCGACGCGGTGCATACCCTCGCCGTCATCGACGCGGCTCGCATCAGCGCCGCAGGCCGAAAGGTGGAGCAGGTCCGGACGCCGGGTCAGCCCTGAGCGCTTGACCGGCCAGCGCTGAGAGGAAGAGAAGACCGCGCGGTTGATACTGCGTGGATTCCTGAGACTTTCGCGCCTTCAGCGTTGCCAGGTCACTGACTTGGCAGCAGGCCCAGGCCTTCGCTTAGCTGCACGGCCGAGCAAACGGGTCTCGAGTCGTTCCTCGACGACACTGTCACCATCGCGGCTGACGATGTAGGCCCCCTTGCCTTCTTGCTCGCTGACCGCTTCGACGAGCTCAGTTCCGCGGTAGAGCATCCCGACCCCGTCGTCGGTGCAGTGAGTCGTGCCGAGGGTGCCGTCCGCAACGAGCTGGTGAACCAGGGGGCGTCGTCGCGCCTCGCTGTCGTAGTGGACGCCGTTCGAATAGGGCAGGAACCCCAGGCCGTTCGTCACGGCCTGGAGCTCCGGACCGAATGAGTCGGTGGTGCCGCCCTCGAACCAGCAGATCGAGCCCGCCGAGACACCTGCCAGGACGACCCCTGCCTGCCACACACGGCTCAGGATCGCATCGAGACCGTGCACCCGCCATACCGCCAGGAGG
The DNA here is from genome assembly GCA_038236365.1 of Actinomycetales bacterium. GTDB lineage: Bacteria > Actinomycetota > Actinomycetes > Actinomycetales > Dermatophilaceae > UBA4719. The sequence continues at coordinate 16,379 of JBBRZV010000046.1, read as the reverse complement.
TTGGCCACCGAACCACCGTTGACCCACACAACGTCCTGGCTCATCAGGTGCCCCTCGATGTCTTCCAGGTTGGGCATGGAGAACAGGCTCAGATGAGTGAGGTTGAAGCCGGCCACCCGTCCCGCCTCCGACATGTCCATCTGGAAACGGGGGTCGTCGCCTGATGCGGTGCCCACATTGCACACCCTGGGGACAACTCCAGAGGCGCCGGACAGATCAACGGCATAGTGGAGCAGGTCGGCGAACTGGAAGCGCAGACGGTCGTGTTCCCTGTAGCCGCCGGAGGTTGCGAGGATCGTCGGCAGATCAGTAGCCATGTCGAAACACTAGGGGGTCGCCATCGCCGCACAGCCGCTCATCCCCGGTTTCACCATCACCGGCGAGCTGAGCTCGGGAGCCACTGAGTCAACGTGGTCAGCAGTTCGCACCCATGACGATCGACGGTTCATGGTCAGGATCGTCAGGGTCTCGGACATCAGCGAGGCGCGGAGGCGTGCCACTGACCTGATCGTCACGCTGAACGGGATCCACAACGAGCATCTCGTGGGTCAATACGACGCCATCGCCCTGGCCGACGGCACGCTGGCTCTGGTCATGGACGAGCCCGCCGGCGGCACCCTCGCCAACGTTCTGGGCGCAAGGGGGCCGCTGGGTCCAGGGGAGACCATCACGACTCTTGCCCCCCTCTTCGGAGCCCTTGCCGACCTGCACGCTGCCGGGATCGTGCATGGGAACCTTGGGCCAGAGAAGATCCTGTACAGCGACGATGGCAGGCCTCAGATGGGTGGCCTCGGATCTGCCTGTCCGCAAGGACGCCGGGCTGTCCCGGGCGGCGGGCCATCGGGTTTCTTGGCGCCGGAGCTGGCCGAAGGTGGGGATCCCTCGCCGGCTTCCGACGTCTATGCCATGGCGGCGATCGGCTGGTTCTGCCTCACGGGTGCACCTCCCGGGCCAGCAGCGGCCTGCCCGACCTTGAGCAGCGTGCAGCCCGAGGGACTGCCAGAACTGGTCGGGGTCCTCACCTCCTGTCTCGGTCCCGACCCGGCGGCACGACCCAGCGCCCGTGTCATCGCGGCTGACGTCTTCGATGCGTCGTCCGCAGAGCCGGTCCGCCTGGGATCGCACTCTGACCCAGCATCCGAGATCACTCGTCGAATTCGTCAAACCGCGGTGTCGGCTCCTGCTGAGGCGCTGTCGGCGACCCTGGACCGGTCTCGACGCGTTCTGGTCATCGGCGCGGTTGCCGTCGTCGTTGCGACGGCGCTGGGGAGCGGGGGGACCTGGGTTCTGCGACACCGGCCCGTCGCGGCACAGATGGCGGTGGCCCAACCGACGGCGCATCCTTCGAAAACCCCAGCTGCGAAGGGGGTTCCGGTGGCGCAGCCTGCCAGATCATCCGGGGGAGTCTCCGACATCATGACCGCTACTGACTCGCCACGAACGGGTGCGCTGGGTCTCTTACAGGCGTTGGTTGACGCACGAGCACTGGCGTACGTGGCGCGTGATCCCGCTTTGCTTGATCTCGTCTATGCGCCCGGAGCGGTAAAGGCCGTCAACGACGGCGCCAACATCGCCACTGCTTTCCGGAACGGGGCCACCTACCTTGGGCTTGAGTTCGTGGTCAAGGACGTGGCCTTCCTGGATGGAACGTCCGACGTCGCGAGGATCCGGGCGACCATCGTCACGCTTGCTTACCAGACAGGTCAGCCGGATGGGCGAAAGGTCGCTCACCGACCAGAGATCGTCGGGCCATCGGTCTTCACCGTAAAGCTGGCCGCCGACGGCTGGCGGATCCTGAGCATGACGATGGGCTAGGCCGGCTCGTGCCAAGTGCCGGGCCCGACCAACCAGCGCATGGCGCTCTCGATGGTGTCGTGGTCGAACACGAATCCTGACGCGGTCAGGACGCTGGGCAGGATGCGGTCGCTGGCGAGGACGTCGCCGGCGAACTCGCCGAGAAAGACCTTGAGAGCCAAGGTCGGTGCCGGCAGCAGCGCGGGACGCCCCAGCACCGCGCCGAGAGCCTTCATGACCTCGGACTGGCGCATCGGTTGGGTGCTGACCAGGTTGACAGGCCCGCTGAGCTCCTGGTCGATCAGATGAGCCAGTGCCCGGACCTCGTCGTGCAGGGTGATCCAGCTCCAGTACTGGCGCCCCGAGCCCAGGGGACCCGCCAGGCCGAGCCTGGCCAGCGGGAGCACCCTCTCCATCGCACCGCCTTTGGGGGTCAGAACGAGTCCGGTGCGTGCGTGCACGACGCGCAACCCGGCGTCCTCGGCCGGTTTGGTCGCTCCCTCCCAGGCCTGCACCACATCGGCGAGAAAACCGTGTCCGGGGTCGCTGTCCTCGGTGAGAGTCCGCTCGCCGCGGTCTCCGTAGAAACCGATCGCCGAACCGCTCACCAGTGCGACGGGCTCGCCAAGATCGGCCATGGCCGTGGCGATCGTGGCGGTGCCGTCAACCCGGGAGGCAAGGATTTCCTGCTTGTATGCCGCCGTCCAGCGATGCGCCCCCACCCCGGCGCCGGCCAGGTGAACGACCGCGGTGAGGCCCGAGAGATCACGCGGGTTGAGCGTGCGTGATCTGGGGTCCCAACCGATCTCGAGCTTGCTGGACGGCTGGCGGCGGACGAGGTGAACGACCTCGTCGCCTCGCGCCTGCAGGAAGGCAGAGAGCGCGCCGCCGATGAGACCGGAAGCGCCACTGATGCCAACTCGTTGCTGCACAACCCTGTTCGGCATAATGCCCGGTGGTCTAAAGGCCGAGGGACGCTTCGAAGGCGCCCTCTTCGAGCCGGCCCTTCATGGTGTTCAGGAACCGTGCGGCCTCCGCGCCATCAACAACACGATGGTCGTAGGACAGGGCCAGATAGACCATCGAGTGGATCGCGATGGTCTCGCCTCCGTCTTGGTCCTTGACCACGACCGGACGCTTGACCACGGCGCCGGTGCCGAGGATGGCGACGTTGGGCTGGTTGATGATGGGGGTGTCGAACAACGCACCACGACTACCGGTGTTGGTGAGTGTGAACGTGCCTCCACCGAGCTCGTCGGGGGAGACCTGGCTCGTCCGGGTCCGCTCCGCCAGGTCGGCGATCTTGCGGGCCAGCCCGGCGATGTTGAGGTCACCGGCATCCTTGATCACGGGCACCAGCAGGCCGCGTTCGGTGTCGACAGCAACGCCCAGGTTCTCGGATCCGTGGTAGGTGATCTCGTCACCTTCCACACTTGAGTTGACCGACGGATGAGCCTTCAACGCCTCGACCGCGGCAACGGCGAAGAACGGCAGGAAGCTGAGCTTGATGCCCTCGCGGGCCTCGAAGTCGCGCTTCGCCTTGTCGCGAAGTCTGGCGATCTTCGTGACATCGACCTCGACCACGGTGGTCAGCTGAGCGGAGATGTGGAGCGACTCGACCATGCGCGCCGCGATGACCTTGCGGAGTCGGCTCATCTTCTCGGTGGTTCCGCGCTTGGGCGAGACACGAACACTGGACGCCGTAACGGTTGGCGCGAGGGCCGGGGCAACAGCAGGAGCAGCGGCCACTTTGGCGGCTGCGGCAGCATCGAGGACATCCTGCTTGCGGATCCGGCCGCCGATGCCGGTGCCCTTGAGGGCTCTGAGGTCGACGCCGTTGTCGACGGCCAGCTTCCGCACCAAAGGTGTGACGTACGCCGCGGCCTCAGATCCGCTGGTCGGTGACGCCGCCGCCGGCGCTTCGGCAGAATCCCGGACGGGCGTGGTCGGGACAGGCGTGGTCGGGACAGGGGGGACCGTGACAGATGGCGCCTCGGACTCCGGAGCGGAGGGTGCTGGCGACGCCACCTCCTGAGGAACCGGCGCGGCAGCGGGAGGCTCAGCAACGACGGGCGCTGAGTGCCTCGCGGGCGCCTGGGGAGCGGGGGCTCCGGCTTCGCCGCCCACGACAGCCAGGTCGGCACCGACAGGAACCGTCTCGTCCTCGGCGACCAGGATCTTCGTGACCGTGCCGGCGACCGGTGAGGGGATCTCGGTGTCGACCTTGTCGGTGGATACCTCGAGCAGAGGTTCGTCGATCGCAATCTGGTCACCTTCGGCCTTGAGCCAACGAGTGATCGTCCCTTCGGTGACCGACTCGCCCAGTGCGGGCATCCTGACGGTGGTGCCGACCAAGTCCTCTCCTGAGACAGCGGGCACGGCGGCCGCTTCGGCTGGTGCTTCCTCAGCTGGCGGCTGGCCGGCCGGCTGGGGCATCTCCTCGTGGTCAGCAGGTGCTGAGGGTGACTGTTCCCCGGCCGACGCCGCCTGATCCGTGGCTGGTGCCTCGGGGGAGGGAGCGGACGCCGCGCCATCCCCGATGACGGCCAGGTCTGCGCCCACCGGCACGGTGTCGTCCTCGGCCACCAATATCTCCTGCAGCGTGCCGGCGACCGGCGAGGGGATCTCGGTGTCGACCTTGTCGGTGGACACCTCCAGCAAGGGCTCGTCGACGGCGACTTGATCGCCGACGTTCTTCAGCCAGCGCGTCACGGTCCCCTCGGTGACGGACTCCCCGAGGGCTGGCATAGTGACGCGTTCAGACATGGGTTGCGCTCTCCTCGTTGTGCGGTGCGACGGTCGATGCCTCTGACTTGCTGGAAATAGTTGTGGTGCGTCTTTCACGCGTGGGCGTGCAGTGGCTTTCCCGCCAGGGCGAGGTGGGCCTCGCCGAGTGCCTCGTTCTGGGTCGGGTGGGCGTGGATGAGCTGGGCCACATCGGAGGGCAAGGCCTCCCAGTTGTAGATCAGCTGTGCTTCGCCGACCTGCTCACCCATGCGGGCGCCGATCATGTGGACCCCTAGGACAGGGCCGTCCTTCTGGCGGACCAGTTTGACGAACCCCGCAGTCGCCAGGATCTGGCTCTTGCCGTTGCCACCGAGGTTGTAGTCGTACGTCTCGATCTCGCCGAACTTCTCCCTAGCCTGTGCCTCGGTGTAACCAACCGATGCGATCTCGGGCTCGCAGTAGGTGACACGCGGAATACCCATCTCGTCGATGACGGGCGGGTTGAGCCCCGCAATCTGCTCCGCGACGAAGATGCCTTGCGCGAAGCCGCGGTGCGCCAGCTGAAGGCCGGGAACGATGTCGCCCACGGCGTAGATGCCCTCGATGTTGGTCTGGCAGCGCTCGTTGGCCAGGACGAAGCCCCTGTCGACGGTGACGCCCGCCTCTTCGAATCCGAGACCGGCGGTCACGGGCCCCCGACCGACGGCCACCAGCAGCAGGTCTGCCTCGATGGTCTCGCCAGACTCGAGTGACACCTGCACGACGTCACCAGACTGGGTCGCGCCAGAGAACTTCACGCCTGTCTGGAAGTTGATCTTGCGTTTACGGAAGGACCGCTCGAGCTGCTTTGAGATTGCCTCATCCTCGGCCGCGACCAGGCGGGGGAGTGCCTCGATGATCGTCACCTCAGAGCCGAACGACTTGAAGACAGAGGCGAACTCGACGCCGATGACACCGCCGCCGAGGACGACGACGCGGGCAGGCACGTGATCGAGGAAGAGTGCCTGGTCGCTGGTCATGATCTTGCCTGCGATATCCAGGCCGGGGAGGGACTTCGCGTAGGAGCCAGTGGCCAGGACAATGTTCGTGCCCACCAGCTGACGGCCGGCAACCTCGATGGTGTTCTTGGCGACGAGATGGCCCTCGCCCTCGACCAGCTCGATGCTCTTGGAAGACTTCACGAGACCCTGCAGGCCCTTGTAGAGGCGGCTGATCACGCCGTCCTTGTAGGCGTTGACGCCGTTCATGTCGACCGACTCAAAGGTGGTCTTGACGCCGAACTGCTCACCCTCGCGTGCTGTGTCGGCGACCTCGGCTGCATGCAGTAGTGCTTTGGTCGGGATGCAGCCCATGTGCAGGCAGGTGCCTCCCAGCTTGCCCTTCTCGACCAGGGCGACCGACAGGCCCAGCTCGGCGGCTCTCAGCGCGCAGGCATAGCCGCCGCTCCCTCCACCGAGGATAACGATGTCGAACGTGTTCTCGGCGGTAGCCGACATTGCGGACGCTCCCTTGCGTGTGCGCATCTGACCGGACATCGCCCCTGGGTCCTTGCCGCAGCACCTACGTGCCACTCACCCTCGGGGCTCGTAGTGCATCTTGCCATTGATCGGGGTCCTTGCCGCAAGCAGGGACCGCGCCGCGAAGGCGGCCTGCACACGACGAGGGGTGTCGCGTCATACAGTCAGTGCATGACGTGGTTGCACGTGCCAGCGGCTGGGGCTCTCGGATGAGGTGGTGGCCGAACCTTCGTCGACGCCATAAGGCCAAGAGGTCTCGTCCCGTGGACGGACCGGGGATGACGGTGGACGTCAAGGCGGTCCGGGAGCACTTCTCGTCGTTCGCGAGCAGCCGCCGCGGGGTTGAGGCGTTCGTCGAACCGCCGACCAACGTCACGGCGAACACGGTGGTGCTGATTGCCCACGACGGCGAGTGGACGCGGCGAGCGGTGGGCTCCCGTGAGGCGGCGTTCGAGCTACCTCGTGCCCTCGAAATACCGGTTTATGACGTCAACCAAACCGGCTATCCCTCACGCATGCGCGAGTGGAACTCCAAGCAGCGCAAGGGTTCCAGTTAAGCCAGTGGTTCGCGCATCCTCCCGTGCCACGGTTGGATCACAGAGATGAAAGAGAGCACCCAATGACCAAAGATGATGCCACGCCGGACGCTGAGCAGCCGGCGGCTGCCACCCCGGCTGAGGACGTGAAGCGCAAGTTCCGCGAGGCGCTCGACAAGAAGCATGCCCATGGCGGGCGCGATGTCGCAGATGACGGCGAGAACGCCAAGATCCACGGGGCGCATGGGCCGGCCAAGGCACAACAGATGTTCCGGCGCAAGAGTGGTGGCTGACCGCCAGGTAGCGCTTCCCACGATGATCAAGAAAGGGAACCAGTCGCAGTGATGTGGCTGGTTCCCTCTCTTTCCGACCCGTTGTATCCCGAGTGGTCAGACCTGCGACTCCGCGATCCCGACCAGCGTGCGGACTCCGAAGCCGGTGCCCTGTTTGGGGGTGTAGCCCCACGCAGCCTTGTCATTGAACGCGGGGCCGGCAATATCGAGGTGGGCCCACGGGATCGGTCCGCCGTTCTTCCCGTTACCGATGAACTCACTCAGGAACCAGCCAGCGAAGATCACGCCGGTCGGGCCTGACTGCAACAGATCGGCGACCGCTGAGTCCAGTGTGGGGCGGATGTCCTCGAGCAGCGGGAAGGGCCAGAACGGCTCGCCCACGGCGTCGGCGATGACCTTGACGCTGCCCCTCAGGTCATCGTCGTTGCTCAGGAACGCGGCCGTGCGGTCGCCGAGGGCCGCCACGGCGGCGCCGGTGAGGGTGGCGATGTCGATGATGAGGTCGGGCTTCTTCTCCGACGCCAGGGCCAGGCCGTCAGCCATGACCATGCGCCCTTCAGCGTCGGTGTTGTTGAGCTCGACGGTCTTGCCGCCGCGGATGGTGACCACGTCTCCCGGACGACAGGCGCCGGTGCCCGGCATGTTCTCGGCGAGGCAGAGGTACGCCGTGACCTCCACGGGCAGAGCCATCTCGGCGATGGCGAAGATGGCAGATGCGACCGCGGCAGCACCGGCCATGTCGCACTTCATCGTGGTCATGCTCTTGGTGGGTTTGATGGCCAGGCCGCCGGAGTCGAAGGTGATGCCCTTGCCGACGAAGGCCACGTGCTTCTGATGCTTGCTTGCCTGGGCCGGCTTGTAATGCAGCGTGACCAGGCGCGGGCCGCGCGCCGAGCCGCCGCCCACCGTCACGTGGCCGCCGAAACCCCCTCGCGTCAGAGCAGCCTCGTCGAGAACCGAGAACTTGACGCTGGTTCCGACCGCGTGCTTCTTGACCTCCGCGGCGAACGAGGCCGGATAGAGGTCGTTGGGCGCCTGGTTGACCAGGTCGCGGGTGTACGTCGTGGCCGTGCCGAGGGCCACGGCACGCTTGACCCCCGCGCGCAGATCCTTGTCCCGAGCCAGCGGCGAGACGAGAGTGAGGGACTTGACCGGAACCGAGGCGGGCCCGGTCGCTGCACTGGTCAGGGTGAAGGCTCCGAAGATCGCGCCCTCCGCAGCGGCTACGGCCGCGGCCACGGTGGTTCCGGGGGCCACCACAACAACCGTGGAGAGACCGCTGAGCTGGCGGGTGGCTGCCCCGACTGCCCGGCGGACCGCCTCTGCGGCCAGGTCGGCGCCTTCGCCAGACGGCTTGCCGGCGCCGGCAACGACGACCATCGCGGCTGCCACCCCAGGCACGGCGACGAGCTTGACCACCTCGTCAGCGCCACCTTTGGCCTTGAGGGTCAACAGCGCCGACTCGATGTGCGCGAGGGTCCCGTCACCGAGCCTGTGACCGGGTGCCAGCGAAGCTCCCTCCTTCGTCTGGACCGAGACGAGGACGAGCGCGTCGCTCTTCAGGTCGGCTGCGATGCGGTCGGACGCCTTCAACGTGGTCACGGTCATATGTCCTTCGTGGTGGGTGGAGATGCGGCTCGAATGCGCCGCACGTCAGGCGAGGGGGGATTTGTCGCCATCCTGAGGATAACGACGATCCTCTTGCCGCTACGGTGACCTTCATGACCGAAGCCCTCAAGACCTCGCCCCTGCACGCTCGTCACATCGCCCTCGGCGCGAAAATGGCGGACTTCGGCGGTTGGGAGATGCCCATCGAGTACCCGGGCGGCGGTGTCGTGCGCGAGCACACAACTGTTCGTGAGCGCGTGGGCATCTTTGATGTCAGTCATCTGGGCAAGGCCAGCGTGAAGGGGGCAGGCGCGGCGGAGTTCATCAACTCTGCACTGACCAACGACCTGGGCCGCATCACTGAGGGCAAGGCGCAGTACACCCTCTGCTGCGCTGAGTCCGGCGGAGTGGTCGATGACCTGATCGTCTATCTGCGCGCGAGCGACGATGTGTTTCTGATTCCCAATGCTTCCAACACTGCTGAGGTCGTACGCCGGCTGAAGGCGGCCGCACCCGAGGGTCTTCAGATCGAGAACCTGCACGACGACTTCGCTGTCATCGCGGTTCAGGGACCCAAGAGTGATGAGGTTCTCCAGGCTCTGGGGCTACCGACCGGCCATGACTACATGTCATTCGTCGAGGCCGAATGGAACGGCAAACCGCTCATTGTCTGCCGCACGGGATACACCGGCGAGCACGGCTACGAGCTGGTCCCGCCCTGGGGAGACTCGTTGGCGCTCTGGGATGCGCTCATCGAGGCCGCGGCATCCTTCGATGGGCTGCCCTGCGGGCTTGGGGCTCGGGACACGTTGCGTACCGAGATGGGCTACCCCCTCCATGGCCATGAGCTCAGCCTGGACATCTCACCGGTGCAGGCGCGTGCGGGGTGGGCGGTTGGCTGGAAGAAGCACACGTTCTGGGGCAAGGATGCCTTGACAGCAGAGAGGGCCGAAGGGCCTAAGCGGGTCAACTGGGGTCTGCTCGCCACCGACCGTGGTATTCCGCGTCCTCATTGCCAGGTCAAGGGCGCCGATGGTGTCTCGCTCGGTGAGGTCACTTCCGGGACCTTCTCCCCGACCCTGAAGCAGGGAATCGCTTTGGCGCTGTTGAATCCATCGGTCAAGGAGGGCGACGAGGTTCTCATCGACGTTCGCGGTCACGATGTGGCCGCCAAGGTCGTCAAGCCCCCCTTCGTCCAGGTCCAGGTTCGCGAGGACTGACCGCCGATGGCCACCAACGTCGAGGGACAGGGCACTGCGCACGATCCGTGGCTGCTGAAGACGCCGCCAGGGACGTCCGACTACACGATGTACAGGGACGAGCTCTCGGATCCGCCGCGACTGGTGTGCACGGTGGGCAAGACGACGCTGTACTACCAGCTGCGGTGCCTCGATGACCTTCATGCGATGCTGCTCGAGGATGGCGACTGGGTTGAGCTGGGGGCGGCCGATGAACAGAAACCGGCCAAAGACGGCACCGTCGAGTCGTGGGGCAGGTCGACCAGCAATCCGGTCGGCGGCTGGTACGGCTTGAAGAAGGGGCTCCGAGGCCGGTTCGGCATGTACGTCCCGCCGCTGATGGAGGCCCTGGGCCTGGCGGAGCTGGAGCACAACCCTCGCAACAACCGGATGCGCGCCCTCTGAGAGCCTTGGTTGAGGTCGATAATCCTCAAGGGTTCGACCGCCTCCTGCGATCCCCTGATGACCGGAGGCGAAATGGCACCCACGTTCCCCGAAACGACCCTGACAGCAGGCGATCTGACTCTGCGAGCGTTTTCGCAGTCCGACGCCGATGAAGTCGTCAGCGCCTGCCAGGACCCTGAGACCCTGCGCTGGTTGCCGCTGCCCTGCCCGTACACCAGGGCAGACGCCGAGTGGTTCATCGGTACCTTCGGGCCCACGCAACGTGACTCAGGCGACGGAGTGGTCTTCGCCATCGAATCCGCCGGGAGGCTGGCCGGTGCGATAGACCTCAAACGTGTCAACTGGGTGACCAAGGTCGCCGAGGTGGGCTACTGGGTGGCGCCATGGGCTCGCGGTCGCGGAGTTGCCTCCGACGCGGCGCGAGCCCTCTCCTTGTGGGCGATCCGGGACCACGGCTTCGAGCGGGTCGAGCTGTTCGCGGCCACGGGGAATGCCGGGTCACAGCGAGCGGCAGAGAAGGCAGGCTTCGTGCGTGAGGGCGTTGCCCGCAACGTCTCCCGTGTGAACGGTGGCCGTATGGACATGGTGCTGTTCTCTCTGGTCCCGAACGACCTGCTGACGTCAGGGGATTCCTGAGCGGCGATACGAGGCCGGTGACCTCCAAGACGCCGACCCGCCGCCCGAGTTGCGTTCTCCTGCTGTGACCGTCGTCGGAGCAGTGGCTGCATTAGCCCCCGGGTAGCGGCTATCGGCTGGATAAGGTGACGTCCATGACTGATGAGTGGACGTGGTCCTATCTCGACGCCGACGCCAAGGCAATGACCGGTCAATCACTGCTCACGACCGGCTTTCCCTCGCAGAGTGATGCGGAGAGCTGGCTCGGTGAGCAGTGGCGGCAGCTCACAGAAATCGGAGTGGAGGCGGTCTCACTCACGCACGAGGGAACAGTGGTGTACGGACCCATGAGCCTGCGCGCTGCCCAATGAGCCGTTCGCAGGGCAAGCCGGTCCTGGGCGCCGGACTGGTCGACGACCTCGAGCGCCAGGTTCGCGCCGCACAGAGTGAGTGGCATGTGCCGGCCGTCAGCGCCGGCGTCGTCAGGGACGGCGCACTGCTGTGGTCAGCACATGTCGGCTCGGCCCGGCTGGACCCCGTGCAGGCGCCCACGGACGACACGCAGTACATGATCGGTTCGATCACCAAGACGTTTACGGCCGTTCTGGTCATGGCGCTGCGCGACGCGGGCAGGATCTCGCTGGACGACCGGCTGGAGAAGTACCTTCCGCGGACCAGACATGGCTCAGTCACGATCCGTTCGATGCTGGCGCACGCCTCGGGTCTGCAGCGCGAGCCGGTGGGCCGGATCTGGGAGAACCTCGAGCCCCCGGACTCGGAGCGACTGTTGCGTGAGCTTGAGGATGCCGAGCAGGTTCTGCCCGCTCACTATGCCTTCCACTACTCCAACCTCGCGTTCGCCCTGCTGGGGCAGATCGTCGAACAGCTGGAGGGCCGGCCGTGGGGTGACGTGATCACCCGGCGCATCCTCCTGCCACTGGAGATGAAGAACACCGGCCTGACCCCTGATAGCGACACCAGGGCCCTGGGTTACCAGGTTCATCCGCATGCCGCCATCGCGACCCTCGAGCCTGTTTTTGAGCTCAAGGCGGCGGCGCCCTTCGGCGGCCTCTGGAGCACCGTTGCCGACCTCGGCCGTTATGCCGCATTCGTAGCGGACCCGATCGAGGAGGTTCTCTCGGCTGACACCGTGAACGAGATGTGCCAGCCGGTGATCATGACCGACGTCGAGGGTTGGAGTCGCGCGTTCGGGCTGGGATATGACCTCCAGCGCACCGGCGAGCGGGTCCTCGCCGGTCACGGAGGGTCCATGCCCGGCTTTCTGGCCGGCTTGCGCGTGCGACGCCAGGATCGGGTTGGGGCTGTGGTCTTCGCCAACGGCACTGCAGGTGCTGAGCCCACGGTTCTCGCCGCGCAGCTGGTCAACGCAGTCCTCGATGCCGAGCCCGACCTGGCTCCCGGCTGGACCCCCTCCCAGCACCAGCCGGAATTCGACGGGATGCTCGGAAGCTGGTGGTCCGAGGGCTCGGAGATTGTCTTCGAGGTACGCGACAACGTCTTGTGGTCACGGATCCCCGGCGGACTATCAGCATCGGATACCCGTTTCGCCCGTATGGACGCCGATCGATTCCGGGCGGTAGCCGGACGCGAGTGCGGCGAGCTGCTCGAGGTCAGCCGAGGGACGAACGGGGACGTCGAGCGGATGCATCTCGCGACATATGCGCTCACCCGCAACCCGACGGTTTTCGCCGACCTGCTCGACTGACTGGTCGGCAGGAGCGAACAGCGGGCCGGCCCTACGCGAGCGTGTCGCCGCGCGCGACCGGTGGGTCCTACGCGGGCTTGTCGCCGCGAGCGACCTGGGGGCGCGGAAGCCTCGAGCGTCGCATCTGGAAGGCGCGGATCACGGCATACATGGCTGATCCACGTGGTGGAGCCTCCCCGAACTTGGCAATGATCTTCGCCTTGGTTCGTCGCCACAACAGGAAGGCATCGAGCACCCCGGCGACGATCAGGCCGTAGACCATGACGAACACCATCAGCGAGCTCAACGCCTGTGTCTTGGGCGCGAGGATCGGCAGGGCGCTCAACAACAGCACGAGGACCATGATCGGAAGCATGAACTCGCCGATATTCCAGCGGGTGTCCACGACGTCGCGGATGTAGCGCTTGACCGGACCCTTGTCGCGAGAGGGCAGAGCCGACTCGTCCCCCGACAACATGGCGGCCCGTTGCTTGGCGCGTGCCTGCCGGTTGGCCTCGCGCGACTGCCCGGCCGCGGCCTTGCGGTCGGTCGGAACAAGGGGCCTTTTGCGGGCCGCCTCCTGCTCTCGTCGAGAAGGTGTGGGGTGATTCTTGGCACCTGGTCGATCGGCATAGGTGATCGCCGAGGGGGTGCCGTTCTGGGGGTCCTTCTTGCGTCCAAACACGGAACTCACTGTATGTCGTCCGTGCCGGTCTTCTCGTACCGCCCATCGACCGCCCTTGGCGCCACCGGGGATACGCAAGGGTGGGTACGCTCGCGGTCGTGACCAACGACGTTCTCACCCCAGACTTTGACCCAGCGCGACGTAGCGCCCTGCGCGCGAAGGTGGCCGGGCTCCTGCCCGCGCTGCGCCAGGACCTCGAGGCGCTCGCCCGGATCCCCAGTGTCTCCCTGTCCGCCTTCGATCAGGCACACGTGGAGGCCAGCGCGCGGGCTGTCGCTGACCTCTTGCGCGCCGAAGGTCTTGACGTCGAGATCATTCGGGAGGGGGGCCGACCCGCCGTCATCGGACATGTCGACGGGCCCAAGGGTTCGCCGACGGTGATGCTGTATGCCCACCACGACGTCCAGCCGGCCGGGGCCGAATCCGACTGGGACAGCCCGCCGTTCGAGCCCACGGAACGCGATGGGCGCGTCTACGCCCGCGGCATCGCCGATGACAAGGCAGGTGTCATGGCCCACATCGCAGCCCTGCGCGCACACTCCGGCTCGCTGCCTGTGGGCGTCACGGTCTTCGTCGAGGGCGAGGAGGAGATCGGCTCGGACAGCCTGGGCACCATCCTCGAGCGTCATGGCGAAAGGCTGCGTGCCGACGTGATCGTCCTTGCCGACTCCACCAACTGGGCGGTGGGAGAGCCTGCGCTGACCACCACGCTTCGAGGAATGGTCCGCGTGGTGCTCACGGTCCGGACGCTGGATCATGCGATCCACAGCGGGATGTTCGGTGGCGTGATTCCGGATTCGCTCACTGCGCTTATCAGGATGATCGCGACACTGCACGACGCCGAGGGCAACGTCGCGGTGACCGGTCTGGCTTCCGGCGTCGCCTCCGACCTTGCCTACTCCGAGCAGCGACTTCGGGAGGAGTCCGGCCTGCTCGAAGGCGTCGAGCTGATCGGCTCCGGCTCGATCCTGACCCGGCTCTGGGCCAAACCGTCGATCACCACGATCGGCATCGACGCGCCGTCCGTGGCCACCTCCTCCAACACTCTGATCCCGAAGTCCGCTGCGAAGATCTCGATGCGCATCGCACCCGACGAGGACCCGAAGGAGGCCTATCGGCTGCTCTCGGAACACCTTCGGGCCAACGTGCCCTGGGGTGTCAAGGTCGAGATCCACCTTGACGACGAGGGCTCCGGCTTCAGTGCCGACGCCAACGGTCCCGTCTACGACCAGGCGCGTGCTGCGTTCACAGATGCGTGGGGCGTGGCGCCGGTGGACATCGGGGTCGGTGGTTCGATCCCGTTCGTGGCAGCCTTCGCCGAGAAGTTTCCCGATGCCGGAATCTTGATCACAGGAGTCGAGGACCCCGACGCGCGCGCTCATGGCGCCAACGAGAGTCTGCACCTCGATGAGTTCGAGCGGGTCTGCGTTGCCGAGGCTGTCCTTCTGGAACGACTGGGTCTGCTGCGCGTCTGAGCCTGGGCTTTGACTCCGACTGCTGTGGGTCTGACCTGCTCCTCATCCGGGTTCTCTTGGGTCGGAAGGGTGGTCTGTGGCCACTCAGTCCTTGTTGGGCACCCCGGGCAGGGCGAGCATCTGGTCGAGCGCAACCCTGGCCCAGTGGGCGACGTCCGGGTCAACCCTGATCTGGTTGACGACCCGGCCCTCCACCAACGACTCCAGCGCCCACACAAGGTGCGGCAGGTCGATGCGGTTCATCGTTGAGCAGTAGCAGACGTTCTTCTCCAGAAAGGCGATGTTCTGCTTCGGGAACATGGTCGCTAGCCGGCGGACCAGGTTGAGTTCCGTGCCAACTGCCCACGAGCTGCCGTCAGGCGCTGCCGCGATGGTCTCGATGATCTTCTCGGTCGACCCGACGGAGTCCGCGGCCTCGACGACGTCGTACTGGCACTCGGGGTGGACGATCACCTTGACCCCCGGGATCGTGGCGCGGGCGGCCTCGATGCCCTCCAACGAGAACCGGCCATGCACGGAGCAATGCCCACGCCACAGGATGACTCGCGCCGCGCGGACCTGCTCCTGGGTCAGCCCCCCGGCAGGCTTGTGGGGGTCAAAGACGACGCAGTCTGCTAGGGAGAGGCCGAGCTCGCGGACCGCAGTGTTGCGGCCCAGGTGCTGGTCGGGCAAGAACAACACCTTGCCGCCGCCCGCGATGCCACCGCGTTGGTCGAAAGCCCAGGACATCGCCGCCCTGGCGTTGCTGGACGTACAGATCGTGCCGCCGCGGCGACCGGTAAAGGCCTTGATGGCAGCGGAGGAGTTCATATAGGTCACGGGCACGACGTCGTCGGCGACCCCCATTTCGGCCAGCTCGTCCCAGGCGTCCTCGACCTGGGCGATCGCGGCCATGTCAGCCATCGAGCATCCAGCCGCGAGGTCGGGCAGGATCACCTGTTGATGGCTCGCGGTCAGGATGTCGGCCGACTCGGCCATGAAATGCACACCACAGAACACGATGTATGGCGCATCCGGCCTTGCGGCTGCTTCCTTTGCCAGCTTGAAGCTGTCACCCATGACATCGGCGAACCCGATCACCTCGTCACGCTGGTAGTGATGGCCGAGGACGAAGACCTTTTCACCAAGGGCTGACTTGGCGTCTCGGGCGCGTTTGACTAGACCGGGGTCAGAGGGTGCCGGCAGCTCACCGGGACACTCGACGCCGCGCTCGGTCGCGAGCTCGCGGCCCTGACCGAGGACGAGCAGGGGCAGAGCGGCGTGACGTGGCTGATCCGTTGTGGTGCTCACTCTTCGATCGTATGCTGCCGCGCCGGTGCTACGTACCCAGCGTCGGAAGCTGAGCGGGCGATTACGAGTGGGTCGGGTGCGATCCGCCGGACTGTTACGATCGCCAAAAATATCCGCCCATGGTAAGCGCGCCCCACGAGGCGTCTGTAGTCGTGGGACTCCAGGAGGTCGAGGCTGATGCCTGTGGCGGGCATCGGGGCAGTCGTGGACTTCTGGGGGATCGTAGTAGCCCATGCGGTTCCAACGCTCAGCCACCGGCGGCTCTCGCGGACATGCCTGTGTGCCCGCTGGTGTTGGCGGGTTGTGGGGCTGGGTCGTTAGAGGTGCCAGGTCACTTCGGCGGTGGTGGGTGTGGCGGTCCAGCCCCTCTGGTGGGCGATCGTATGGTGGCGGGGGCAGATCAGTGCCCCGTTCAGAAGGCTGGTGGTGCCGCCGTCGACCCAGTGGATGAGGTGGTGTGCGTCGGCCCATTGCGGGGGTGTGGTGCAGTC
>JBBRZV010000045.1:0-24434 GCA_038236365.1 Actinomycetales bacterium | reverse complement strand
CCGCAAAGAAGCCGCGCTCGACAAAGCACTCGCACCATTCCAGCAACAGGCGCCCGAAGTTCTCATGGAGTGGTTGAAGGCCCATGAGCCCGAGCTCGCGACCGTCGGCCAAACGACCACCGGCACCTGGCAAGTGTTCGCGCGCCTCGCGTACCAGCCCGACCCAGAACCAACCAAGTGGCTCAGCGCGGCCATCGCCCACGGCCTTTCAGGATCAGCTTCAGCGCTCATCGACGAATGCGCCCGCACTGACCACCTCACCCCCGCGAACGCCGACAGGCTATTCGCGGATCCGAACGGCCGTCGCGGCGTCATCAGCGCCGTCATCGGCCATTCGACGAACTCGGCCCTTGTCCAAAGAGTCGTCGACCAACTCACCCCGGGTGACGTCCAACAACTCGAGTCAGCGTTCGTCCTGAAACACGCACCTGAACCAACCAGGCATGCGCTGTTCACACACCCGAACGATGAGGTCCGCGGAACCGCGGCAGCACTCTGGGCCGCCGAATGGACCTATGACAACGACCCCATGCCGCACGACCCCGACTGGCTCAACGCCATGAAGTCCTACACCGTCCCTGAAAACAGCAGACACGACCACACCCACACCCAAGCGCTCAATGCACTCGCAAAGGCGTCACCCGAGGTCTTCATCGAACTCTTTACAAAACACGCCACGACCACGATGCGCAGCAGCTACCGTGACCTCGACGGATGGGAAGAGCCAGTCCGGCTCCTCGCCCCCGCCGAACGGAACAAGCTCTGGCAGCAAGTCAGAGAAACCGAATTGGCACGCGAACTCTTCTGGGTCATCGCAGGCAAGGACATCGACTGGATCACCGAAACGGTCAGCGAACCCACCTTCAATATCTCCGTCTGTGACCTCCTTGGCGCACTCCAGTTCCAGTTCGGACACCGCTACCCGCTCGACACCCTCGCCACCATGCTCCGCCCGCTCAGCCCAGAACCCGACGACCTCCTCCATACCCTCGAAGTTGGATCGTTCTCGGGCGAGGACCACGAACGGTATGCAGTCAAACTCGACAACCTTCGAGACCTCGCCAACTCTGACGCCGAGGACATCGCCCGCCTGGGCCGTCGCGGCATCGAAATCTACGAGCCGTTGCTCAAAGAAGCCCTCGTCGAGGCGCGACAGGCGGCTGTCCGCGGCATCCGCGCCGACTAACGACAACAGTCGGTCGTTAGTCGGCGCGGAAGGGAGCGCATTTCGCATTGCAGATTTGAGTCAAGCTTCGCGCGCCCGGACTGCGTCATTCTGGGCGGTAGGACGCATCCGCTCATCAAGCATGAGAGGAACGTGGGAGCACCGCATCCGTCGGTCGACCCAGTGCCGATTCTTAGTCTCAGTTCTAGTCTCATTCGGCGTCGTCCGGCCGTGTTCCGTGACCGCCACGGGGCCCGTCGTTGAGCACAAGATATGGGCCCGCGACGGGGCCCAAACCTGGCTCAGTACAACTCGAAAGCGTGTGTGGGTGAAAGTCCACCGTGGGTTCAAATCCCACCGCCACCGCGGTGTGATGTCTCAAGACATCGGCGGCAGTCCGAACCCTCAGGGTTCGGACTGTTTCGCGTTTTGGGGTTGGTAGCCCCTGGTGGGGTCGAGAGTGAGCTGGCTGAGGAGCTCGCCGGTTTGGGCGTGGGCTCGGCCGACGCCGATGTGGGAGAGGCGGCCCCGGACGCGGAGGGTGACTTTGCGGGTCTTGTCGACGCGGTCGTGACGAGCCGGTGAGCCCTCCGAAGGATTCCTCAAGGTCGCCCCCCTAACTTCTCGTTGGTCGTACGACCTGGTCGTCGTACTACGTCATATCCGTCGAGGGTGAAGGGGCAAGTCATGGTCAAGGACGTCGGAGAAAGAGGAGCCGGACCCGCCTCGGTGTTTCGGGCCGGGATGACGAGATGGGGTGTACCGGCGGTCGCAGGCGGTGCCGTCGTCGCGGTGTGGTTGGTCGGCGGGATCCTGCCATCGAGCGCGAGCGGGCTCTCCGTCTCTGCCATGGCGTCAATGCCCGGGATGACATCCACGCAGATCGTGGGAAGCGCGCAGCCGCGGACGGCTGCCAGCTGTCCCACGCCGGCTCCCAGCCCGGCGCTGAGCCACTTCACCGAGCAGCTGGCGGTGCCGGCGAGGATCGATCTGCGCGCAGGCGGGACGGCGAACCTGGTGATGCGCAACGGGTCGCACGTGTTCCACGCGAGCCTTCCGGCCACACCCACATTGGGCTACACAGCGGCGGGCGACACCAGTGCCGACGCTTACGGCGGCCCCACCATCGAGGCTCGCAAGGGCACACCGGTCAAGGTCGCGGTCGTCAACAATCTGGGCGCGCATCCGCTGGCTGCGTCGATGGACCACACGTTCATGGGGATGACCAGCACCGACGAGACGGCGCCACGCGGCGTCATCCACCTCCATGGCGCGCACAGCGAGCCCTCCCAGGACGGGTTGCCGGCTGCCACCTTCACGCCCGGCCAGGCCAACACGTACCGCTACGTCAACGACCAGGACGCCACGGGGCTCTGGTACCACGACCACTCGTGGGGTATGACGCGGCTGCAGGTGGGTGCCGGACTCGCGGGCCAGTACTGGCTTCGTGACACCTACGACACGGGCCGGTCCGACAACCTCTTGGGGCTGCCGTCAGGCGCCAGCGAGCTGCCGCTCACCTTCCAGGACAAGTCGTTCAACGCCGACGGTACGCTGGCGTACCCGGTCGGCGCGTTCTGCGGAATAAAAGCTCCTGCCGGTTATCCCAACCAGTGGTCGCCAGAGTCCTTCGGCGACGTCGCGGTCGTCAACGGCAAGGCCACACCCAATCTCAATGTTGCGCGCGGCATTTACCGTTTCCGCGTCGTCGACGCCTCCAACGCCCGGTTTTACCATGTGAAGTTCCCTGCGGGTGCGGGGGTCTACCAGATCGGCACCGACGGCGGCCTGCTCAACGCCCCCGTCCGGTTGTCCGAGCTGCTCCTGGCTCCGGCCGAGCGCGCCGATCTGCTCGTCGACTTCAGGTCTGCGGCGCCAGGCTCCACGTTCCGCCTGACCAACGACGCGAACGCCCCCTTCTCGAGCTTGACGGCGCCGCCCGCAGACAATCAAGCCCCGCTCAGTGACCTCATGCAGTTCACCGTCACGCGAGCGATCGGCTTCCAGGGAGAGATCCCGCGCACCCTGAGAGGCGGCCGCAACCAGCCCAAGGTCCTGCCCACCCTCAAGGCGACCGTCACGCGGACCGTCATGCTCAACGAGATCACGGACCCGACCCTTCTCGAGCCTGTCCACGGACACATCAACAACCAGTTCTACTCGGACTCGACGGGCATGGCACCGCGGACCACGCAGATCGAGACACCCAAGTTGAACAGCATCGAGGAATGGGACATCGTCAACACCACCGGCGACGCGCACCCCATCCACATCCACCTCACCCAGTTCCGGCTGCTCAACCGCCAGGCGTTCGACGAGCCTGCGTACACCGCCGCGGTCAACACGAAGCTGCCCGCGCCCGGCCTGCCGGATCCGTCCGTCTCCGGCTCCGGCCCGTGGCCCGCGCAGTCCGCAGGCGCCTACCTCATGGGCTCTCCCACCGCACCCGCGGCGAACGAGCAAGGGTGGAAGGACACAATCATCGCCCCGCCTGGGGAGGTCACCCGCATCCTGATCCCGTTCGGAGGGACCGCTGCCGGCGTACCGGCGCCGTTCGTCGGTGACGCGACGACGGCCAGCGTGCAGCGCTTCATGGGCACGTACGTCTTCCACTGTCACATCCTCGAGCACGAGGATAACGACATGATGCAGCCGTATCGCGTGCAGTAGCTCCTGCGTGCAGTACTCCTGTAAGCAGATATCACGGATCGAAGGCGGCCCACCGGCATGACGCGGTGGGCCGCCCTCGGAGTCCCACGAGTGCTACCCCGCCGTGACCTTCACGACGCCGGTCATCGACGGCATCTCGGCTTGGTGGTCGAGGGTGAGCTGGCTGAGGAGCTCGCTGGTTGGGTCGCTGACGACGGTGACGTCAGTGTTTGTCGGGGCTGACGGGAAGCGCGCAACGGGCCGTCACGCCTCGACGAAAGCCTTGAGTCCGCTGACCGTGCTGTGCACGAGGCCCTTGATCACCCGCCCGCGCAGGAAGCCGGGAAGGGGCAGGTTGTGGCGGATGGTCAGGTCGAACGTCACCTCGGTCTTGCCATGACCGAGGTCGCGCAGCATGTATGCCCCGTCCTGTCCCGTCTGGAGTCGGCCCTTGATCAGGCTCCACGTCATCGCATCGGGGGCGTGCTCGTACGCCAGTGTGTACGAGTCGTTCCCGACCGGCGAGGTGGCCGTGAAGTGCGCCGTAGCGGGCGTGCCATCGTCGTGCTTCTCGAGGACCTCGGCCTCGAGGACCTCCTTGACCCAGTTCGGTTGGCCTTCCACGTCCCTGATGACGGCAAGGACCCGGTTCGTCGGCGCAGCCACAACGAGCGTCTCAGTCGCATGGTCGGTGGGCATGGGCTCTCCTTGGCGAGGGTTGGTCATCCGGTCCTGGCAGCGATCCGTAACAGCTGGTCCATGTCCTCGTCGAAGGCGTGAACGAGTTTTTCGGGGTTTGGCAGCGTCTCGGCGTCGGCCTTGAAGCCGACCCGCACCGTCCCGGCAAAGCTGAAGATGCAGACTCCCAGGGTCTGCCTGCCCGAGCCCGGCACCCAGCTGACGACGCCGATGATGGGAACCCCGGCGAGGTAGCGCTGGTGCTGGGGTCCGATGACGTTGGTCGTCACCCCGATCGCCTTGTTGGAGAAGAAGTTGACGATGTGGTTCGACACGTGGGGCTCGGTGTGCCCGATCAGTCTGTTCAGACCGAAGGTGATGAACGCCTCGGGGGATACCTTGATCGAGTCCATCCGTCTCTTGCTCTCGGCCACGCGCTGAAGCGGTGCGGTCACCCCCGTCGGCAGCTTCAGGAAGACCAGGGCGAACTTGTTGCCCAGCTCGCGTGGCAGCGGCTGGTCCGCAGGACGCACGTTGACCGGAACCATGGTGGTCATGTCAACCGGATCGGCCCCCAGGTCGAACATGTAGGCGTTGACGGCTCCCGAGACCGCCGCCACGAGCACATCATTGACCGTGGCTCCGGTGAGCCGGCATACGCGCTTGACGTCCTTGATCGCCCGCGGCCCCGACCAGACCGCCCGCTTGGCAACACCTGGTTCGCGTGAGAACGGCGTCTGCGGGTTATGACCCAACAAGAGCTTGTCCGCGATCACCCCCGTCTTCCAGCCGAGCTTTAGTACGTCGATGGCCCGCGACGGGTCGACCAGCGCGGGCAGCATGGAGACGGCGTGCAGGCCGCCGGATACTGCATGCAAGCTTTGGTCCCGCAACGCCCGGGCCACGCCCATGAGGCCACCGGCATGATCGGAGGGCGACTCCTCCTCCTCGAGGTCGGCGCTCGGTGACGCGTCAGTCAGGGAGAGCAGAACCTGCGAGAGGGCGATGCCGTCCGCGAGCGAGTGGTGGAACCGCGATACCACCGCGCAGCCACTGCCATAGCCATCCAGGAGGGTCATCTCCCACATGGGGTGCGCGTGGTCGAACGGCACGCTCATCCGACTCTCGACGTAGCACTGCAGGGCCTCCAGGTCGCCGGGGGCCGACAGGGTGGCTCGTCGCAGGTGCCGGCTGAGGTCGAAGTCGGGATCGTCCTCCCAGTGCGACATCCCGAAAGGGGTGGACGCCGGCACCGGTCGCTGTGAGAAAACCGGGTAGCGGTCGACCAGCCGACGCTGGAGCACCGGGCCCAGCCGATCCCAGTCGATCGTCTCGTCGAACCACATCACCCCGTCGATGACCATGAGGTTGTTGGGCCGGTCCATATTCAGCCACATGTTGTCCACTGGTCCGACTACGCGTCGTTCGGACATCACACCCTCCAGTCGGCCCCTCAGTCGTCGGGTGCATTGTCACACCTGGGTGAGCCAGCGGCGTAGGGCCAGAAGTCACATTGAGCGACCGAGTTCTCGGCCGTCGGCGATCCGTCAGGCGCCATCGCCTTGCCGAGGTGTGCGCAGGCGACGATCATGCAGTCATCCCACTTCGGCGCCATCCGCTGGAGTAACGACCGTCATCAGAGGCATGGTGCGACTGCTGCGGGACACCGCCGCATATCGGCGACGCCTCACGCCCGTGATTGAGGCGTTGTTCTGAGCGGGACGAGGTCGCTCTCTCCATCGTCACAAGGGCCCACATCAGTGCATCAACGGCGCACCATCCGCGCCTGGACGCGGACGTCCGGTCGAGGTTTGGGCATCGCTTCCGGAGTGTTATAACTGTCTCCACTGATCGGCGATGGGAAGGGGCGCGGTGGCTGTGCCCGGAGAAGACGAGGTCGCCCAGGGCTCAAGAGCAACAAGACCGGGCCCGGCGACCAGGCGCAACCTGGCCCTGGTCTCTTTGGCGGTAGCCCTGCTGGTGCTCGCCAGGTGTGGAGGGGACATCGGGGGACTATTCCGCACAGGCACCGCGTACGGGAACCAGCCTTTCCGGAACGGGTCATTCCTTATCACGACCACCTCCTTGGCTTACGACATACAGTCGATAGACGCCGGCGCGGCCGCGAAGTCGCATGGAGTGACGTCGTACAAGCCCAAGAACGGCCAGTTCATCGTGTTCAATGCCACGGCGACCAACGTGTCCTTCGCATCGGCGTCCATGCCGTCCGCGAGCACCACCCTGACCGACGCCGCGGGCAAGACCTATAAGGCGGCGGGTCCCTTCGTGGGGGCCGTGGGGCAGGGATTCGACCAGAAGCAGCCGCCAGGTATGACCCACGCGGGCTGGTTCGTCTTCGACGTACCGGAATCGCTGACGATGCCCAAAACCTTGAGCGTGCAGTCCGACCCGCGCCAAGGTACGACGAACCCGCCGACCTCGGTAAAGTTTGGGTGAGGGAATTCTTGGTGGAACGAAAGCGCACCTATGGCCGTCAGACCATCATGAGTCGAGCGAACATTGCAGCGGTCCTTGGGGTCGCAATGCTGAGCGCCGTGGGTTGCGGGAGCGTCAGCGACCGTGCGCCCGCTGGCAGCGAGCCCACGAATTCGATCAGCTCGCGCCCCGATGCGGCGCGAGGGTCAGCGTGTCTCAGCACCCCCACGACGGGAGACTCCACGGTGATGGTGGACTGGGTGGACTTCGTTCAGCTCAACGGGACTCAGTACCTCGCTGATGTCGATGGGAAGGTTCCCGCCATCGCATCGAACCAGCTGGGTTCCGTCGTTGGGCGGGTCGCGTGCGAGCTCAGCGTCCTGACTTTCCACGCCGAGCCCGGTCCGGCAGTGGACGGCGACGCCGCATTCCTCAAAGTCGGCACAGAAGTGCACGCCGTCCGGGGTTACGCGACGTCCTGCCGGGTTGCCGCCCAGATCGCCGGAGTGAACCGCGTCTACCTGGCTCAGTCCGAACTCGCCGGAGTTTCGAGAGCTGTGCCCTGCGCCAAGGCGCCGTAGCCCTCCACCGCCGCTAGCTCCGCGCGGAATGTGCCAGAAGCGGACGGGTGCGAAACATGACAATGCCGAGCCAGATGAACCAGACGATCGCGAGCAGGCCGAAGATGTACCTGGCCTCCAGCAGGACCGGAAGGGCCAACGCGATCCCAGGTTTTAGGTCATAGAGTTTGTCCGATTTCGGGTCCAATCGTCCTCGAAGCCCATCGGCCAAACGGCCAGGCTCGTAGGCCGAATGGCCAAGACATTGACCAGCCCCTTTCCCAGCCGTACCGCCTGCCGCTAACTTTTGTGTGAGGCGTCCACGTCGGTTGGCCATTTCGGAAGAAGCGCAAGGGGAAACTCCAGTGGATATCCGACCCAGCGTCGCCCGCACAGCTCGCTGGGAGGTCGCTGCCATGACTACAGCCGTGTTGGCTGCGGGTTTGGCCATATCAGCGACCTGCGACAACGCGCGGTGGTCCTACGCGCGCTGGTCCTCGGATTCGTGGTGAGATGTGCCCTCAACTGCGGTATGGCTGAGCGCCCGCAACCGGACGCTGCTGCTCAGCGTCGTCCTCTTCAGCATTGCGTCTGCCGTGGCGTTGAGCTCGGCTCTCTCTGCTGAGAAACAGCTCATATCGCTGCCAGTGACGGTCGTTGTCATCGCGGTTGCGTTCTTCGTCACCGAACTGAATCTGATCAACATCGAGTTCCGGCGGCAGTCGTACTCGCTCACGTTCGCCGGTGTGCCCCTGGCCTTGGGAATCCTCCTGCTTCCGGTACATGAGCTCGTCCTGGCTCGCCTGG
This sequence comes from Actinomycetales bacterium, assembly GCA_038236365.1. Classification (GTDB taxonomy): domain Bacteria; phylum Actinomycetota; class Actinomycetes; order Actinomycetales; family Dermatophilaceae; genus UBA4719. Next base: position 16,139 of record JBBRZV010000045.1, on the reverse strand, counting down.
TCGGAGGCCTTGCTGCGCTCCTGTGGCAGCACATCGCGGCGGAAAAGACCATCTACAACACGGCGGCTTACGCCTTTGAAGCTGCGGTCAGTGGCGTGATCGTCCACCTGTGGCTGCCACAGGTGGCGGTACTGGATCTGTGGACCATCGCTGGCTTGTTGGTGGCGATCGCCGCAGTGGACCAGCTGATGGCCGTGCTGGTTCTGCTGGTCATCCGTATGCATGGCGGCACTTTGAGCCGGCGCGACGTCGCCGAGGTATTGGTGCAGTCTCTGGTGCTCAGCTTGCTCGCGACCGTTTTCGCAGTCGTGTTGCAGCTCCTCATGAGCCACGGGATCGTCGGGAATCTCCTGGCCTTGGCGCTGGTGACCGTGGCGGTATTCATCTACCGGGCGTACGCCTCCGCATCACGCAGGCACCAGTCCCTCGCGGTGGTCCACGACTTCGTCACCGAAGCGGTTGCCGCTGAGACGGTTGAACAGCTGGCCCGACGCGGCTTGGCCCGAATGCGGCAGGTGCTGCGGGCCGCGACCGTCGAGCTCCTGCTATTGGACAACGACGAGGACGGCCAGTCCCAACAGCATCCGACCTATCTCCTGTTCGCACTCGGAGAGGACGAACAGCTCACCCTGGCCCGAACGTCACAGTCGGCCGACTGGGTGCAGCTGAAAGCCCTGGAGTCCGGCGAACCGACGCTTGCCACACGAGGTCGCGACTCAGCCGTCGTACGGTGGCTCGAGTCGAAGAGCCTTGACGATGCCATCGTGGTGCCGCTTCAGTCCGGTGCAAACATTCTGGGCACGGTCACCGTTACCGACAGACTCGGCGACACCGCGTCGTTCACCGATGACGACCTGAAGATGTTGCAGACCCTCACCAGCCATTTCGCTGTGGCCGTCAGCAGCGCTCGTCTCATGGAGAAGCTGTCGTATGAGGCCAGTCATGACGCTCTTACCGGCTTGGCCAACCGCACGCTCATCAGTCACGAGATCCAGGGGTTGGCTGGCGGCTCGTCGAGTGCGGTGGTTCTCTTCGACGTTGACCGGTTCAAAGAGGTCAATGACGTCCTCGGCCACGAGGTCGGAGACCAGCTGCTCATCGTGATCGCCGAACGACTTCGTGGGTGCCTGCCCGAGAACGCTACCGTTGCCCGGCTGGGTGGCGACGAGTTCGCTGTCCTGCTTCCCGGTGGAGCTGACGGTGTTCCCGATGCCACCGCGTTCGCGCGGCTCGCCGCGAATCGCATTCTCGCCCCTGTCCGGTTCGGTGACGCGTTGCTCACCGCTGAGGTCAGCATCGGGATCGCCACGTCGGCCACAGTGTCAGCAGAGAGCTTGTTGCGCTGCGCAGACACGGCAATGTATGTCGCCAAGTCGCGGAGCGACTCGGTCGCCGTCTACGAAACCAGCATGGACAGCGGTCGCGCCGAACGGCTCGCTCTCGTGGCGGACATGCGCATAGCCCTCGAGCGATCTCCCCAGCAGTTCGTGTTGAACTACCAACCCCAGATTGACCTCTCGACGGGAGCGGTGATCAATGCCGAAGCGCTCGTCAGGTGGCACCATCCAACGCTCGGAACTTTGTCCCCGGACCGCTTCATACCTCTGGCTGAAGCCACCGGTCTGATCGATCAGCTCACGATGCACCTCATCACCATGGCGCTGACCGAATGCACCTCATGGCGCCGGCGAGGCCACGCCGTCACGGTCGCAGTGAACCTCTCGGCCCGAAACCTGGCGAACCCAACCGTCATCGAGCACATCGCCCACGCCCTTGCCTCGACGGGCGCTCAGGCCGAATGGCTGATCCTTGAGATCACCGAGAGCAGCCTGATGGAAGATCCAGAGGAGGCGATTGCCATTCTGACGAACATCGCCAAACTCGGCATCTGCCTGTCACTTGACGACTTCGGCACCGGTTACTCGAGTCTGTCCTATCTGCAACGACTTCCGGTGACGGAGATCAAGATCGACCGCACCTTCGTCTCAGCACTCACCCAGGACCAGCCTACTGACAATGCGGCTGATCTGTTCCGGAGCATTACCACGCTCGGTGCGAACCTGCATCTGCGTGTCGTCGCCGAAGGTATTGAGACGAGCGCACACCTGAAGGCTGTGACGGCCTTGGGGTGTCAGATCGGCCAGGGCTACCTCATCTCTCGCCCGATCGGGGCACTCGCCTTCCAGTCGTGGCTCGACGACCACACATCCACCGGGCGGGATGCGCTGCATCTGGTCCCGGCCTCCGCCTAGGCCTGCAGCGCCTAGGGGTTGGTCGAAATTGCCTATGGCGCAACGTGATCGGCCCGGCGGGCACGCCAGCAGCGCGACACGCATGACGTCTCGCAGCCGCACGAGAACTTCGAGGCGCTCGCGGCCCAGCAGGAAAGCTAGCCGTTCGAGACGGACACTGGAGCGTCCTCTTCCTCCCTCACCGCCTCCTTGCCGACCTTGAGCATGAAGAAGGCCACGATTGCCGCCGTGAGGAGGAAGCCCGCCCCAACCGCGAACGCCTCGGTGTAGCCCGCCGTGAGCGCACCAGGGGTCGCAGCTCGCCCCAGCGCCTCGTGCGTGGTCAGGTACGCGGCGGACGTGGTGACCGCGACTGTGTTGAGCAGAGCGGTACCAAGAGACGCGCCCACCTGTTGCGAGGTGTTGATCATTGCGCTGGCCACGCCGGCGTCGTGGTGACCGATGCCATGCAGCCCCGTTGAGGCGACCGGGATGAAGACGAACGCCATTCCGACGCTGATGATCAGCATCGCCGGGAGCACGTGCGTGGTGTACGAAGTAGTCGGCGTGACGCCGGTGAGCATCAGCAGACCCGCCGATCCCGCGATGAGACCGGGCACGATCAACGGCTTGGGCCCCACCCGGGGCAGGAGCTGTGCCGCGACACCGGCTCCCGCGATGATCCCGAGGCTGAACGGCAGGAACGCGAAGCCGGCCTTCACCGGGGAGTAGTGCAGGATCACCTGCAGGTACAGGCCCAGGAACAGGAACATGGCAAAGAGTCCGACGCCAGTGATGAGTGAGACCAGGTACGACGCGCCCCGGTTGCGGTCAAGAATCACCCGCATCGGGAGCAGCGGGTTGGAGACCCGGTTCTCGATGACGAAGAAGGCGGTCAGCAGGATCGCAGAGGCGACGAACCAGAACAGGGTGCTCGGCTCAGTCCAGTGCGCGGTGTCCAGCAGACCCTTGGGCGCCGCCTTGGTGAAGCCGTAGACCAGGGTGATGAGCCCCAGCGTGGCCGTGACTGCGCCGGCCACGTCGTAGCGGGTGTCGCCGTCCGCTTTGCTCTCGCGCACCCAGGGGATAGCCATCAACACGGCCGCGAGCGCGATGGGCGCGTTGACCAACAGGCACCAGCGCCAGGAGAGGTACTCGGTCAGGACGCCGCCGAGAAGAAGACCGATTGCGGCGCCGCCACCGGAGACCGCGCCATAGACACCAAAGGCCCGCGCGCGCTCCTTGGGGTCGTGGAACGTCACGGTGACCAGGGACAAGGCTGCGGGAGCCAGCAGCGCCGCGAAGGCGCCCTGTAACCCGCGGGCGGCAAAGAGGAATGCCGCGCTCGGTGCGAGGCCTCCAAGTGCGGAGGCCGAGGCGAAGCCGATGAGGCCGATGATGAGTGCCCGCTTGCGGCCGATGTAGTCGGCTATCCGCCCGCCGAACAGGAGCAGCCCGCCGAAGGTGAGCGTGTATGCGGTGATGATCCATTGCTGGTCGGCGTCGCTGATGCCCAGGGCGGCCTTCGCGCTCGGTAGCGCCAGATTCACGATTGACGCGTCAAGAATGACCATGAGCTGGGCGATCGCGATAACGCCGAGAGCGCGCCAGCGGGTGGGGTCGGGGATGGGGGTGCCGGTGGAGCGCGCATCGCCTTCAAGCACACGGTCGGCAGGGACGTGAGAAGAGTCGGTCATGGTGGGTCCTTCGGGCGTACGAGGGTTCTTGCATGACGGGGAGCCCAGCGTCTCGGCTCCAAACGGTTGCAACATCGCCTCGTCGCCGAATTATTTCGCGAACGATGAAGAGAATCAGGGCGGTCGTGAAGGTTGGGACGGGTGATCCTCCAGCACAGATCCAGGGTGTCGAGCGCGTCGCGGTGTGTCCCGCCGTGGGGTCAAGCGGATGTCGGAGAGGTCGACAAAGCGGAGTGGTACCTGTCTGTGGTCAAGGCATCGGCGGCGCGCTAGGAGGGGACCGCGGGAAGCAACCACGCGGGGGACCGCTGGGGCAACGCTGGTCTGAACATGGCTTTCCGGGGGCATGACCCTGGTCGCGGCTGTTTCGGAGCTGCCGCGACCAGGCGCCTCTGCTACTTCTTGCGGCTCGCGACGACCGTCACGCCGCCGAGCACTGCGACCAGCCCGCCAGCACCCATCATGATCAGGATGAGACGTTGCATACCCACCGGCTTGAGGGTCTCGTAGTTGGCCAGGTTGTTGTCAAAGACCTTGACCAGCCCGTTGAACCGTGCCATCGAAGCGGGCATCGTCTGCAGTGCCTGCGCGGTGGCCGGGAAGTTGCTGCCGAGGAAAGTCTGCAGCTGCTCGGGCGACATCTTGAGCTGCGTGGCCAGCGCGGGGAGCATGGTGGTCTTCATCTCTGTGCCCATCGCACCGATCGTGCCGAGCGCCCCGGTCGCGTTGTTGACCAGTGCCTGGTTGTAGATGGGCTTGAGGTTGGCGTTCAGCTGGTCTGAGTCGGCTGCTTTTCCGGGCAACGACAGGACGAGCGGAAGGACCAGCAGTAGGAGACCGACCACGATGGCGACAGCACCGCCGACCTTCGGTGAGCGAAGCATGGCCAGCCCGATCAGGAAGATCAGGATGCCCGCGCCGAGCAGGCCCCACGGGACCGTCGTTGCCGGCAGGCTCGTAGTGGGGATGGCGTCGGCCGAGGCGAACAGGGGCCGCTGCTTGTCAAGGGTGTTGATCAGGCCGTTGAACGTGGGAACCGCAGTGGGCAGTGCGCCCATGCCTGCCGCCACGGCGGGGAAGTTCTTGGAGACGAACCCGTTGAACTGGTCCGGGGTCATCTTCAGCTGCTGGCTCAGCGCTGGTGCGAGCTTGGTGGTGAACTCCTCCTGCACCGCCGACAGACCGGCGATGTCCTTGTGTGCTGTGTCGATCGAGCTCTGTGTCAACGCCGGGCGGAAGTCGGTGATCAGGTTCTCGAACGCTGGACCGACGGCGAACAGGTTGCTCACGAGGGTCGTCGCGACCAGGCCGGCGCCAACCAGCATGACCAGCACCGCTGCGACTTTGCCCGTAAGCCCGGGCCTTGTTGGGGAAGCGCCAGCCGAAGTTCCCGTGCTGGGGGCTGTGATGGTCATGCCTTGTCCTCGTCTCGCTCAGAGATCATGAAGGGTGTGGATCACCGTGCATGTCCGAATACCCCATGAGGTATCCGGTAAGCCTCAGCGTAAGGCTCGTGCGCTGGTCAAGATAGGGCCTGGTCAAGGCTTCGAAGGTGATTATGGCCACATCGACATACCGTCATCTTCTCGTCGGTACTGGACACCGTGTGAGCGTCGTGGCGACCAGCGTGATCTGGGTCTCAGGCCGCGTCCAGGCGCGCGGGACGGTACTACGATTCAAATGTGACTGATACAACTCACCTTGAACTGACTGGCCCCGCGGTAGCTGATCCGGTGTCCGTGCTGCAGGCGATTGCCGACCCGGTGCGCTGGGCGGTGCTGGCCATGTTGGTCGAGGCGCCGCGGTGCGTCTGCAAGATCCAGGAGCAGATCCCAATCGCGGGGAACCTTTTGAGCTACCACCTGAAAGTGCTGCGCGAGGCGGGACTGGTCAGCACGAGCCGGCGCGGTCGGTGGGTCGACTACGCGTTGGCTCATGACGCCAACGAACGCATGAGTGCAGCCTTGCCAGGTGCGCCGGTGGCCGTGACGCCATGAGCGTCGCGGAACGACTGCACCCCACCACCCCGACCCGGCGCTGGGTGGGTCTGGGCGCCGCTGCCCTGGGGTGGTTGGCCTTGTATGTGGTCAACGAGCCGTTGTGGGACTGGCTCGTGTACGACGTCGCAGGACTGACCCCGGCCAGCCGCCTCGGCTCAGGGGTGCACTTCTTCTTCTACGACTCGATCAAGATCGCCCTGCTTTTGGTGGGGATCATCTTCGCAGTGACGGTGCTGCGCTCGTTCATGAGCGTCGAGCGCACCCGGGCGCTGCTGGGTGGAAAGCGTGAGGGCGTCGGGAACGTGATGGCCGCCGGGCTGGGGGTGGTCACCCCGTTCTGCTCGTGCAGCGCCGTCCCGGCGTTCATCGGCTTCGTCGCCGCCGGAGTGCCGCTCGGGGTCACGCTCAGCTTCCTGATCGCCAGCCCCCTGGTCAACGAGGTCGCGCTCGGGTTGCTGTTCGGGATGTTCGGCATCGGCCCGACCCTGCTGTATGTGGGTGCGGGCCTGGTCATCGCCATCGTCGCCGGGTTCGTTCTGGGCCGGCTGAAGCTCGAACGGTGGGTCGAGCCGTTCGTCTTCGAGACCCGCCTGGGCGGGCAGGTCATCGACCCCGCCGCCGGCCTGACGTGGGACGACCGGATCCAGATGGGCGTCGAAGAGGTGGGCTCGATCCTTCGCAAGATCTGGCCCTACCTGCTGGTCGGTATCGGCTTGGGCGCGGCCATTCACGGCTGGGCACCGGAGGACTTCTTCACCCGGTACGCCGGCGCCGGCAACCCCTTCGCGGTACTGATCGCGGTGCTGATCGGCATACCGCTGTATTCGAACGCGGCCGGCATCATGCCCCTCGTGCAGGCCCTGCACGACAAGGGCCTGCCGATGGGCACCCTGCTCGCCTTCATGATGGCCGTCGTCGCCCTCAGCCTGCCCGAGATGATCCTTCTGCGCCGGGTCCTCAAGCCCCAGCTCATCGCCACCTTCATCGGTGTTACCAGCGCCGGGATCATCGCCGTGGGCTACCTCTTCAACGCCGTCGTCGCCTAAGAAGCTTCACCAACCCCACCAACCCACCCATCAGCGAAAGAAGCGATTGCGATGATCATCAAGATTCTCGGCTCCGGCTGCACCAACTGCGTCAACCTCGAACGGGTCACCCGCCAGGCCGTCGCCGACCTGGGGATCGACGCGCAGTTCGAGAAGGTGACCGACTTCCCGGCCATCATGGGCTACGGGGTGATGTCCACCCCCGGGCTGGTCGTGGACGAGAAGGTCGTCCTCTCCGGCCGGGTCCCCACCGCCGCCAAGGTGCGCGAGCTCTTGGAGTCACTCACCTCCTGACGGCCCCGACGGGAAGCTTGTCCGTCCTGGATGGTCGGCTCCCTGAAGATTGCCCGAGTGTGCGAGGCTCACCCGGGTTTGCACCCTGGTTCGATGGGTGTCAATATTGACGCATGTTGAATCAGGGCCTGCCTCTCGCGCGGACCGAACCGTGCTGCACGCCGCTGGTACGTGAGCCGCTGACCAAGGACTGGGCCGGTGACCTCGCCCGGATGTTCAAGGCCCTGGGCGATCCTGCGCGTCTGCAGCTGCTTAGCCGGGTGGCCAGCAGCGCTGGGGGTGAGGCTTGCGTGTGCGACCTCTCTTCCGGGTTGGACCTCTCCCAGCCGACCATCTCCCACCACCTCAAGGTGCTGCGTGAGACCGGGCTGCTGGAGTGCGAGCGTCGCGGCACCTGGGTCTACTACTGGGTGGTGCCCTCGGCGCTGGCCCAGCTATCCGCCGTACTCGGCCCGTCCGACCTTGGCACAGCACGGCCAGCCACGACCGCGACGGCGATGCCTGTATGACGGTGCCCGTGACCACTCCGGCCGGGCAGCCCGCGGTGGTCGCCAAGCTCTCCACCCTCGACCGTTTCCTGCCGGTGTGGATCGGCGTGGCCATGCTGGTCGGGCTGCTGTTGGGCCGGGTCGTCCCGGGTCTTGGAGACGTTCTGCAGGCCGTGCAGGTCGACGGCATCAGCCTGCCGATCGCCATCGGTCTGCTGGTCATGATGTACCCGGTGCTGGCCAAGATCCGCTACGACCGGCTCGACTCGGTCACCGGTGATCGCCGCCTGCTGCTCAGCTCGCTGCTGCTCAACTGGGTGATTGGCCCCGCGCTGATGTTCGCCCTCGCCTGGGTCTTCCTGCCCGACCTTCCGGCGTACCGCACCGGACTGATCATCGTCGGCCTGGCCCGCTGCATCGCCATGGTCATCATCTGGAACGACCTGGCCTGCGGTGACCGTGAGGCCGCTGCAGTGCTTGTGGCCCTCAACTCGGTATTCCAGGTGGTCGCTTTCGCCGGCCTCGGCTGGTTCTACCTCAGCGTGCTCCCGGGCTGGCTGGGCCTGGACCAGACCGGCATCAGCGCCTCGACGTGGGACATCGCCCGAAGCGTGCTGATCTTCCTGGGAATCCCCCTGCTGGCCGGGTTCCTGTCCCGAAGGGTGGGGGAGAAGGCCAGGGGCCGGACCTGGTATGAGGAGCGGTTCATCCCCCGCGTCGCACCGTTCGCGCTGTACGGGCTGCTGTTCACCATCGTCGTGCTGTTCGCGCTGCAGGGACACGCGATCACCAGCAACCCCCTGGATGTGGCCCGGATCGCCCTACCCCTGCTCGTCTACTTCGCCGTGATGTGGGGCGGCGGATACGCCCTGGGAGCTGGGCTAGGCCTGGGCTATGAGAGGACGACGACCTTGGCGTTCACCGCCGCGGGCAACAACTTCGAGCTCGCCATCGCGGTTGCCATCGCCACCTTCGGCGTGACTTCAGGGCAGGCGCTCGCCGGCGTCGTCGGCCCGCTCATCGAGGTCCCCGTCCTGGTCGGGCTGGTGTATGTCAGCCTCGCCTTGCGCAAGCGGTTCACCGCCCGCCCTGCCGGAACCCAGCAACGAGAGAAGGACTCCCATGTCTGACCAGCCCGCCACTGACAAACCGAGCGTCCTGTTCGTGTGTGTTCACAACGCCGGTCGCTCCCAGATGGCAGCGGGGTTCCTCACCCAGCTCAGCGGCGGGGCGGTCGATGTCCGCTCCGCAGGGAGCCTGCCCGGCGACAAGGTGAACCCCTCAGCTGTGGCGGCGATGGCCGAGGTGGGCGTCGACATCTCCGGACAGACCCCCAAGGTCCTGACCACCGACGATGTGCAGGCCTCAGACGTGGTGATCACCATGGGCTGCGGTGACGCTTGCCCGATCTTCCCGGGCAAGCGCTACCTCGACTGGGATCTCGAGGACCCCGCGGGCAAGGGCGTCGCGGCCGTGCGCCCCATCCGCGATGAGATCAAAGCACGCGTGATGGCTCTTCTCGTCGAGCTCCTGCGTGACCAGAGCACCGCGCGCACGACTGCTGGCTGACCGTCGCCAGCGCCGATGACCAACGACAAAGTAGGAGAAGCGATGAAGACACCAGAGGAAATCCGCGAGACAGTTCGCCAGCGGTATGCCGCGGCCGCAACCCAATTGGCTGTCGTCGACCTTCAAGCGGATCGCGCGTCCGAAGCCTCGTGCTGCGGCAGCTGTGGCGCGGAGAAGAGTCACGAGCAGGCTGGTGGGTCGGAGGCCTCGTGTTGTGGCGGGGGATCGACGGCAACGGCCGCCGAGCAGGGCGGTGCGCCCGAGGCTTCGTGTTGTGGCGGGGGATCGACGGCAACGGCCGCCGAGCAGGGCGGCGCGTCTGAGGCTTCGTGCTGCGGCTCGGCACCGGTGGGCACGACCGACCAAAAGGGCCAGGTCGTGTTCGGCGCCGAGCTCTATGGGCTCCAAGCCGGCGAAGGTGCACCGATAGCTGCCCTTGAGGCTTCGCTCGGCTGCGGCGTCCCGACAGCTGTGGCGGACCTGCACCCCGGTGAGGTTGTCCTCGACCTGGGTTCGGGTGCAGGCGCCGACGTCCTCATCTCAGCACGAAGAGTTGCCCCTGGTGGTCGTGCGATCGGGATTGACATGACGCAGGAGATGCTCGAGCTGGCTCGGCGCAACGCCGCCACGGCCGGTGTGGACAATGTCGAGTTCCTGCAGGGCTACCTCGAGGAAATCCCCCTGCCCGACAACAGCGTCGACGTGGTGATCTCCAACTGCGTCATCAACCTCGCCGCCGACAAGACTCTGGTGCTCACCGAAGCGGCGAGGGTGCTACGCCCCGGCGGGCGCCTGGCCTTCTCCGACGTCATCGCCGACGAGGACATGGACGAGGCCACCAAGGCCGACATGGCCCAGTGGACCGGGTGCATCGCCGGGGCGCTGACCCAGACCGACTTCGCCGGCGCGCTCACGGCCGCGGGGTTCACCGACGTCGAGATCCGCACCACTCACCGGGTTCACGACCACGCGCGGGCAGCGATTATCCGCGCCACCCACTGACTGTCCGGACCGCCCCGGTCCACGCAGGTCAGCCCTGCAGGGACCAGGACAAGGTCACGCGTCGATGACGACCGGGATGATCAACGGTCTGCGCCGGTACTTGCGGAAGGCCCAGGTTGCCACGGCCTGGCTGATCAGCGCCTCGGTCTGCTCGGGGTCGGTGCCGTCCTTGGTTGCCTGGGTCAGGACCTTCTGAATGACCGGGACGGCGGACTCGAAGGTGGAGGCATCCTGTTCGAAGCCGTGCGCGAGGAAGTCGGGCTTCTCGGTCAGCTTGCCTGTGGCGTGGTCCACGATGGCCACGATGGTGACGACGCCCTCCTCGGCGAGGTTCCTGCGGACCTTGAGGGAGTCTTCGGTCGCGCCGCCGACGGTCATGGCGTCGACGTAGACCAGGCCGGCGGCGACGGTGCCGGTGATCGTCGCGCGGCCGCCCACGAGGTCGATGACTGATCCGTCCTCGGCGATGATCGCCCGGCCGGGGTCGACACCGGTGCGGATGGCCAGGTCGGCGTTGGCACGCAGGTGTCGCCACTCGCCGTGGATGGGCATGACGTTGGCGGGTCGGACGATGTTGTAGCAGTAGGACAGCTCTCCGGCGCTGGCGTGTCCCGAGACATGGACCTTTGCGTTGCCCTTGTGGACCACTTTGGCACCCAGCCGGGTCAGATCGTTGATCACCCCGTAGATCGCGTTCTCGTTGCCTGGTATCAGAGAGCTGGCGAGCAGGACGGTGTCGCCTTCGGTAATCCGGATGGCGTGGTCGCCGCTTGCCATCCGCGAGAGTGCGGCCATCGGCTCGCCCTGGGAACCAGTACAGATCAGGGTGACCTTGTTGGCCGGCAGGTTGTTCAAGGCCTTGACGTCGATCACCAGACCCTTGGGGATGGTGAGGTATCCCAGCTCGCTGGCGATGCCCATGTTGCGGACCATCGAACGACCCACGAAGGCGACCTTGCGGTGATACTGGTGCGCGGCATCGAGGACCTGCTGGATCCGGTGAACGTGGCTGGCGAAGCTGGAGACGATGACGCGACCGGGGCCGGTACGGAATACCGTCTCGATGGCCGGGGAGAGCTCGCGCTCCGAGGTGACGAACCCGGGGACCTCAGCATTGGTGGAGTCGACCATGAACAGGTCGACACCCTCCTCGGCCACGCGGGCGAACGAGCGAAGATCGGTCAGGCGTCCGTCGAGGGGGAACTGGTCCATCTTGAAGTCCCCGGTATGCAGCACGAGGCCAGCCGTGGTGCGGATCGCCACGGCGAGGCCGTCGGGGATCGAGTGGTTGACCGCGATGAACTCGCAGTCGAACGGACCCCGCGCGAGCCGCTGCCCTTCACGGACCTCGACGGTCTTGGGGGTGATGTGGTGCTCCTTGAGCTTGGCCTTGATGAAGGCCAAGGTGAGCCTGGAACCAACCAGCGGTATGTCGGGTCGCTCGCGCAGCAGGTAAGGGACGCCGCCGATGTGGTCCTCGTGGCCGTGGGTGAGCACGATGGCCTCGATCTTGTCCAGGCGGTCCCGGATCCAGCTGAAATCGGGCAGAATCACGTCGACACCGGGCTGGTGCTCTTCGGGGAACAAAACCCCGCAGTCGACGACCAGGAGCCGGCTGGCGTGCTCGAAGACCGTCATGTTGCGGCCGATCTCGCCCAGCCCGCCCAAGGGCACAATCCGCAGCCCGCCTGTGGGCAGCTTGGGCAGCATGTCCTTGCTCCTGGCCGGGCGCCGACTCATCGGATATCTCCGCGGGAGCTCAGGATCTCCGGGGCGGAGGCGGTGCTGCTATCGAAGCTCATCTGGGTCGACCTTTCCTATGGCATGTCATCTGGCTGGTGCGCAGCGGATCGGCGGCGGCGACCAGCAGGGCCAGCTGGGTGGCGTCGTACACGCGGTTGTCGCTCACGACCAGATCGCCTGGCCGATGGCGACGCCCACGAAGGCTGCTACGAGTCCGGCGACGATGCTAGCCACGACGTTGACGGCGGCGAACAGCCGGGCGTCATCCTCGAGCAGGCGCAGCGTCTCATAAGAGAAGGTCGAGTACGTGGTCAGCGCACCGGAGAACCCGGTGCCGACGGCCAGCTGAACCTGGGGGGAGGCGCCGCCGGCTGTGACTGCCCCGGTGAGGATGCCCAGAACCAGCGAGCCGACCACGTTGACGGTGAGCGTTCCCCAGGGGAAGACCGAGTCGTGGCGCGCTTGGATGACCCGGTCGCTCAGGTACCGCAGGGGTGCCCCGACAGCCGCGCCGGCGATGACCAGCAGCAGGCTCACCGGTCGGGACCCGGGGTGTTGCCGGGGGCGTGACCGCCACCGACCCCGTCGGGACTCGTGCCGACATACCGGATCACTTCGCAGTCGTCCAGGATGACCAGTCCCTCGGTCACGAGCTCGTCGAGCTGCGGCAGGAAAGCGCGGATGCGCTCGTGGCTGTCGACGATGAGGATGACCACGGGAAGGTCCTCGGACAGGCTGAGGATCCGTGAGGTGTGGATCCGGCTGGTCGCGCCGAACCCTTCAACGCCGTGCAGGACGGTCGCTCCGGCAAGGCCGGCCTCGTGGGCGCGGTGCACGATCTCGGTGAACAGGGGCCTGTGGTGCCAGTGTCCGGAGTCACTGACGATGATCGTGAGCCGTTGCGCGGTGCCGGTGAGTCTCATCGGATCCTCCAGTTGACCAGGCGTCGTGTTGCGGTTGCGCTCGCCCACACGGCCAGGAGCGCGCCGATCGGAGTGAGAGCGAGGTAGAGCAGGGCCGTGCCGATATGAGCATTGGCAACAAGTCGTTGTATGTCGACCGTGTAGGTGGAGAAGGTGGTGAACCCACCGAGGACTCCGGTGCCGAGAAAGGGGCGCAGAAGACGCTGCCTGCTCCAGACCTCGGTGATCAGGACCATCAGGACACCGATCAGTGCACAGCCAACGACGTTGATGGCCAGGGTGCTGACGGGGAAGGACCCCGCAGGGGTCGGCCACGTCGCACCGATCAGGTACCGCGCAGCGGCGCCTGCTGCACCGCCAACGGAGATGGCGGCCAGCACGGTGGCGTCGTTTCGTCCTCGGCCCTGCCCGCGTGTTGCCTGGCGCAGGTCGATGTCGGAGTCGAATGGCTTGAGGGTCGGGGCGTCTTTGTCGTCTCTGCCATGGCTGGCTTGCTGCTCCGGCACGGACGCGACCTCCTACCTGGACGGCTCGCGGACCCCATGGGCAGCGAGGACAACAAGGCAGGGACTGTTGGTCACCCCGTCGGAATGACAGTTTGGTCAGGCGAGCCCCACCGCCGACGCTACCTGCCAAAGTTTACACAGGAGCCCTTCAAAAGCGCGCCAGGCTGCGCCTACGATGGATGAGCACCGGGGAGGTGAAGTGACCCAAGAAAAATCTGGCCATGCACGAGCCACGGTGTTCGGCACCGTCCGTCAATGGTTCGAGGACACGGGCGCTTTCACTGGTTTCGCGCTCGCTTTCTTGGTGTTGGGTTCCCTGTTTGTTCTCGCTGAGGTCCAGAGCCCGAGCATGCTGCAGTGGAATGGGACAGGGGTGCACGCCAGCCAGAGCGGGGGAATCGCGTTCTACTCGTTCCAAGGCCAGACCTACACGCTGAACGTGCCAACACCCGCGGCGTTTTCGAGCACGGTGTACATCGACCCGGCAGAGCCATCGACGGCGATGTTCAGCAACACGGTGACCCGTTGGACGGAGGCCGGCACCGTGGCCGGTCCGTTTGCTGCCGCTGCCCTACTGCTGGCCCTCGGTTTTGCGCGCAAGTCGCGGCGAAGGCGCCTGCGCCGCAGGCAACGCGGTTCGCTCTATGCCGTAAAGGAAAGTGCCACCAGGAAGGGTCGACGGTCGGCGCAGGGTCGACCTTCTTGACTGAGCTCCCGGTGACCTTGGTCCGTACGTGGCACAGCCGCCGGGCCGATCCGAATTTCAGGCCTGGAGCGGTTCGCCGCCGGCGAGCAGTTGCCGGACGCTCTCCGGAAGGGGTATGCCGGGGCGCAGCGCGGGGTCCGGGATCGGGGCGGCCCAGCCGGCGTTGATAGGAAGCACCCCAGCCCATACGTTCAGCCCGCCGTCAGGGGTGTCGGCGTCTTCTGGTGGCCCGCTGCGGATCTTCGCGGAGGCTTCGGTGATGGGCAGCGCCAGGATGGAGGTGGCGGCCAGCTCCTGACCCGTCGGCTTCCGTGCCTCGGCCCAGCGCCCTGGCACCAGCTTGTTGGTGAACGCCTCAAGGGCGGCCAGCTTGTCGTCGGGGTTGTCGACCTCGCGCAGGCTGCCCAGGATCATCACGCTGCGATAGTTGATCGAGTGCTCGAACACGCTGCGCGCCAGCACCAGCCCGTCCACCAGGGTGACGGTCAAGCAGGCAGGCGCACCGGCTCGCAGGATGCGCAGCGCCCGGCTCGCCGCAGAGCCATGCACGTAGACCTCGTCACCGATCCGAGCGTGCAGGGTTGGCACCGCAAAAGGCTGCCCGTCGTCGGTGAATGCGAGGTGGCAGATCCGCGCAGCATCCAGGACCGCATCGATGCTGGCTCGGTCATAGGCACCCCGGTGCGCCTCTCGGCGTACCCGCGTGCGAGGTGAGGGCGCAACGGGCCGCTCTTCTGATGGCACCTTGGCCTTCCTTCCCGTCGGCAAAGCGCTGTTGTGATCCGTTGGGCGCAATTATGGTGGATCGACGATGAGATACACCCCGTGAGGGAATCATCACCGCTGGTCACGACAACAAGACGGCCCGAAAGCTCGGGCCCGCCTTCCCAATAGGTCATAATGCGCATTCGGGACGTATGCTCCTGGTAAGCATGTGGCGCTTGAGCGGTGACTCACGATTCTTTGGCTTTTCGGTCCCGCGCTGCGGTGAGTCGTCATTTGGCGGCGCAAACCGAGGATGCCCATGTATGACCAACCGTTGTTCCTGCACACCTTGTCAAGGTTCGCCGTGGTTCTGCCGGCGCGCTATGACCTTGAAGACTCCCTGACGGAGCTCACTGAAAGCGTTACCGCAGTGCTGGACCTGTCCGGCAGCGGGGTCACGATGGCGGAGGAGGGTCGTCTGCGCTTCGTCACCGCAGTGGGCGAGGCTTCGAGTGAGCTGGAGCGCAGCCAGGAAAAATGGCAGGCCGGTCCTTGCCGGGACGCATTCGATACCGGCGAGGTGGTGCGGGTGACCGACGTGCGCGACGAGTCCACCCGATGGCCGGACTTCTCGGAGACCGCCACCCGCTTGAATGTGGCCGGAGTTGCCGGGATCCCGATGCGGCTTGCCGATCAGATTATTGGCGCCCTCAACCTCTACGCACCCGAGCCGCGGATCTGGTCTGACGCGGACATCGCCGTGGCACGGGTGCTGGCCGACGTGGCGACCAGCTACGTGGTCAATGCGTCCAAGCTTCGCCAACAGGAGCAGCTCAGCGAGCAGCTACAGGAGGCGCTGGAGTCCCGGGTCGTGATCGAGCAGGCCAAGGGGATCACCGCCCAGCAGCACGCCGTATCGATCGAGCAGGCCTACGAGCGCATGCGCCGGCATGCCCGCACCAACAATGCCAGCCTGCGTATGGTCGCCGAGGCTATCGTGGCTGTGGGGCTCGAGGTCTGAGCGGCATGGCCGCCGAGGCAGCGGCTAGGCTGGGGCGCTTTATGCGTGTATTGTCTGTGACCTGCGCCACTCCAGACCTCGGTGGCGTCGGCTTTGCTCGCGTGCTGCTCCCGAACCTCGGTGGCCCGTGTCTCGATATTCCGGGACCACCGAATCGAGTTCGCGATGGCACAGCCTTCGAGCCTTCCGCTCGACTCCCCAGAGCCTG
>JBBRZV010000044.1:0-24894 GCA_038236365.1 Actinomycetales bacterium | reverse complement strand
GCCATCCACCGCGCTATGGACTCGCTTGACGGTTGTCCTTCTTGAGGGGCGCGGCTGGCGTTCTTCCGGCGGGTGGACGCGGTTGTTGCTCGAGTGGGCGGTGTGGCAGGTAGCGGTGCACCTGGGTGGCATAGGCGGTCCACTTCGGGCCGAACAGGGTCTCGACCTCGCGTTCCTCAGAGCGGGCGAGCCGGGCGTAGACGACGGCCAGGATTGGGAACATGGCGAGGGTCGGTATCGTCGGCCACTGCAGCAGCCAGCCGGCCATCACCAGCAAGAACCCCAGGTACTGCGGGTGCCGAACCCAGGCGTACGGGCCGGTGGTAGCGAGCTGGTCGTCCTGAGCCGCCGCGTGCAGGTGCCGCCACGCTGCGGAGATGAGCCAGAGGCCGCCGCCGATCCCGACGTAGCTGGCCAGGTGGAACGGGCTCATGTGAGGGTCGCCCTGCCAGCCGATCAGGTCGTTCCACAAGTGCCCCCCACTGTGGGTGGCTTTGAGGGCCGGGACCCGGGAACCGAGCCAACCGGAGAGCAGGTAGATGGTCAGCGGAGCGCCGTACATCTCGGTGAACAGCGCGATCATGAACGCCGAGAAACCACCCAACGCCCGCCAGTCCCGTTTGGTGCGCGGGTGGTAGAAGCTGGCCGCGAACACGATCATTATGGCGCTGTTGAGGACTACCAGGGGCCAAAGTCCGTAGTCCTGGTTCATGAGCTGAGCGATCCCGTTACCGGGTGGATGGCTGTGCGCATGGTGAAACCTCTCGCCGCGATCCAACGGCCACAGCGCCAATAACCGGGAACGGTCGCACAACACCAGGCCTTGATACCCCATGGGGGTATCAAGCACAGTAGGGCCGCGATGATGGTGCCTCGACGTAGAAATCGTGAAGATTCCGTCAAGATCGACGCCGGCCGCAGGGCACGTTTCTGAGGGGTTGCCGGATATTCGGCGCTGGGAACAGGCCCGATGCCCCGAATGAATCCTGGATCCATGACACTGGACCCATGAGCCCTTTGTTAGGCAATCCAGTCTCTGGGCTTCCGTCGCCCAACGGTTTTCGCGTTCTAGTCGTGGATGACGAAGGCGCGCTGGCTGATCTGGTGGGGTCGTACCTGATGCGTGACGGCTTTGAGGTGTCCATGGCCCATGACGGGCAACAGGCGATTGAAGCGGCGCGGCAGGTCGATCCCGACCTGATGGTGCTGGATCTGGGGCTGCCAGTAATCGACGGGGTGGAGGTCTGCCGCGTGGTACGGACCTTCTCGGACTGCTACATCGTGATGCTCACCGCGCGCATCGAAGAGGTGGACAAGCTCATCGGCCTCGCAGTCGGTGCGGACGACTACCTCACCAAGCCGTTTAGCCCCCGCGAGCTGTTGGCCCGGATCCACGCGCTACTGCGTCGTCCCCGCGCATCCACCGGGAGGGGGCAGCTCTCTGAGGAGGAACCGCCCCGAGTCTTCGGTGCTCTGAGGATCGACGTGGCCGGACGCGAGGTTCACATCAACGGTGAGGCTGTGGTGTTGACCCGCACCGAATTCGACCTGCTGGAGGCTCTCTCGGCTCGACCCAAGATGGTCTTCTCCCGCCGCAAGCTCATCGAGGCCGTCTGGGACCAGACGTGGGTCGGTGACGAGCACATGGTCAACGTTCATGTCGGTCACCTTCGCAAGAAGCTCGGCGATGACCCCAACTCACCGCGCTTCATACTCACGGCCCGCGGTATCGGCTACCGCATGGGCGACGGCACATGAAACAGCCAGCTACTGAGCCCACACGCCGAGGGGCCGGCCTGGCTGGTCGCCTCCTCCTGGCCCAGACGCTGGTCCTGTTGGCAGGCGCGCTCACGGCGTGGACGATTGCCTCCACCGTCGGGCCGTCGGTCTTTCATACTCACCTTGCCAGAGCCAATGTTGGATCCACCTCTACGCAGGTCCTACACACTGAGAGAGCGTTCCAGTCGGCGAGCGCGATCTCACTGTCGCTGGCGCTGCTGGCTGCATTGATGGCGGCGCTTGGCGTGAGCGTGTACATGACCCACCGGATCGGGCGATCCGTGGCCACCATCGCCACGGCGGCAAGTGACTTGGCCGGCGGCCACTACGACGTCAGAGTCGCAGGGCCGGGCCTTGGCCCCGAGTTCGACTCGCTCGCCTCGGGGTTCAACCAGATGGCCAACCGGCTTGGCTCGGTCGAGCAGACCCGCCGCAGACTGCTGTCCGATCTGGGACATGAGATGCGCACTCCGGTAGCGACGCTGGAGGCCTACCTCGAAGCACTGGAGGACGGCGTTGCGACGATGGATGCCGAGACGGCCGAACTGCTCCACTCCCAGACCAGGCGCCTTGCCCGGCTATCCGAGGACATCAGCTCGGTGTCTCGGGCCGAAGAGGGGCAGGTCCGGCTGGACCTGCAAACGGTGCAAGCAGAGTCGCTCGTGTCCTCTGCGGTTGACTCGGTCGCCGAGGCCTACAACGCCAAGGGAGTTCGCCTCGTCAGACGGATCCCAGCCCGGCTGCCCAACCTGTTGGTGGACCCGGACCGAATCGGACAGATCCTCGGCAACCTGCTGGACAACGCTTTGCGGCACACCCCTGACGGAGGAACGGTCACCATCTCGGCCACTCCCTCGCCCAGAGCCGGAGGTGTTGAGCTGTCAGTCGCCGACACCGGTGACGGCATCGCCGCCGAGCACCTGCCTCACGTGTTCGAACGCTTCTACCGCGTTGACGCTGCCCGGGATCGGGCTCACGGAGGTTCCGGAATCGGACTGGCCATCGCCAAGGCCCTGGCCGTGGCTCACGGCGGACAGCTCAACGTAACCAGCCCCGGGACCGGGAAGGGCTCCACGTTTCGGATCCTCCTGCCACGCAAGTGAGTATCAGCGCAGCCCGATACGGACCTGGAGTCCCTACGAAGGTGGTTTTCGGTATCCAGGCCGAATACCGTTGGCTCGGCGCAGGTTCCCACTAGCTGGCGGCCGGATGGGAGCACTGCACGTTGTCCTCAGGGATGTAATGAGTACTGAAACTCGAGGTCTTGATTTGCGTCCCGTTCTTGCTGAAGATGCGGGCCACCGTTACGTCGAATCCGGCCGTAGGCGACTGAGGAACACAGCTTGTTCGATCGTCGACGATCGTCCGGGGTTGCACCACGTTGCGCCTGGGCCCCCGGACGGCCTGGATGTCCCACGTCTTGGTGCCGAGGAATGTCACGGTGAGGTCGTTGCCGACGACAGTCGCCTTGATGAGGATCCCGAATCCTGTGTCGTTGGTCCACTGCTGGTCGACACCGGGCCAGGACACGGTGGCTTCTCGACCTTCGGGGTAACGCGCTATGTAGAAGGAGTGCGGGGTGTACCGGTCAATCCTGACGCCTGAGAAGAATGCTGCGTTGAAGGTCGTGGTCGAGACCTGCGAGACGCCACCGCCGTAGTCCGTCACAAGGCGACCGGCGTAGATGACAGGGGCTTGCTGATAACCCTTGGACGGCGTTCTCTCCCCGAGGGTGTGGTTGAGACTGAACTGGGCACCTGGACGTATGAGCGTGCCGTTCAACGTTCCCACCGCGATCTTGATGTTGTTGGTGCGGGGCGGGTTGAACGGGAATTGCGTCGTGAAAGTCGAGATCACCTCCTTGATCTGCCATGCCCGCGCCATCGCCGTGGTGACCTTGGGCGGAGAGGCATTCAGGGTGATGATGGCGACGCGTCTCGGCGAGGTCAGTGCAGCCAAGAATGAGGCTGGCGCTGTCGACTTGTCGAAGGTCGTTCCGATTACGTCCGGCACGACGTGGGGGGCACCTGCCTCCAATGTCACGGTCGCGTCGACCGGGAGGCGCTCGATATGCGGGTCGACCGCCCGGATCGCAGCCAAGAGCTTGAGCGGGTCGACAACCGGTTGGAGCCTGTTGTCGACATCAGTGGCAAAGGAAAGTGCGGATGCGTACTGCCCCGGGCGGAGAGTGACGATCGCCGGGCCCGCCAGCACCTCAACCGACCCTGACATCGCAGGAACCGCGAACTCCGTTGCGGCGCGGTTGATCTCCAGGCCTGACACCTTGGGCAGACTTCGGTTCATGACAGCCTTGACTACCTGCTGATCCGGCCAGGCGGACGCCACCGCGTCGGTCGTCTCAGGGACCTTGACAGCTTGTCCGGCGGCAGACACCACTACGGTCACTTTGCCTCCGGTGAAGGCTATCGAACCCTCCTTGACAGGAGTGTCGACGGCGCGGGCCGCCTCGGTTACAGCCGCTGCGAGCTTGGCGCGGTCGACGCGGACCTTGAGGGGTTGGTCGTTCGCGCCCACTAGCTGCACCCACAGCCGCACCGGGTTCAGGGTGAAGGCGCCCAGATCTGAGAGCGTGGCCTGCACGTCGACCCCGAGGCCGGCGGTGCGAGGGTCGATGTTGACAGTGCCTGAGGGGGTTTGAAGGTGAATGGGTTGGGAGGTCCGGGTGGCTAGTTTGCGCTGAACGAAGCCGGCGGCCTCGCCGTGCGACATCCCGCCGATCGCGATGCCATTCATGGTGGCGTTGGCCGGCACGTGCTGACTCAGAAACGTAGCCAACCCGAGGTACGCCCCGCCCAGCACGACCAGTGACACCACCAGTCGCAGGATCACTGGCTTGGCTTGGGTCTTCTTCACCGTTGATTTCCCCTTCTGCCAGACGTTGAGGTCTGTGCCCCTCTCGAGTTGAGTTGTCTTGTTTGCCCGAAAGTCCGTGTCACCCCTGCGGGGTGCCGGCACCTCCGGTGCACTCCCCACCGGGCTCGGGGGCAAGGCTTCCAGACTTGTACTTGTCCACGAAGGCCTTCAGACGAGGGTCACTGGCGGAGGCGAGCTTCAGCTGCACACCCCAGGCGGACGCGACGATGGGAGACGGCAGATTCGGGTACGGACTGACCAGCGCATAGGGCTGCCCCGCGACGACGCCAAGGATCGTGCTGACCTCCGAGGTCGCCAAACCCGGACGGTAGGTGATCCACATCGCGCCGTGCTCGAGGGAGTGAACTGCGTTCTCTTTGGGCACCGGTGCGGAATAGACGCCGCAGTTCTGCCAGGTGGCCGAATGGGGGCCGCCGACGGGGGGGATCTGAGGGTAGCCCACGAGGCCGGTCACATGGTCGCGGGCGAGTCCGGGATAGGTCTGCAGACCGGTACTTGTCAGTGCGACCGGGTCCTGCGTGGGCGACGCCGAGACGCTCGTATCGACCATCGTCCACAATGAGCCGCCGACCATCGCCACGACGGCAACCGACGCGGCCACGATGAGCCCGGTACGCCGGCGTGCCTTGCCGCGCTGCTGCTTGCGCACAGGCTCGAGTCGGGCGGTCCGCGCGCTAGTGCGCTGTTCTTGTCTGCTCATCAACTTGCTCCAGTCAGTCCACGGCCGAGCCGGCTCAAAAGGCGTGCTGTCTCAGCTCAAGCCGATCAAATGTGCGCTACGCAAAGGGATGTTTTGGCCGGTTTGCGACGAAATTTCAACAATCGTCCTGTCGACCAGGCTCGTGGCGATCCCAGGCACGTCAGACGGTTGGGCACGGGTGGGGGGTCACAGTCCGGGCGCGTCGTGGAGGGGGAACCACCTGGCAAGGTCGTCTTCCACGTGTAGGTCCTGTTCGAGTGCGGACTTGATCTGTAGCTCCACGGTGGTGTCACGGCGGTCGGGGCCGGTGGGCGCGAACGGGTACCAGCTGCCGCGCTTGTAGAGGTAGACCAGGCCCAGGGGTTGGGCGCCGTCGGTGAACGCGATGATCGTGCAGAGCAGGGCGGCCCCGAAGCCTGCGTCTACGAGGCTGCTGTTGACTGCGTGCAGGTCGGTGACCAGCCCGTCGAGGTCATCGGGGGTGGTGGTGCGGACCAGCCAGGTGAAGCCGTAGCTGTCGGACTGCTCACGGTACTTGCCTTGGTCGAGTGCGAGCAGCTGGTCGACCTGTTCACGCAGCCCGGTGAAGGCGCCGCCTTCGGCGGCCTTGAAACAGACCGAGCCGACGCCGGTGGGCTGGAACCGGGTACTGGTCTGCAGGGTGACCGCTGCGGCAGGCAGCCCGAAAAGCTGGTCGAGGTTCGGCGCGGCAGCTTTGGTCCGGCCGAGCACGACGTCCAGGAAGCCCACCGGCCTAGACCTGCTGTCCGAGCTGGCGGGAAAGGACCGCGAGCTGCTCGAGGCGCCGGTCCAGCGGTGGGTGGGTGGCGAACAGCGAGCTCAGGCTGAAGCCGGGTGCGAGGGCGGGGGCGAAGAAGAACGCGTTGAATGCCTCGGCCTGGCGCAGGTCCCGGGTTGGGATGCGGGCGATCTGCCCGCTGACCTTGGTCAGTGCTGAAGCCAGCGCCGAGGGTCGCCCGGTCAGCATTGCCCCGGACCGGTCCGCGGACAGCTCCCGGTAGCGCGAGAGGGCGCGGGTCAGCAGAAACGACAACCCGTAGACCACGGCCGAGACCGCTACCACGGCGATCAGCACCAGAGCCATATTGTCGCCTTCGTCGTCTCCGTCGCCGTTGTTGCCGCCGAATCCTCCGTAGAAGCCGGCGTAGAGCCCGAAGCGGGTGATCAGCCCGGCCAGGACGCCCAGGAAAGACGCCACGGTCATGACCGCGACGTCGCGGTGGGCGACATGAGAGAGCTCGTGGGCCAGGACTGCCTCGAGCTCCTCGACCTCCAGGCGGGCGATCAGGCCGGTGGTCGCGCAGACCACCGCCTTGCTGGGGCTGCGCCCGGTGGCGAAGGCGTTAGGCACGTCCACGTCGGCGATCGCCACTGCCGGTTTGGGCATATCGGCCAGCGCGCACAGCCGGTCGATAACCCCGTGCAGCTCAGGTGCCTGCTCGGGGGTCACGATCCGGCCGTGCATCGCGTACAGCGCGATCCGGTCCGAGAACCAGTACTGGGCGAACAGCAGCCCGCCGGCGATGACGATCGCCAGCACCGCAGACTTGATCAGCACGATCAGCACCGCGGTGAACACGACATACAGCAGGCCGAGCAGGAAGGTCGTCACCAGCATCCGGCTGGCCAGGCCCCGATCGGGGGCGAATCGGCTTTTCATCGGCTCATCCGGGGATCAGACCGTCTTCGCGCAGCAGCGCGGACACCTCGGCCAGAGCGCTGTCCGGGCCAGGAAGAATCAGGTCGGAGGATCCCAGGTGATCGTCCGGCACCCGAACGCCAAGAGCTCGGACCCGATCCAGCAACCGCGCCAGCTCACGGGCGAATCCCGGCTCATCACCTGCGTTAACCGCCTCAGCCAGCAAAGCGTCCAGCTCGTTCAGCTCCGGAAGGTGTTCCTCGGCCAGCTCCAGCTGGCCCTCGCCCAGAATGCGCACGATCATGACTGTGCCGCCGGTGGCTGGGCCGGTGCGGCGGTCAACGCGTCCTGCGGGGGGCGCCCTGGGGGCAGCGCCGTCTTGAGCCTGGCAAGCTCAGCGTCCACGTCAGAGGTTGACGATATCCGCTCCAGCTCGACCTGGATGTCGTCCTTGCCCGACCCGGTGGCATCCTCCAACGCCCCCGAGGAAAGAAGGTCGTCGATCGCCCCCGCGCGAGCCTGCAGCTGCGCCGTTTTGTCCTCGGCGCGTTGCATGGCCAGCCCGACATCGCCCATCTCTTCGCTGATCCCCGAGACCGCCTCACCGACCCGGGTCTCGGCCTCGGCGGCCGAGTAGTTGGCCTTGATCGTCTCCTTACGGGTCCGGAAGGCCTCCACCTTGGCCTGAAGCCGCTGCAAAGCCGCAGTCAGCTTGTCCTGCTGCCCCTGCAGGTCGGCCTCCTGCGTGGTCAGGTCCGCCAGCTGCTGCTGAGCTGCGGAGCGGCGCACCAGCGCCTCGCGGGCCAGATCCTCGCGCCCAGCAGCCAACGAGGCTGCCGCCTGCGCCTGCAGCTTGTCGGAGCTGGCGGTCAGCTGATGGGCCTGCAGCTCGACCCTTTTGCGGCTGGTAGCCACATCAGCCAGACCGCGTCGCACCTGCTGAACCATCTCCATCTGCTTCTGATACGAGTAGTCCAATGTCTCCCGAGGATCCTCAGCCCGGTCCAGCGCCCCAGAGGCTTTCGCCCGGAAGATCAGGGCCAGGCGTTTGCTCAAGCTCATGATGGTGTTCCCTTCGTCAGTCGTTTCGCGTCACACTGTCGCGCTTTGAGGTGAAGGTCAGGGTGACAAAGTCCTAAAGGATTGATGAAGGTTTGCGCGCCTCGAGCTCGCCGTGATCCGAATGTGACATTGGGCCGTTGGCTGTGTACGTTGTTGGCACTTCACTTTTCCGGTGGAGCTCTTGATGCGGTTCGCCTAGTCCTGTCACCGCGTCCGAGACTCTCAATATCCGCTTGGCAGGAGCGGGGGACCCACATTTGGGGCGTCCAGAGACGCTCCTTGGGGTGAAGCCTTCTCGCGCGGTGGTCGACCTGGGTCGGCTCGCCGGACGTGATGGCCGGGTGATATCTCCCACCCGAACCCGACAGCTGACCTCGTAGGCGTCTGGAGAGGTCTACTCACTGTGTCGCACCAGGTGTCGGGACGCCATCGCGCCCCCATTCGGCTGAACCCCGCTGTCTCCCTTTCTTCCGCGATCTCGCGCTCAGCGAAGCCGGCGGCCAAGGCCTCTGCCGTGTTCGCCGTGTCCGGTGGCATGGTTGCCTCGTTCGCCATGCCTGCGTCCGCGGCTACGCACAACCCGGGCACTAGGCCCAAGACACCCGTTGCGACCGTGGTCCTGCCGGCCTCGGCTCCGATGGCCGCCCAAGCGCCCCTGGTCTCACCGTCCTTCGGGGATATCGGGTTCAGCGGTGTGGTCAAGCCCAAGCTGATTACCGCGCCGAGCACCGCCTCGCGCGACACCGTCAGGAGCAGCCGTTCCGCATCCCGCCTACCCGTGGCCCAGGCGGTCGGTGTGACGGATGCCAGGTCGGCCGACAGCATCAGCATCGCCGCCAGCCTGAACGGCACGCCGTATCTTTATGGCGGCACGACCACTGCCGGCTTCGACTGCTCCGGCTACACGCAGTACGTCTTCAACAAGATTGGTATCAGCCTGCCTCGGACGGCCGAGCAGCAACGGCAGTTCGCCACACCCGTGTCCATCCCGAAGGTAGGCGACCTGGTGTTCTTCGGCATACCGGCCTACCACAACGGCATCTATGCCGGTAACGGCATGATGTGGGACGCCCCGCGCACCGGCAGGACCGTCGGACTGCACGCAATCTGGTCCGGCACCGTGACCTACGGCCGGGTCTGACTGAACGCTCGCGACAAGGTGCGGCTTGCCGCTGTGCCACACCTCTGGACCTGACCGTTTCGGCGGTGAGGGCCAGAGCGTCATGCGGGCGCTGGCCCACCGTCGCCATCCCTTGCTCAAGGTACGACGCGCCTGTTCCGTTTCGGTTCCTGAACGCTGGTCGTGACCTGGAAAACGTGGCGGCAGTGCCGATCTTGACGGGATCTTCATGAATTCAACGTCAGCCCTACATGTTCCTGAGCCTAAGATGATGATACCCCGGTGGGGTATCCACATCTGCGCTCAGCGTGGCCGTCCCCGGTCAACGCACTGGCAGTCGGAGCGGTCGAGAGAGGCTTCACCATCACAACAGCCATATACCCGGTCGAAGGAATGATGTGTGAATCGTGCATGGCCGCGGTAGTGGAGAACATCCATTCGAGCCCTGGTGTCACTGCCGTGGTCATGGATCTCGTCACAGGCGGTCAGTCACCACTGATCGTGACGAGCGGGACCAAGCTAGAGGCCCACGAGGTGCGCGGCGTGGTCGAGCAGGTCGGGTTCGGCGTCCCATCGCCCAGCCCCACCGAGCTGCGATCGCGGTAACCACATTGCCTCCGTGGACGGGGGACCAATCCCGACAACGTCCTCATGCCACCCACCGATCCGGTGGTGGTGAACGGACGCCAACAAGAAGAGGAGAACGACATGTCCGAGAAATCACCCAAGGTGATCGATCCCGTATGCGGTATGACCGTGGACCCAGCCACTGCCGCCGCCAACGTCGAGCACGAGGGCCACACCTACTACTTCTGCGGAAAGGGATGCGCCAAGGGCTTCAGCGCCGACCCGGGCAAGTACGTCAACACCCCAGTGTCGTAGCGACCGGAGCCGGGGGTGGAGGCGTTCACTCCCGGCCCGCTCCCCGTGACCTGATCACAACCTCAGGGGCGACCGTGACCAGGGACCCCAGGCCTCAGGAAGCACCGTCGGCACGGGGATGGTGCGCAAGATGCGGCAGAACCTGGGCTGCGGGTACAACGCGATCGCGCTGCCGATCGTTGCCCGTGTCTTCGCACCCGCGTTCGGCACTCAGTACTGCTGGGAATGGCCAACTTCCGGCCCAACGGTGATCTGCGGCCGGGCTCTGAGGCGAACCCGGATCTTGACGGAATCTTGATGGCTTCTAGGTCGGGACGACATGATCGCGTGGTTACTTGGAGATGGCCAAAGGCAAGTAGACACCTCTCCGTAATAGCCCGAACAGCTGGCGCAGTCGCATCGATAGTGAGTTGGAGATGGGCATGCCCTCAGAGCAAGCGCCAGGACAGGCGCGAGGCTGGTGGGCACGTGTCGGCCCGAACCGGCTGGGCACGCGGCTTGTCCCTGCGGTGGCAGTGGCTGCACTGATCGCGGGCGGTTTGTATCTGGTGGATCACCCGGACGCGACCCCAGCCGGCCCTCAGGCCACCAGTTTGTCGGGGCCTGTCGATGGTGCCCGATCAAAGGTCGGAAGTCCGGCGCAGGATTTCACAACGACGACGGTGGACGGCAAGAAGGTCTCGCTGAGCTCGCACAAGGGTCACCCGGTCTGGCTGACGTTTGGCGCCACCTGGTGCGCGTCCTGCCAGGCTGAGGCCCCGGACATCCAGGCAGCGTACGAGAAGTTCAAGGCCAAGGGCGTCGTAGTCCTGGCGATCTTCATCTCGGAGGACTCCCAGACGGTGCGGGACTATGCGGCCCGTGCTGGGCTGACCTACCCACAGGCGGCCGACCCGAGCGCGCGCATCGCATCGGCATACGGGGTCTACGAGGACCCGGGCGGGCACCATGGGGCGGCGATCCGGTCCCACTTCTTCATCGACGCGTCAGGCATCCTTCGATCGATGACGACCGGTACCTTGACCCCAGCTCAGATGGATGCAGCCCTGAGGGCGATCAGCCAATAGCCGAGCCGCGCTGGTCAATCCCACGGACGGTGTGTCAACGCCGACACCGCCGACGTGGTGCTCATGCGTTCGGACCGGCTGGACGTAACGGTCGCGCTTCGCATCGGCAAGGAACGTTGCGCAAAATGGGCAGAATTGGCTGGGCGATCGGATCAACACGATCGCGCTCCCCACGGCCGGCGTCTTCGCGCCTGCGTTCGGGCCGGTGCTACGCCCCCGAGATCGCGGCTCTGTCGATGTCCGGGTCGTCGCTGATCGTTCGCGGTCAACGCACTACTGCTCAAGCGGCTGACGCTACCCCTGCCCACGACCCAGACGCCGCGGGCAGAGGCGGGTCGGTCCGCTAGAGACACCCGGCTCAGGGCGTGGGGCAGGTACCCCCATCCCATCCGGACTTCCCATGGTGCATGACGCCGGGGTTGTGTGCTCCCGAGAAGCCCATCGTCTTGGCGCAGGCAGAGACGTGCTGGCCAAACGCGGGACCGGGGTCGGGCGCTGCGGCGGATGCGCCGGTGGCTGAAAGCATGACGGTGCCGGCCGCCAGCGCGGTCGCGAGGAGAATGCGAACTGGGTTCATGATCAGTGCCTTTCGTGGTGGTGAGTACGCGACGTCAGCTTTAGAAGCAACGCTCGCGCTGCGCTCGCGGAGAGGCGCCTTACCTCGGTCTACACGGTGACCAGGTGCCGCGTCGATGACCTTCAGGAAACCTTGCTTGCAACGACACGGGACCTTCATCAGATCGGCCAAATTCGGCTGGACCGGTGTGTCCGCGGTCACAGAGCCTACCGGCTGGAATTGGGAAACGTCACGCCTGGACCGTCGCGCAGCCCGTATGAGGGCGCCGACTGGGCCCGGCCAACTTGCCGAGATAGCCCAAAGACAACCCCTTGACTGCGATGGCCATCCTCAAATCGAGTCAATGCTTTAGAGAACCTTCATCGTTCGGGCTACTCAATCATTATGTGCGGAGTGGATTCTGGGCATCGAATCACACAAGATGACAAACCCTTGAAAGGGGTGGCCTCGATGTTCGCTGGACTGGCATGCGGGCAGACGAGCGTGGTCGCATGGGTCCTGATGGGGCTCTTCTGGGTGACCTTCGTGGGACTGGTGCTGTGGGCCCTTAGCCGGCTGTTCACACCCGCCCGCGGGGGCCGGAGCGCTTCCGAGAACGCCGACGACCTGGATCCTCGGTTGGCACGAGAGCAGACCGGCCTTGCGACTACCGAGGTCTGCGATGTGAACTCAGCGCCACAGAGGTCGACTGCGACCACTGGGACCGATGATCTCCACCGCGCCCAGGCCTAAGTACGATCCGGCGCCGGCCACCGCCCAGGTGAGATTAGACCATGGCACATCCAGTCAGCCATGGCGGAGGCCTCCTGGCGCACGCGGCCGCGGTGAGCCACGAGATTACGTTTAGCCGGGGATGATCAACGACTTTCCGGTCGTACGGCGGGCCTCCAGGTCCTCGTGAGCCTGGCGGGCCTGCTCGAGGGGGTAGCGCGCGCCTACGCGCACGGACAGCGCCCCCGATGCGACCCAGGCGAACAGCTCGCTCGAACGCTCGAGCAGCTCGTCGCGGGACGCGACATAGTGCGCGAGCGTCGGCCTGGTGAAGAACAGTGAGCCTTTGGAGTTCAACAGCTGCGGATCCAGCGGAGGCACTGCGCCGCTCGCCGCGCCATACAGCACGAACATTCCTCGCGGGCGCAGGCTGTTGATGCTCCCGTCGAAGGTTGCGCGTCCAACGCCGTCGTACACCACGTCGACGCCGTGGGTGTCGGTGAGGCGCGAGACCCCTGAGGCGACGTCCTCCCTGTCATAGCGGATGACGTCTGCCGCGCCGGCCCCACGGGCGAGAGCCGCCTTGTCCTCGCTGGATGTCGTGGCGATGACGCGCACACCCTGGGCGGTCAGCACCTGAGTCAGCAAGAGCCCCACCCCTCCCGCCGCGGCATGCACCAACGCGGTCTCGCCGGACCGGACCGGATAGGTCGAGCGGGTCAGGTAATGGGCGGTCAGGCCCTGGAGCAGGACAGCGCCCGCCGTCTGGTCATCGATCCCTACAGGCACCGGGACGGCGCGTGCGGCCGGAAGGATGACCTGTTCGGCATACCCAGCACCGGGGACCATGGCCCAGGCGACGTGGTCACCCTCGTGGAAGCCGGACACGTCGGCACCAACCGCGCTCACAGTCCCCGCGCCCTCCGAGCCGACGATGAACGGGGTAGGGAACTGATAGGCGCCTGTGCGGAAGTAGACGTCGATGAAGTTGACCCCTGCGGCTGCCACGTCCACGCGCAGCTGACCCGGTCCGGGCTGGGGGGTGGGCAGCTCATCAGTGATCAGTACGCCGGGGCCGCCATGCTCATGGACCACTACCGCACGCATGCGCTCCTCCTGCTTTGTTCGGCCTGTCGCCGACGTGTTCAGCCTGCCGATTGGCGTGTTCAGCTGGTCGTCTTGGCTGTTGCCTTCGGTGCATCAATGACCACGATACGACCGGTGTACATGCCCATGGCGCAGGCGTACTTGTAGGTGCCCTTCGTCAGCGCGGGCAGCTCGATCGTGTTGGGCCCCGCCTTGAGCACACCCTGGAAGCCCAGGTCCTGGGAGCCCAGGCTTGAGGCGCAGGAGAAGGGCGCGGTCGATGTCACGACCCAGTGGGTGGGTCGTCCGGCGTAGATCACCGTCTCATTGGGGTGGTAGCCGTCCCCGTCCTGCGAGCTGGTGATCGTCTGGTCGACGGGCGTGACCGTGACGTTGGCGCTCGATGCTGCCGCCGGCGCCGCCCGGTTTGGAAGGCTGAGCTCCACACCGGCCAGGCGCAAGGCGGAGGAGGCATTGATGACCGCGAAACCGATGACCACAACGCCCAGAGCGCGCAGCACGGCCGTCCGTCGCGGTCCGGTGACCATCGTGGGCGCGCCGGCAAGGGCGAGAAGGGCCGGCGACGTGCCGACGGCGAAGGTGGCCATGATCAGCCCTGCTGACGTGGGTGACCCGGTCGAGAACGCGTAGAGCTGCACGGCCTGGGTGAAGCCGCACGGCAGGAAGAAGGTCGCGGCTCCGGCCAGCGCCACACCGGCGTTTCTTCGGGCCGGGGCGCCGCCGGTAAGGCCGAGGCGGTCCCCGATGGATGCGGGGATCGTCGGGGACCATCCGGCCACGCGTGGTGACAGCTCGGTGAGTCGCAGCCCGACCAGCAGCATGGTGACGGCGACAGCGATCATCAGCACCACGGTCAGGGACTGCGGCAGGGCCGCCCTCTTTCCGAGAGCACCCAAGGCGACGCCCAGCAGTCCGAAGCCCGCGATGCGACCAGCCTGGAACAGGAGGTTGACCCGCAACGCCGCACTGCGGGCCAGTGTGCCGCTCGCTTGGGAGTGCCCAGAGGCGTTGGCCGAGATGGCAAGGATGATGCCGCCGACCATGGCCATGCAGGTGGACGCCCCGGCGGCGAGGCCAAGAGCGAGGACGAGCAGGAGGCCACCCTTGCTCAGATCGCCGAACCGCCCGGCGAGGTCCCCGGCGCCAAGCAGCCAAACGAGAACGGCGACGAAGGCAGCGGCTATCCCGGCACCCCGCCAGACAATCGGGTCGCGGTTGAGCCACGGCGAGCCACCGACTCGATAACCGGTGGCGACGATCGCCGCGTCGATCGACGCGCGGCTGACCTGGTTGGTGGTAATCAGGCTGGCGCTGCCCTTGCGTGCGGATGCGCTCGCCGAGACGACGCCTGGCAGCTTTGTCAGGGCCTTGGTGATCCGCCGCTCACAGGAAACGCACGTCATACCGGCAACAGCAACTGTGATGAGCTGTTTGCCTTCGCGGGTCGGTGTCTTGGTGGCTGACATGGTGTTCGAGGGCCCTTCTAGCTGATGGTTGACCCGGTGCTCTACGGGTCGGGGTTCATGCGCCATTCACATAGGCGCGGTGCTTTGGGTGTCATATACCGAACAGCTCACGGGCTGCCCGGCCGAGGTCACCGCTGTCGTCGTGCCGCAGCTTGGACCGTGGTGAGTGCAGGATTCCGCCGACGAGCCGGTGGGTCATCTGGTCGATCAGTGCCTTCTCGTCGTCGGACAGGTCCGGAAGTCGCCTCAGCAGCCACTCGACCTCACTGCGACGACGCCCTTCGGCCGCCTCAGACATGGCCTGTATTGCGGGCAGCGAGTCGCGTGCCAGCAGCCACTTGCAGTACTCGCGGCCGGATCCGGACACGAGGTGCTCGAGGCGGGTGCGGAGCGCGCCCGGAAGCTCGACCTGAGGCCCCCAGGCCAGGTCGTCGATGGAGACGAATCGTTCCCCCAGCTGCTCCTGCAGGGCAACCGGGAGGGCCGGTGGCGACGAGAGGTCGACGACCGTCGTACCGCCGTTCAGCAGTCCTTGCGCGTCCAGTGGCTGGATCTGCCATGGGCCGGACAGAGCCACGATAGCTCCTACGACGGGAGGGAGCGTGCCATCGACTGCGCAGTCCAGTGCCTGCCCCCCGACGTCCTGGGCCAGGGCAGCAGCGCGCTCGGCGGTGCGTGAGGTGACGATGACCCGGGCCCCGCGTCGGACTGCCGCGTGCGCGGTGAGCCGGCCCATGCTGCCGGCGCCGACGATCAGGATCGGCTGGTTGATGAGGGTCCCTGTCCTGCGCTCGATCTCGTCAAGTGCTGCATCGCCGAGGGACCGCTTGGACCCTTCGAACCAGCCGTGAGCACGGCGTCCGGCGTTCAGTGCCACCTGGAAGAGACGCCCAAGGGCGGGGTCCAACGGCTCGCTCGCGCGGCGTGCGGCGTACGTCGTACGGACCTGATGCAGGACCTGGTCCTCGCCCAGGACCGCGCTCTCGAGGCCACAGGTGACGCGGATCAGGTGGCGGACCGCATCGGCATCCTCGAGGCGAAGCCCTCGTGGTGGCAGCTGGGGCAGCTCGCCGTCACCAAACGCCTCGAGGGCGACATACAGCTCGACACGGTGGCAGGTGTGCACGATCACGACGGCCTCGTTGCCCCGGAGGGCCTCGCAGTCTGCGGCGAACGCCTCGCGAGCAATGCTCGGAACCCCGCGAGCATGGGTGATCAGGGCCACGACGGTGGCGGGGGTCACCTCAGCCTGGACCACTGGGCACACAGCAGATGGTTGCGACATGGTGATCACGCGTTACCCCTATTGGATGACATCTCGGCAGTCTCGGTGGGTGCCATCTCGGCAGTCTCGGTCTCGTGACCGTGTATCAGCGCCACCAGGAGCTCGTCCATCGCCTGGGTTGCTGTCACGAGCAGGTGGGTCGCCTCGGCCGTGTCCAGGGCGCGTCGCCGCGACACCTGGGCGAGCTCGCTCAGGAACACCATCCGCATGCACAGGAAGGCCTCGACGGTCTCGCGGATCTCGGCTGATCCTCGCGCGGCGATCCGGCCGTACTCGGTGGCGGC
Organism: Actinomycetales bacterium; assembly: GCA_038236365.1. GTDB lineage: Bacteria > Actinomycetota > Actinomycetes > Actinomycetales > Dermatophilaceae > UBA4719. The sequence continues at coordinate 8,299 of JBBRZV010000044.1, read as the reverse complement.
GCTCCTGGCTTCTCCGAGGGCCGACTGGCGGTCATGGTCGATTGGTGCGTCGATGAGCACCAGCAGGGATCCCGCGATCCGTCGGCCCTGCTCGCGCAGCGGCGTCAGCTCCTCTTCGGTGAGCCGGCCGACCCAGCCGAGCCCGTTGCAGGCCTGGGCGAGCCTGCGCCGATAGACGCTGGTCATGTGCTCTGCCGTCTCGCCGAGGCGCTCCAGGGTCGGCCGCTCGCGCCGGCTGGTGGGCAGCAGTCCCAGGATCGTCGAGCGGGCAAAGCGGCGGTGCCCACCGGGGGTGGTAAAGGCCTGGACGTCCCCCGCTGCGCTCCAACGGCGCAAGGTGGCGGGGGAGACGCCGATCAGGGAACAGGCCTCGTGTACGGTCAGCCACTCCTCGGCCACCTCCACCGGCGCTGTTCGGGAGATGGTCATGTCGCCGGCCTGGCCGCGAGCGCGAGAGGTGTCCCTGGTGGCGGCAGTTTTGGCTCAAGGACGGGCCCCTTGTGGCACTTTGCGCAGTAGACCGGCAGGTGGCAGTAGGCGCAGGACTGCGTGCCGGCCTTGGTGATGACCTTGGCGTGCTGGTACAGCATCTCGGTGTGCTGGACCTTGATCGCACCGCTGTTGTGGCAGTTCGAGCAGTAGGTCGGTGCGTGGCAGGCGGAGCATGACGTACCCGCCGAGGTGGAGCTCCTGGTCGCCAGCTTGTGGCTGAACACCCAGAGCTTGTCCTTGTGCGTGACCGGCTTGGCCCCGAGAGGGAAGCTGGTGGCGCTCGCACCGATCTGGGGGAACGTGTGGCAGGTGGCGCACTCTGAGGGAATCGTCTTGTTGGTGATCTTGCCCTTCACCACGAGGTAGTGGGCACCGTCGTGGCAGCGGAAGCAACCAGGTGATGTCTGGTGGCCCAGGTTGTCCGGGTAGGTCTTCGCCTGCACCTTCATGGCGGGGGTGGCGATCAGCCGGTACTGCAGCTTCAGCTCGTTGATCGCCTGGGTGATGTCTGTGGCCTGCGTCTTGGCCACAAGCGGGTATCGCGTAGCAAGAGTCGCACGGAGGCCGTCGATCGCCGTGTCCGCAGCCGCCAGGGTCGCGTAGTTCCCGTTCAGGAGAGCGACGCTGTCGCGCTTGATGAACGGCAGCTTCGTGCTGATCAGCCCGGTACCGATTGCTTCGTCTACTGCCCGGTCCGTGCTGGGAACCGCGTGCCCGACCCGGTTGTGGCAGTCGATACAGTCCATGGTTCGGGTCGTCTGACTGGTCTTGAGCCGGTCGACATCGACCTTGGCGTCTGTCGAAACGCCGACCTGGGTCCCGGCGATGTACTGCTCCACCGTCCCGTCTTTGGCAGTCAGCTCGACGAGGTCGATCTTCTGAGCGTGCTCGTCCGCACTGGTGTAGGTCACCTTCTGCTGGACGTGCCAGTGGACGCCCTTGACGTCACTGTTGCCATCGGCGGTGTCTCCCGTGGTGGCGGAGGGCTGTCCCAGCCCCGCCGGCCTGATCATGATGGCGATGGTCTCGCGGGTGTTGGCCTGGTCCGACTTGTACCTGGGCCGAAGGACCAGCTTGACCGGCCCTGCATTCGCGGTGATGTTCTCGAGGGAGTGGCATTTCAGGCAGCTGTCCGTGACCGGCGGGAGACTCTGGTGGTCCGGGGGCTCGATGGGCGTCGGGTACTGGCCGGTGAGGATGTGGAGGAGCTGTTTGGTGCCGTTCATCTTGGCCTTGACGAACCCGCCGAGGCCGGGGTTGATGTGGCACTCCGCGCAGGTGACCTCGTTGTGGGCTGATGCGGCGTACGCCTTCAGCTCCGGGTCCATGGTGTGGCACAGACCGCAGAAGCCGGGTGTCTCGGAGTAGCTGATGGCGGTCATACCGCCGACACCGACAGCCGTACCGAAACCTCCGAGCAGGATGATGAGGACGAAGATGCCGCGCTTGCTGCCCCACGGCGGGTGCGGGATCTTGGAGAGCAGCCTGGTCAGCGGAGAGAACAAGGTGCGGGTACGCCGGAAGTGTCGCTTCTTCACGATTGCGGCGGCTTCGGGCACTTCGGGTACGTCGGTTGCTTCGGGCACATCGGTGGGCGAGGGTTCGGTTGGGTCGTTCATCGGCTGATGTTCGTGAGTGCGGCGGACATTTGTTCGGGGCTGAGGCCGCCGGTCTTGATGTCTCGCAGGATGCCCTTGCGGTCGATGAAGAAGTGGGCGGGGATGCCGTAGACGCGGTAGGCCGAGGCGATGGCGGTGTCGGGGTCGGCGACCTTGGGGTAGGTCAGGCCGACGCGGTCGGCGTAGTCCTTGACGGTGGCGGCGTCTTCGCGGATGAAGATAGCCAGGACGACGGCGCGTTGGGGTTGGAACTTGAGGTAGGAGGCTTGGACGTCGGGGGCTTCTGCGACGCACGCGGCGCACCAGGTGGCGCCGAACGTCAGCCAGACGGGGCGGCCTTTGAACGAGCTCAGCGAGACCGCTTTGCCGTCCACGGTGGTGGCGGTGAAGTCCTGGGCCAGGGTGCCGATCTTGGGCGGGGCGCCTTTGGTGGGCCCGGACAGCTCGATCGCCTGTATGCCGGTGCGGGGGGTGGTGGGGCGGTCGAGCAGGTAGTAGCCGCCGGCGACCAGGGCGGCGGTGACCACCAGGACCGAGAGAGTGCCGATGCGGCTCTCGCGCAGCCGCTGCTGCCAGCTTTTGGGCCGCCGGACCGGCGGGCGGCCCGATCGGGGGCCGCTCGCCGAGGTGTCCATCGTGACTTGACTCATGGCCGAGTCATCCTCGCTTCGGGTTGAGTGGTGGTGCTTCCGTGGTGGTGCTTTGTGCGGTGGTGCTTGCGCGGCCGAGATGGTGGCGCCGGGCTATGTCGGACTACTTCTTCCCGTAGCTGTGCAGGCCGCTGAAGAAGAGGTTGCCGAAGAAGGTGAGCAGGACACATCCGAAGGCTGCGATGAGGATCCACGCGGCTTTGCGTCCGGTCCAACCGCGGGCGACCCGGGCGTGCAGATAGGCGCCGTAGACCAGCCAGGTCAGCAGTGAGGCGGTCTCCTTGGGGTCCCAGGACCAGTAGCTGCCCCAGGCGATCGACGCCCAGACTGCGCCCAGGACGAGGACGAGGGTCATCAGCGGGAAGGCGATGATCACCGAGCGGTAGCCGATCTCGTCCAGCAGGGCCGGCTTGGGCAGTCCCGGCTTGCCCTCCTCCGGCTGGATCAGGTACAGCACTGCCGCGGCGAAGGAGACCGCGAAAGCGCCGTAGGCCACGATCGCCACGGCGACATGCACGGTGAGCAGCAGGTTGTTCTGTAGGGCGGGGACAAGCGGGTTGTCGGTGGACCCGACCGACAGGGCATAGAGCAGGATCCCTGCGGTGAGCGGCAGGATCAGCAGGGCGAGGGTGCGCACGTGGTACTTGTGCTCGAAGTACACGTACGCCAGGACCATGCCCCAGCCGAAGGAGACCGAGAACTCGTACTGGTTGCCGAACGGCCCGTGGCCGACCACGATCGAGCGCAGCACCAGGGTGGCGGTCAGGAAGAGCAGGGCCAGCCAGGTGAAGTAGGTGCCGTACACGGCCAGGGTCCGCGGCCGGTGGACCTTCAGCGGCTCCTCATCGTCGAGGTCGTCGAGGTCCTGGCCGGTGCCGCCGCTGGAACCCACACCGGCGCCGACTGTGGCGCGGGCCTGTGCCGGTGCGCGGCGAACAGAGTGGCCCATCGTCAGGGCCAGGATGTAGCAGGTCACGGCCACGACGACCATGACCAGGCCGGCCATCAGGGAGTACTGGGACAAGTTAAGCATCGTTCTGCCCTACTTCTTGGAGGGTGCTCTCCGGGGTTCCGGCGAGCTGGATGTCTGTGATGAGCTGGTTGAACTGCGGTTTGAAGGCGGGGTCGCGTTTCAAGGTGGAGGCGGCCAGGATCTCGCTGCCGCCGGTGGTCTTGCGGATCCGGACCCATATCCGGCGGTGAGGGAAGAAGAAGACCAGGTACAGGCCGGCGGTCAGCAGGAACGAGCCGAGCCAGACGATGTTCATGCCTGGGTCTTTGGCCACGATCAGGCCGGTGAACTGGCGGGTGCGCTCGAAGGTGTAGGACAACCCCGCCAGGGTCACTGGTTTGCCCTGGTCGATGACCTGGGAGGCGATCGAGTTCTTGATGCCGTCCTGGAAGACGTTGACCTCGACCTGGCCGGCCTTGATGGTCGGGACGGTCTTGCCCGAGGCGGGCACAACCAGCTCAATGGCGAGCTTCTTGGCCGGCATGTTGAACTGGCCGATGCTGCGGTTGCCGTCATCGGAGGTCCAGGACAGGGCGGCGGCGTCCTCGTACAGGACCTTGCCGGCGGGGTCGAGGACCTTCATCGCCACCGCCTCGCCGAAGAATGACTGGTAGAAGGAGTAGCCCTGATACTTCATCGGGCTGTTGACCCGGATCGTCTCGCGGTCAACCTGGGTGCCGTTCTTGTACAGGATCAGGTCGGAGGCGTAGTCGCTTGGGCTGCCGTCGGGGTAGTAGGCGTCATTGAAGGACATCGCCTTGACCGACAGGCCGCTGCCGTTGGCGACCGCAACGGTGGAGCCCACTGGGACCACGAAGTTGGTGTTCCTGTAGCCGGTGACAGCGCTGACCATGAACCCCAGCAGGATGATCACGAAGCTGAGGTGGGCGACGACGGTGCCGAACGGGCCCCAGCGGAACCGGTCGGCATACAGGTTTCGGCTATCCTCGTCCTCGTCGGCGTCGATCAGGGTCCGGAAACCATGGGCCTTAAGGACCCCCTGGACGTCTTGCAGGGCAGTCTCCGATCCGGCGGGGACCAGGATCGCAGCCCGCAGCGGTGCGTGGGCGTAGAAGGTCTCACCCATCCGGGTGCGGGGGTGGCGGGCCAGCTTCCACAATGTCGGGGCGCGGTGGACCGAGCAGGCCAGGACGCTGGTGGTCAGCAGCACCATGACCGTCTTGAACTCGATCGAGGTGAAGATCGCGAAGAAGCCCAGCTTGTCGAAGACCGGAGTCCAGCCCCCGTACTTGCTGTTGGCCGTGGCCAGCCAGGCGGCATAGGACGCCGGGTCGGCGGACAGTCCGGCCGGGACCTGGAGCAGCAGTGCCCCGATCAGGGACATCAGACCTAGGGCCAGGATCAGCCACAGCCCGGTGCGCATCGAGATGAAGAAATGCCACAGCCGCTCCAGGACGTCGGTGGCGGCCACCGAACCGCCGCCGCTGGCGTCGTCCAGGGCGTCCAGCGACTCATGGGAGTCGGGCTCTGGCGGGCGGGTACGTGTGTCTTGGCTCATCGTGGACTCTTTCTCAGATGCCGATACGGGGCAGGGAGCCCGACAGCTTGGCGAACAGGTTGGTGATCATCAGGAAGCCGACCAGGACGAGCATCGCGCCGGTGACCAGGGAGACCCCTGCCTCGTGGCGGCGGAACCAGGCCAGCTTGGCGTTGGCTGCGGTGGCGCCCACGGCGACGGCGATGAAGGGGACGCCCAGGCCGATGGCGTAGGCGAAGAGCAGGACCATTCCTTGCAGGACGGAGGAGTTCAGCGAGGCCAGGCCAATGATGCCGCCCAGGATGGGTCCTACGCATGGGGTCCAGCCCGCGGCGAACGCTGAGCCCATCATGGTGGAGCGAGCGTAGGAGGGGGCCTTGACCATCACGGTGCCGTCGCCGGTGGGGGACTTCTCCATCAGGCGGCCGGTGGGGACGGACACCTGCCGGTAGAGGACGGAGAGCCGGATCACGCCGGCGACGTGCAGGCCCATCACGATGATAATGGCACCGCCGATCTGGCGCAGGATCCCGAAGTAGTCCCGCAGGACGTACCCGACCAGGCCGATCGAGGCCCAGAGCCCGACGAACACGATGGTGAACCCAAGCACGAAGGCCAGCGCGTGGCGTAGCGCCATCTTGCGGGCCTTCGGTGAGTCCGCCGGGGTGGCCCCGACCATGTAGCTGACATAGGCCGGGACCAGAGGAAGGCAGCACGGCGACACGAACGACACGATTCCGGCGACGAACGCGAGGGCGATGCTGACAATAGTCATGGTCTTACTTGGCGCCGGGGGTAGCCGACGCGGTGGGGGTCGCGTTCGCGCCCGCGATGTGCGTGGAGACAGTCTTCGCCAGGTTGGAGTTCGGGTCGATGGCGATGACCTTCTTCCACTCAATGGTCATGTTGACCTTGTCCGGGGGGGTCTGGCTGAAGTAGAGGAAGCCAAGGTCGTAGTGCACTTCAGCGTTCTTGGGGTAGAGCGCCGCGGCGATGAGCCACTGCTTCTTGGCCGCGGCGGTGTCGCCGAGGTTGAACTGGGCGGCGCCCAACGACAGGAGTGCGACCTGGTTCTTCGGGTCGACTCCCAGGATGTTCTGCTCCCACAGCGATGCGTTCTTGTAGTCAGCGGCGGCGAAGTAGAGGTCGCCAAGCTGCTGAAGTGCGACCTTGTCCTTGGGGTTGGCGCTGATCTTGCCCATGAGTGCGCCGACCTTCGCGGGGTCGACTGCCTTGGGACCTGCAGCAGCGGTGGTTGCCTGGTTGGTCGGCGTTCCTGAGATGCCGGGCACGTCCGAGCTCTTGCCCATGACGTAGACGCCGAAGACCACCGCGATGACCAGCACTGGCACCAATGCCCAGAGCATCTGGGGCCGCAGCAGCTTGCTCCCGATCGAGGCAGACGAGCCATCAAGTTCTTCAGGTGCCGGAGGAACAGCGGGGGCGGAGAGTTCTGTCGCGACGGGCGTCATGTCCAGCACCACCTGAGCGGTGGCGACGGCCGGGGTCGCAGGCGCGATCAGGTCTTGCTCCGGGCCGGACAGGAGGGCGAACGCCTCATCCACGTCGGTGGTCCGGGCCGAAGCCCAAGGCTTCATCTCACGGGGGGCCAGCTCAAGGAACTCGACCAGTCCGTTGTGGGCTAGCTCGACGTCTTTGTCGCTTGCATCGGCTCGAAGACCGAGCCGGCCGAGCAGCTCCTGCCTGAACTCTGTCGCGTCTGCGCGACCCCCAACGGATACCGGCTGACGGCTCATAGTTCTTCCTGTTCCTTGTTACGCGTCCGGACGAAACCGTGACGCTTTGGCTTCGCAACTAGTATCTATTTGAGCGATTTGGCGCACTATCCGCCGCTCGGCACATCTTGGATAGAGACGGCTCCGGGGAGTACACCGCTGGGCGGCCCAAGGTATAGACGCGCCTGTGCCTCACGACGGGCGGGACGGTGATCTGGGCTCAGGGCACGGGCAGAGGCAGAGCCGGATATTGCTGCCCAGCGTCGGTGTGGGCGTAGCCGTGGCAGGTAAGGGTGCAGGAACCGGGAGCGGTTGTGGTCGCCGCCCTCCATGAGCGGGTTACACCGTTTGGCTGCACGTTGGGGGCGAAGTTCACCAGCCGCGTTCCGTCGACCGACTGCGGTTCGACCTTGTTCGTCGTCGAGTGGAGCCGGTAGTGGCACTCCGCACAAATCGCCTTGCCTCGCCCGTCGCCCGGGGTGTCGATGTCCGTGCCGACAACTGCAGAAACCGGAGCTAGCAGGCTGATGTGCCTCGCATGAAGGTTGAAGTTAGTGGCGGTCGAGGCCGAGTCGACGAATGGCGCCTCGGCGTGGCACACGTAGCAGAGCGCGAAGTCTCCTCCTGAATAAGCGTCGCCGCTCGACTTGAGTACGCGGTCTCGGTAGTTTCTGATCAAGATCCCGCGGTTGACCGACGTGTGGGGTGCGAGCATACTTCCGGCCTGCGGCAGCGTCGGGTCGATCCCCGTCAGCGGAGGGTTCGGGCCGGAGGTACCACTGCTGGCATGGCAGTTCAGGCATCGGACGGTGTCGCCAACGGTGAAGTTCCATAGTTTGTAGGGAGACGTCCCGGCCAGGCTGGCCTTCATAGCCTCCGTAGTGTTCTTGCCAGCCGCCTCGACTGGGTGGAACGAGGGGTTTGCCGGGTTGAACTCGATGGCCTTGTCCAACGCGAACAGTGCGTACTTGGGCGGCACCATGGCCTGAAGTCCCGCGTTGGATGGGAGGGTGGTGAACCCGGAGTGGCACTTGAAACAGAGCTGGTATTCGCGGGTGACCAGGTTGGCCGGGACGATGTTGGTGTCGACGCCGCTGAGGAATGTGTAGGCGGGGGCTGCGTTAGGAGTGAGGCTGTTCACGACAGACACACCTGAGACGCCAGCCAGGCGTCCAGATGCGTCCCATCCGTCAGACACGGCGGGCGTTGTCGTGGTCGAGATCTGGGTGCTGTCGGGGGTTGCCCTGGCGGCGTGCGGGTTGTGGCAGTCGGAGCACTCGCTGTGCCGGTTG
>JBBRZV010000043.1:0-25915 GCA_038236365.1 Actinomycetales bacterium | reverse complement strand
TGGGTGATCTTCATGGCGCGACCGAACGATGTCAGCACGACCTCGGCGCCCTCCTCCTGCGCCAGCTTGGCCACGTGAAAGGCGATCGAGGAGTCCATGAGGACACCAGTGATCAACAGCTTCTTGCCTTGCAACAACATGTGGAAGGTCCTTCCAGTGTGCGGGTTCAGTGACCCATGCCAAGGCCGCCGTCAACCGGGATGACGGCGCCTGTGATGTATGCCGCGTCCTCCGACGCGATGAATCTAACCGCTGCGGCGACCTCATCCGGGGATGCGAAGCGCCCAGCAGGGATGCCTGCGAGGACGACCTTCTTACGATCCTCGGGCAGCTCGGCGGTCATGTCGGTCTCCACGAAGCCCGGAGCAACGACATTGGCCGTGATCCCCCGGCCGCCCAGCTCGCGCGAGATCGACCGCGCCAGCCCGACCAGCGCCGACTTGCTGGCAGAGTAGTTCGTCTGTCCGGCGGAGCCGTAGAGGCCAACCACGCTGGAGATGAACACGACCCGCCCCTTGCGCAGCTTGATCATCCCCTTGCTGGCGCGCCGAGCGCATCGAAAGGCTCCTGTGAGGTTCGTGTCGATCACCGAGTCAAAGTCTTCGTCGCTCATGCGCATCAACAGTCCGTCCTGGGTGATCCCGGCGTTGGCCACGAGGACCTCGATCGGGCCGCCAAGCTTCTCCTCGGCGGCCGTGAAGGCGGCATCCACCGACGTGGTGTCGGTCACGTCGCAGACCACGCCGTCCAGTCCCTGCGGTGGCTGCCCCGATCGGTGGGTGATCACGACGTTGTCACCGCCCTGCAGGAAGGCCTGTGCGATCGAGAGGCCGATTCCGCGGTTTCCCCCGGTAATCAACACGTTGCGAGGGTCAGCCATCAAGTTCCTCCTGAGGGGTCGCAGTCCGGGCACAAGGTTGAGTCAGCGGGCGCACCCTCGGTTCGGACGCTCTCTATGTCGCGCGAGCACATGGGACGGTAGCCGACTACCCGCGAGTACGCCTCATGCGCCCCCCCGGGGGCATATCGTTGAAGTGTGAGAAAACGTGCCGCCCATCAGCCCGAGCAGGTGTTCTCCGTGACCGGCTTACCCCCATCCCTCCAAGACGACCAGAGTGAGCGGATGCGTCGCTATCTGGTGTCCATGGGGATCCGGACCGCATGTTTCATCCTCGCGGTCATCGCCCTGGCCGGGCTCCACTGGACCGTCATCGGCTGGACCTTGGTCATTGCCGCGGTGATCCTCCCCTACATCGCCGTGGTGATGGCCAACGCCACGAGGTCCAGACTGAGCACAACCGTCGGGCCGGTCAACACGAACGACACCGCGACACGTCAGATCCCGCCCGATCACCCTGATGAGGACCGCCCCACATGACCCCGAGCCCATCCGAGCCCAATGTCAGCAAGCACTGCAGCGCCAAGGGCTGCCGTGCGGACGCTGAATACGGCCTGATGTGGAACAACCCCAAGCTGCACACGCCTGACCGGCTCAAGACGTGGCTGGCCTGCGAGGAGCACCGCGTCTCGCTGTCGTACTTCCTGTCGGTCCGGGGGTTCCTCAAGGACACCCTCCCGGTTTCGGCACTCCGAGACCCGCAGGGCGCCGACGAGGTCGGCTGACCTGTCAGGACCAGGGGACGCGAGCTGTAGGTCGACAAGGACCGGATCGCGATGTCAGCAGGGTGAGTGATTGCGATTGCGCGTTGGGACGTTCCTGCACTGAACCCGGTGCGCGTGGACATCCTGTCGTGAACCGGGGCCCGTGGACGCCCTGTCGTGAACCGGGGCCCGTGGACGCCCTCGTGAACCCGGGGCCCGTGGACGCCCTCGTGAACCCGGTGTAAATGAACGCCCTGCCCTGAATTATACCGTGTTGCAACGACTTTCGTTGTGGACAAGTCTTCCGCTTGTCGGTCACGTCGGGTACACTAGAACACATGATCGACAAGTTCTCTCAAGCCCTCACCTTGATGCGTGAGGCCTTCGAGGACGCCCGAACCGGGGCGACGTTCACCCCCTCGATGGACTTGGCCGCGGAGGTCGACGCCGCCCAGCAGGTGATCAACGCCGCCTCAGCGGTGCAGGCGCTGCGGGTGGCCCAGTACGCGGGCAGGGAACACGAGCAAGACCCCTCGGGGGCCTGGGCCGATGTCGACCACGGCCTCGGCCATGTCAGTGAGTTCGCCCCCGACTGCTTTGGGCCGATGCTGTCGATGGGGTTCGTCGCAGCCGGACGCAAGGTGGCCACCGCGGCCGCACTGGCCGCCAAGCTGCCGGCCACTTTGGCCGCGATGGCAGCCGGGGACCTGGACTCCTGGCGGGCCACGATCATCGCCACCGAGCTTTCCGAGGCCAGCGCCTCCTCGTGCGGCGCCATCGAGGCCCAGATCTACCCCGCCGTGCTAGAGGAGACCCCCGGCGCGGTGACCCGGCGGGTCCGGCGGGTGCTGGCCCGGGTCGACGCGGACGCCCTGCGGCTCAAGGCCGCCAAGGAACGCCTGGACAGGTTTATACGCGCCTACCCCTCCCGTGTGCCCGGCCTGACCACATGGGTGGCCTCACTCCCAGCGGCGGACTCAGCGGCGTGCTGGGCGGCCATCGACGCCCTGGCCCACCAGATGCACGGTGACGACCCGACCCGGACCCTGGAACAGTGCCGCGCCGACGCGCTGGTCGACCTGATGCTGACCAATGTGACCGTGGCCACCACGGTCACCTTGATGATCCCAGTCCAGACTGCCACCGTGGACGAGCCCGACGGCAGCCTCGAACGGGACCTGATCGTCCGCGCCGTCAACGCCACCGACCAGCACGCCACCGACCAGCACGCCACCGACCGGCACGAAGAAGGTATCCACGGGCACACGGCAGCCGGACCCGCAGTCCGTTACCTGAACCCACTGTCCAACACCGACGACTTCGGCCAGCCGACACCTGAGCGGAACCCGCTGATCGAGCCGTCCTGGGCGCAGATCGCCGCGATGGGCTACTTGATCCCCGGCATCGGGGTGATCGGCGGCGACGTGGTCGCCGCGATCCTGGACAACTTCGACACGGCCATCACCCGGGTCCTGCTGGACGAACGCACCGGGGTGGTCATCGAAACCAGCCTGGACACCTACCTGCCTCACCGCGCGATGCGCCGCTTCCTACAAAAACGCGACGGCACCTGCCGATTCCCCGGCTGCCGGCGCAACGCCAACCGCTGCGAACCCGACCACGTCATCGCCTACTCCCGTGGCGGACCCACCGCCCCGTGGAATCTGGCCTGCCTGTGCAAACACCACCACCGGGTCAAACACCACGGCAGTTGGCAGCTGAGCATGACCCGCGACGGCGTCTGCACTTGGACCGACCCCCACGGCCGCCTTTACACCACCCACCCGGTCGACCGCCACGAACTCGCCGCCTGACGATCCCCGACGTCTGCTGCCGCCAGGGCACCACCCACCCGGGCAACCACCACGAGCTCGCCGTCTGACGAGGCACGGATGTTCGCCAGGTGAAGTGCAGGGGCTCTGGCTGGGATGTCACGATCCGGGCTGCCTCAGGTGTCGTTATCTTCATGCGTGCGAGCACAGGCGGTACCGTCGTCGCGTGCTCAAGGTGGTGATGTCCCGTCGCTGGCTCACCGCGCTTGCAATAGCCGCGTTCTTCGCCGTCTCCTGCTTCTACCTCGGCCAGTGGCAGTGGCATCGACACGAGGACAAGGCGGCGAGGGCCCAGCGGATCAACAGTCACTACTTCGCCAGCCCGGTTCCGTTGTCGGCAGCGATGCCAAGACCCGACGCCAGCCTGCCCCGCGCCGAGGAATGGACCCTGGTCCGCGCCATCGGGCGGTATGCGCCCCAGAGCCCGATGCTCGTGCGGAACCGCCCGAACAACGGAGTCTTCGGCTACGAGGTGACAGTTCCACTCGAGCTGCCAGACGGTACGTCACTGCTTATTGATCGGGGATGGATTCCGAACGGCCAGAGTGCCGCCGACCCGTCCGAGGTGCCGGCCACCCCCTCCGGAAGCATCACGGTCACGGGCTGGCTGCGCCTGGGCGAACCGAGCCTGGGTCGACAGATGCCGAAGGGCCGGCTTGCGTCGATAAACCTTGCAGAGGCTCGTGCACAGACCGGCTCCGCCCTGTACGGCGCATACCTGATCTTGCGTACGGAGACTGGGCCACCCGGCGAGCACATCGCCCGCCCGCAGGCGCTAGCGAGCCCGGACACCGGCGAGGGGCCGCACCTTGCCTACGCGCTGCAATGGTGGTTCGCCGCCCCTGTCGGTTTCGTGCTCATCTTTGTCGGCGCCCGCCGTGAGTATCTCGAGGGCTCGGAACCAGGCTGGCCGGCCGGTGGAAATGAGTCGGCCACGCCCGTGCGCCTCAAAGCGAAGAAGACCCGGATCTGGGACGAGGAGGACGGGTAACCGTCACAACGGGGCGAGGCTCACGCTGTCCGGTTCCGTTGTCGTCTGGGTGGAGAACTGGGTGTTGTACAGATCCGCATAGAGGCCGCCCTGGGCCAGCAGCTCGTGGTGCTTGCCGCGCTGAACGATCCGGCCATCGGCGACGACCAGAATCTGGTCCGCTCCGCGCACCGTTGACAGCCTGTGGGCGATCACCAGCGCGGTACGACCTGACAGCGCCGTGTCGAGCGCCCGCTGGACGGCCAGCTCGGACTCGCTGTCGAGGTGGGCCGTGGCCTCGTCCAGGACCACCAGACCCGGCCCCTTGAGCAGCAGTCTGGCAATGGCTAGCCGTTGCTTCTCACCACCGGAGAGCCGGTGCCCACGGTCGCCCACCACCGTGTCCAGCCCCTCAGGAAGACTTGAGACCAGATCCCATACCTGGGCCGACTTCAGCACCGAGACCATCTCTTCCTCGGTGGCTCCCTCCTTGGCATAGGCCAGGTTGGCGCGGATGGTGTCGTGGAAGAGGTGCGCCTCCTGGGTCACCACCCCGACGACGTCGTGCACCGAAGCCAGACTTGCTTCCTTCAGGTCGATCCCGCCGAGCCGGACCTGACCGACCGTGGGGTCATAGAGTCTGGCCACCAGGCTGGTGATCGTGGTCTTGCCAGCGCCGCTCGGACCCACCAGAGCAACCAGCTCGCCTGGCTGGATCGTGAAGGTCACGTCATGCAGCACCGACTCCCCCGCCCGTCGGTCGCCTGACGCCACGGTCTCGAGCGAAGCCAGCGAGACCTCGTCGGCAGAGGGGTAGCGGAACCCAACACCCTCGAACTCCACCGAGAGCGGATGCTGCTGCAGGGCAATGGGGCTGGCGGTTTCCTGGACCAGCGGCTCCAGATCCAGAACCTCGAACACCCTCTCGAAGGAGACCAGCGCAGTCATGACGTCGACGCGCACGTTGGACAGCGCCGTCAGCGGCCCGTACAGCCGTCCGAGCAGCGCAGCCAACGCCACCAGCTCACCGAGCTGGAGCGAGGCGTTGATCACCATGAGCCCACCAGCCCCGTAAATGAGCGCAGTGGCCAATGAGGCGACCAGCGTCAGTGAGACGAAGAAGACCGTGCGGCTGAGGGCGATCTTGACCCCGATGTCACGGACCCGGCCGGCTCTTTCGGAGTACTGTTCGTCCTCGATCCGAGGCTGCCCGAAGAGCTTGACCAGCAGGGCCCCGGCCACATTGAAGCGCTCTGTCATCCGGGTGCCCAGCTCGGCGTTCAGGCCCATGGCCTCGTGGCTGAGCCCGGCGAGTCGCTGGCCCATGACCCGGGCCGGGATCAGGAAGAACGGAAGCAGCGCCAGCGCGCCCAGCGTCAGCGCCCAAGACTTTGATGCCATTGCGGCGACGATGAACACCACCGAGATGACGTTGCTGACAACACCCGAAAGCGTTGAGGTGAAGGCCTGCTGGGCGCCAATGACGTCGTTGTTGAGCCGACTGACGAGGGCTCCCGTCTGAGCCCGCGTGAAGAACGCGATCGGCTGTCGCAGGACGTGCGTGAACACCTGCGTGCGCAGGTCGAAGATGAGACCTTCACCGATCCGCGACGAGTACCACCGCTGAACCAGGGTCAGGAGGCCATCCAGGATCGCGAGTGCGGCGATGATCAGGGAAAGGCGCACCACGACTGCGGAGTCTTTCTGGAGGACACCCTTGTCCACGATCGCTCCGAGCAGCAAAGGCGTGGCAACCACAAGGGCCGAGTCGAGGATCACGAGGGCGAGGAACACGGCGATGTGACGCTTGTACGGGCCCGCGTAGCCGATCACCCGTCTGGCCGTCCCCGGGGCAAGCTTGCGCTGCGCCACCGCGGAGTCACGGGTCAGGGAGCGCATTGCGCCCCAACCGCTGTGCATGGACATGCCGCCTCCGCTCTGCGCCCCTCTCTCCCGTTGTTAACGGGCAGGGTCACCTTCATCATCGTCGTCGTCGGGTCTGACAACGCCACCGTCTGCTACTTACTTCCCAGTAGCCTGCACCATCGCCGTGAGCAGCCGTGCCTGTGCCTCGCGCTCGGCACCGAGCTGGTCTGGGCGTGAAGCGTCGATCGCATGGAGCAGTAGCGGCTTCAGCTCTCGCAAAGCTGCCCGGGGCGCCTGCAGTATCGCGTCCGCCAGGTCGCGCGCCGTGCCGTCGAGCTCCTCGCGTGGCACAGCCACGGACGCCAGACCGATCGCGACCGCCTCCTGTGCGCCTACGAACCTGCCCGTGGCGCAGATCTCGAGTGCCCGCGCATACCCAACGGCACGTACCAGCGGCGATGTGCCGGCAAGGTCGGGCACGAGACCCAGGCTGGTCTCACGCATGGCGAAGGCGACATCGTCGGCCACCACCCTCAGGTCGCAGGCAAGCGCCAGCTGGAATCCGGCGCCAATGGCATGCCCCTGCACCGCGGCGATGGTGATCGCGGGGACCTCGGACCAGATCGCGAAGCCCCGTTGGAAGTGGGAAATGGCTTCATCAAGCGCGCTTCCGGCACCGGCGGCCAAGGTGAACAGGGAGGGCTCCCCGGGCAGGCCTTCGGGTGTCAACATCGCTCGGTCGAGGCCCGCAGAGAAGGACGGTCCTTCGGCCCGGATCAGGACCACGCGGATCGAGGAGTCAAGACCCGCACCGACCTCACCGAGCGCCGACCACAGGCTGGGCGTCTGGGAGTTGCGGCGCTCAGCGCGATCCAGCGTCACCGTCACGAGCGGCCCCGCACGTTCGACGCGCAGCATCGGATGAGGCTGGGACTGCTCGGAGCTCGACACGCCTTCGACTCTAGCCATCCTTGGTGGTCAGGCCAGCGCTACCAGGTCCAGATAGTCCGGACCCCAGTGGTCCTCGACACCATCAGGCAGGAGCAGCACCCGCTCAGGTTCCAGCGCCGCGACAGCGCCCTCATCGTGGCTGACGAGAACGACGGCACCCTTGTAGTTCCGCAGGGCGCCCAGGATCTCCTCGCGGGAGGCGGGGTCGAGGTTGTTGGTGGGCTCGTCGAGCAGCAAGACGTTGGCCGCCGACACCACGAGCATGGCCAACGACAGCCGGGTCTTCTCGCCGCCGGAGAGAACTTTTGCCGGTTTGTGCACGTCATCGCCGCTGAACAGGAACGAGCCAAGCGTCTTACGGGTGTTGACATCGCCCATGTCGGGCGCCGCGGACTTCATGTTCTCGAGGACTGTCCGGGAGACGTCGAGGTTCTCGTGCTCCTGCGCGTAGTAGCCGACCTTGAGCCCGTGGCCCGGCTCGACCTCGCCCGTGTCGGGTTGGTCGACGCCCGCGAGGATCCGCAGGAGGGTGGTCTTGCCAGCGCCGTTGAGCCCCAGCACCACGACCCTCGAGCCGCGGTCGATGGCGAGGTCGATGTCCGTGAAGATCTCGAGCGAGCCGTACGAGCGCGACAGACCGGAGGCGCTGAGCGGCGTCTTGCCGCAGGAGGCCGGGTCGGGGAAACGTAGCCTGGCCACCTTGTCGCCACCCCGTTCGGACTCGAGGCCAGCGAGCAGCCGTTGGGCACGTTTGGCCATGTTCTGGGCGGCGACAGCCTTGGTGGCCTTGGCGCGCATCTTGTCGGCCTGGGCCATCAACGTGCCGGCCTTCTTCTCTGCGTTGAGACGCTCACGCTTTCGGCGACGCTCGTCGGTCTCGCGCTGCAGGAGATACGGCTTCCAGCCGATGTTGTACATGTCCATCTCGGCGCGGTTGGCGTCGAGATGGAAGACCCGGTTGACGACGGTGTCGAGCATCTCGACGTCGTGGCTGATGATGATCAGCCCGCCCTTGTAGGCGCGCAGCCAGTCACGCAGCCACGCCACCGAGTCGGCGTCCAGGTGGTTGGTCGGCTCGTCCAGGAGCAGGGTCGAGGCTCCGGAGAACAGGATCCGGGAAAGCTCGACGCGCCGGCGCTGTCCGCCACTGAGGGTCGCCAGGGTCTGGCCGAGAACGCGGTCGTCCAGCCCCAGCGCCGAGGCGATGGCCGCCGCCTCGGACTCCGCCGCGTAGCCGCCCTGCGCGGTGAACGCCTCCTCAAGACGCGTGTAGCGCCTCAACG
The DNA here is from genome assembly GCA_038236365.1 of Actinomycetales bacterium. GTDB lineage: Bacteria > Actinomycetota > Actinomycetes > Actinomycetales > Dermatophilaceae > UBA4719. The sequence continues at coordinate 17,411 of JBBRZV010000043.1, read as the reverse complement.
CCTTGTCGCGGGTGACGTCATCGGCACTGGCCATCGCTCCCTCGGTGTCGTGCATATCGCCAATGATCGAGTCCAGACCCCGGGCGGACAGGATGCGCGCCCGGGCCAGGATCTGGAGGTCACCGGTTCGCGCGTCCTGGGGCAGGTAGCCGACGTCACCGGACGAGGTCACGTGACCGGCGCTCGGAGTGCCGACCCCGGCGAGGACCTTGGCCAGGGTGGTCTTTCCGGCGCCGTTGCGCCCTACGAGGCCGATCCGGTCGCCGGGGGCAATCCGAAAGGACGCACCCTCCAGCAACAGCCGCGAACCTCCGCGGATCTCGATACCGGTGGCTTCGAGCACGTCAGACTTCCGTTCAGGTGTGGGCGGCGGTCAGGGCAAAACGGCATACAGGCAGACGCCGGTATGGCGGACGCCTCGTGCGGGTTTCGTCCCTAGTCTAAGTGGGGAAGATGAGAGTTGATGACGTCCTGACGGTCTGGAGGCACCATGAGCTTCAACGACAACGCCAACCTCGACACCTCTCAGGTCGAGAGCGGCGGGGGCGGCGGACGTGGTGGGCTGGCCGTCGGTGGCGGCATAGGCGGGCTCGTCGTGCTCATCCTCACGCTGCTCTTCGGGGGCAACCTCACGGACGGTGGCACAAGCGGCAGCCCGAACCCCGGTCAGAACACTCAGGTCGACCCCGGACAGGTCCAGCCGGGCGGCGCTCAGGCCAACGACTTCTCGCAGTGCAGGACCGGGGCCGATGCCAACAGGGATGTGCAGTGCCGCGTGATCGGCACCGTCAACAGCGTGCAGGACTTCTGGAGCGATGAGCTCCCGCGCTACGGCAAGGACTACCGCAAGGTCAACACCGTGCTGTACTCCGGCGCAACCGCGTCCGCATGTGGAACGGCGTCCAACCAGGTAGGCCCGTTCTACTGTCCGGTGGACAAGAAGGTCTACATCGACGCCAGCTTCTTTGCCGAGCTGACCAGCCGATTCGGCGCCGACAGCGGGGCCCTGGCTCAGGAGTATGTCGTCGCTCACGAGTACGGGCATGCCATCCAGGACCAGCTCGGCATCCTCGGCCGCGCCCAACAGGATCCGCAAGGGCAGAACAGCGGCGCCGTGCGAATCGAGCTGATGGCCGACTGCCTTGGCGGCGTCTGGGCGAAGCACGCCAGCCAGACCCAGGCCTCCAACGGCCAGCCCCTCCTGAAACCCCTGACCCAGGCGGACATCGAGTCTGCGCTCTCAGCGGCGTCTGCCGTCGGCGATGACCGGATCCAGAAGAAGCTGCAGGGTCGGGTAACGCCCGAGTCCTGGACCCATGGGTCCAGCGCCGAACGTCAGAAGTGGTTCAGCACCGGCTACCAGGGCGGTGATGTGAACCAGTGCGACACCTTCACCGCTGCCAGCCTTGGTTGACCCCGCCTGCCCAGACCACGCCATACCGGTTGTTAGGGTCGCAAGCGTGCCTCCTGCGCTGACCGTCGGCTTCGACCTCGACCTCACCTTGGTGGACTCCCAAGACCGCATCCTCAGCGCCTTCATCCGGGCACTTCGAGACCTCGGCGTCGAGGTGAGCGCTGAGGACCTCGCGCCGCATCTCGGGACCCCCCTGACGCACACCGCGGCCATGGTCGCACCAGGCGTCGATGCCGACGCATTGGTGCTGGATTACCGCCAGTACTACGACGAAGTCGACGCGCCCCGAGCGCTGCCGATGCCCGGGGCTGTCGAGTCGCTGCGCTGCGTAAGGGCTGCTGGTGGCCGGACAGTCGTGGTTTCCGCGAAATTCACTCCCGCCGTCCACAGGGCCCTGGATGAGGCAGGCCTGACCGCGTTGGTCGACGTCGCTTACGGAGAGCTGTTCGCCGAAGACAAGGCCACCGCCCTGATCGCGGAGGGCGTCTCGATCTACGTCGGCGACCATCCGGGTGACATGGCTGCAGCACGCGGCGCGAACGCGTATGCCGTGGGAGTCACCACAGGCGCCAACGACGAGCTTGATCTGCGCGCGGCGGGCGCTGACCTCGCCCTCGCCGGCCTCGATTCTTTCGTCACCTGGCTGCCGCGCCACGTGTCAGAGCTGGCAAGGGCTCGAATCTGACCGACCCATAGGCGCTTCGGCGTGGCCGAGACAATCCCATTACGCACCAGCCGAATCCGATACCTCGAGCGCCGCCTCGAGAACTTGAGCGACCCCGTCGTCGTCGTTCGAGGCGCACACCTCATCCACAATGTCCAGCACGTCTGGATGGGCGTTCGCTACACCGAAGGACCGACCAGCCCATGCAAGCATCGGCAGGTCGTTGGGCATATCCCCAAAGGCGAAGACGTCCGCTGGGTCAATGCCCTTCGCGACGCACCACTGCCCAAGCGCAGAAGCCTTGGTCACGCCCAGGGCGCTGATCTCCGCGGGGCCTGAGGCACCCGAGTAGGAGACGACCGCCCGATCACCAACGATGTCCTCGACCACCTTGTGGGAGTACTCAGCAGCCACGTCGTCGCTCCGGGCCAGCATCTTGCCCGGCAGCGGGTCGAGCAGCTCCTCAAGAACCAGGGCCACAACGTCCTGAGCTGTCGTGTTGGCACTGCGATACTCCTGTTCGCGCCTGAACCCGACCCGGCTCTCGACGGCAAAGGCAATGCCCGGCAGCGCGCTTCGGAGATCTTCGGCGATCTGCACGACAACGCTGGCAGGTAACAACGCTCCTCAAGGATTCGGCGATGGTGCACGTCGTAGACGAATGCCCCGTTGGCGCACAGGATCACCCCGTGTTCCCCGACGAGGTCGGCAAGCTCATGAAGCCACCGCGGTGGTCGGGCGGTCACCAGCACCACACAAATCCCCGCGTCCTCGACCGCTCGAAGCGCAGCTCGCGTCCGTTCCGAGCAGATGCCATCGCTGTGGAGCAGAGTCCCATCGAGATCCGTGGCCACCAGCCGGGGCAGATTTGAGCGTCTCACTTCGCGGTGTCGCCACCCACCACCTGGAAACGCACGCTTCGCTTGACGACATCTGCCTCTACGAGCTCAACCAGGGCCTCAGTGCCTGCGTCAGCCGCGGACGCCCCAGCCAGAGGCGCCAGGATCGCAGGTTCGCTGATCTGCACGAGGCCCCCGTTCTTGCCGACGTCGACGACGGTGCCCAGAAACCTGTCGCCGATGCGGTGCTGCAGGGCTGCCGCTTCGACGGCGTTGGTGCAGGCCCGCTCAACCGCGTTGGCCAGGTGATCCGAAGCGCTCATGATCTCCGGCAATGTGGGCATCGCTTGAAGAACCCAGTCCGGGACCGGGATGTCATCGCAGATCGACTCGCACACGACCAAGCCGAAGCGGTCGACGAGTCGCCGCAAAGGCGCAGTCACATGTGCGTAGGGAGCGGCCACGGCCGCGTGACGGGTCAGCTCGGGCACCCTGCCTTCAAAGGGGGTGTATCCGGCGCCACGGAACAAGGCCGTCGCCTCGTGGATCAGGGCCAGATGCCTGGGGTTCCCGCGGTCCAGCGAACGCAACAGCTCGCCATACGGAACCATCGGGGCCCAGCTCACTCCCAGAGCACGCGCCTGCCGACGGAAGCGCCTGACCGCGTCGCGATCCGGCTCGGGCATCGTGCGCAGAATGCCCACCCCGGCGTGCAGCATCAGGCTGGCGGCAGCCATCCCGGTCATCAGCGAGATCTGGGCGTTCCAGTCCTCGGCCGCCAGTGGGGGTCGGAACGCCACGACATAATCGCCCGCGGCATCCACCCGAACCTCCTGCTCGGGCAAGGGCAGGCTCGCACCGCCGCGAGCCCTCTCCAGAGACATGCGTCTTTCGCCGACCTCCTTGAGCAGGATGAGACACTCCTCGGCCGTTGCGTCGTCGACAGCCTCCTGGACCTGCGCGTAGTCGAGACGCCTCTTGCTGCTCACCATTGACCGGTAGACCTCGACCGCGGTCCCCTCGCCTTCCGGGTCGAGCTGCATGTCCCAGACAAACGCCGGTCGCACCTGGTTCGGAAGCAGGCTGGCGACGCCCTCACCGAGCACCTCAGGGTGCAAAGGCGTGCGATGGTCGGGGGCGTAGATGGTCTGTCCACGCCTGCGCGCCTCGATGTCGATCGGACCCGCCGGTCTGACGAACGTTGGCACGTCCGCAATCGCATAGCGCACCCTGTAGCCCTTGCCGACGCGCTCGATGTGCAGTGCCTGATCGAGGTCCTTGGACCTCGGAGGGTCAATCGTCAGGAAGGGCAGCGCAGTCTCGTCCCGATGGGGCAGCTCCGCTGAACCGGCGGCAACCTCCGCCTCCGCAAGAACGTCCGGCGGGAAGTCACGGGGAACCTTGAGCTCCGCGCGAACTGCGTCGAAGGCCCGAATCAGCTGGCCATGCTCACCTACCACCTGTCCCGGCGTCTGGCTGTCCTTGACGAGACTGATCCGTCGCATCGGCATGGATTCACCCTAGCCAGAACCCTTGACCCGGGCTTGTGGTCGGCCCGCCTACGCTCTGGGATGTGTTGATTCTGCTGCCACCCTCGGAGTCCAAGACCGGACGCGCCAGGGGCAAGCCCGCCGACCTCGAGCGCGTCTCCTTCCCGGAGCTCGCCTCGACGCGCGCCAAAGTTGCCGCTGCCCTGGCGCAGATCAGCGCCCACCCCGACGCCCCGACCTTGTTGGGGGTCAGCGCAAACCTGCGCGCCGACATCGCCCACAACTCTCGCCTGGGGTCTGCGCCGGCGGTGCGGGTGGCGGATCTCTACAGCGGTGTTCTGTATGAAGCACTCGACCTGGCTTCGATGGACCCGGCCGCCCGACGCCGCGCCAACCGCTGGCTGGTCGTCGTCTCGGCCTTGTTCGGCGCTTTGCGCCCGGCCGACAAGATCCCCCCGTACCGTCTGTCGATGGGCGTGAACCTCGGCGAGCTAGGCCCACTAGCGGGGGTATGGCGCGCACCTCTGGCCAGTGTCCTGCCGCGGGCTGCCGGTCGCGGGATGATTGTCGACGCCCGCTCGAGCACCTATGCGGCGGCTTGGGTCCCCCAAGGCCTCCTCGCCAACCGCTGGGTGCAGATCCGGGTCCCGGGCGCAACCCACATGGCCAAGCACACTCGCGGCCTGGTGGCCCGGTACCTGTGCCAGACCGGCATTGAGGCCAGGAGTGCGAAGGCGTTGCAGCAGGTGGTTACCCAACGCTTCGAGACGACGTTGACCGCGCCAGGCCGCCCTGGCCAGCCGTGGATCCTCGATACGACGGTTCGTTGACCGGCAGCACTCTCCTGGATCTGACGACGCGGGTCGGACCTGTCCTGGTCTTCCTGGTCGCCATCAGTGTGGTGGCCGAGATCGCAGACGCCGCAGGAGTCTTCGACGTCGCCGGGCACTGGGCTGCTCGCGCCGGTCGTGGCCGCACCTGGCTCTTGTGGTTGCTGGTCGTCGGCCTCTCGTGCCTTTCCACGATCGTTCTCAGCCTCGACACCACCGCCGTGCTCTTGACCCCGGTGGTGATCGCGGTCGCCCGCCAGCTGCGGTTGAACCCACTGCCCTTCGCCATGACCACGGTCTGGCTCGCCAACACTGCCTCGCTGCTCCTGCCAGTGTCTAACCTGACCAACCTGCTAGCGCTACAGCGGTTCTCGGCATTGGGACTCGGAACCTCGGGATACATCTCGCTGGCCCTGTGGCCGGCCTTGGGAGCGATCGCTGCCACCGTGGGCGTGTTGGCGGCCATTCATCGTCGCGATCTGCGGGGGCGCTACTCCCTCCAGGCTCCCCCGGACCCCCACGACCGGACGATGTTGATCGTGTCAGGCTCGGTCTGCATTGCACTCGGCCCCGCCTTCGTGAGCGGGATCACCCCCGCCATTCCCGCGTCGGCCGCGGCTCTCGTGCTGATCGGCACCGCCCTGGCGCGCAACCGCCCGCTCCTGCGCGCCGTGAGGATCCCCTGGTTCATCGTGCTAGGGGTAGGCGCACTCTTCGTCGCTGCTGACCTCGCCCTGGCACATGGCTTGCGAGAGCTTCTCGCCAGCTGGGTCGGAAGCGGCACCGGAGATTTGGACCTGATGCGAGTCAGTGCCATGGGAGCCGGCGCCGCCAACCTGGTGGACAACCTGCCGGCCTACCTGGCTCTCGAGTCGGTCACCGACGACGGCCCCCGCAGGTTGCTTGCCCTGTTGATCGGCGTCAACACCGGCCCTTTGATCACCATCTGGGCCTCCCTGGCCACGATCCTCTGGCGGGAACGATGCCGCCGTGCGGGGCTCATTATCTCGGTGTGGCGCTTCGCATGGCAGGGTGCGCTCTGTGCAATCGCAGCCACGCTGGCTGCCGTCTTCGCCCTCTCCCTTACCTAAGTCGCCCCACCATCCCCACTCGTCGTGCACTTACTGCCCTCCTGGTCAGCCGAGAGCGTGCTCGAAGTCCTCGACCAGGTCGCGGATGTCCTCGAGGCCGACGGAGACGCGCAGAACTCCGTCCGTGATGCCGACGGCCAGCCGCCCCTCCGGCCCCAGACGCCGGTGTGTGGTCGTGGCAGGGTGCGTGATCAGTGACTTGGAGTCGCCCAAGTTGTTCGAGATGTCAATGATCTCAAGGGCGTTCATCACTGCGAAAGCCTCGTCCTTGCCGCCGACCAGTTCGAAGGTCACCACCGTCCCACCGCCATACATCTGCTTCTTGGCGAGGTCATGTTGAGGGTGCGACTCGAGCCATGGGTAGATCACCCGTGAGACCTTCGGGTGGCCTTCCAGCGCCCGCGCGAGCTCGAGCGCCGAGGTGGCCATCCGCTCGACGCGCAACGACAGGGTCTCCAGGCCCTTGAGCAGCACCCAGGCGTTGAACGGCGACATCGACGGTCCGGTGTGGCGCATGAGGTTCTTGACCGGGCCTTCGATGAACTCGGAAGTGCCCAGGATCGCACCGCCAAGGGTGCGGCCCTGCCCGTCGATGTGCTTGGTTGCCGAGTAGACAATGACGTCCGCGCCCTGCTCCAGCGGCTTGGAGAACACCGGGGTGCCAAATACGTTGTCGACCACGACCGTTGCCCCCGCGCGGTGAGCCAGCTCGCATACGGCCTGGATATCGACGAGCTCCTGCATCGGGTTGCTGGGCGACTCGAAGAACACCGCGGCCGCAGGCTCCGACAACGCCACGCGCCACTGGTCCAGGTCAGACGCGTCGACGAAGACGCTCTCGACACCCCAGCGCGGGAGGATCTCGTCCAGGATCACGAAACAGGAACCAAAGAGTCCACGCGCGCTCACGACGCGGTCACCTTTGGCGAGGAGTGCGGCTAAGGCGACGAAAACAGCGGCCATCCCGGTGGCCGTGGCAAAGCACGCCTCGGTCCCCTCGAGCAGCCGCATCCGCTCCTCGAACATGCGCACGGTGGGGTTGCCGTAGCGCGAGTAGACGAAGCGGTCGATCTCGTCCTTGAACGCAGCCTCTGCCTCCTGCGCGGAGGCGTACACATAGCCCGAGGTCAGGAACAGTCCCTCAGAGGTCTCATCGAAGCCGCTGCGCGCCAGGCCCCCGCGAACCGCCAGAGTGTCCGGACGCAGCTCCCTCATCCCTGCCTCCAGGGAAGTCCCGCGACCTTCCAGCCAGCGACCGTTCGGTGACCGTCATGGTCCAGAGGACCCTCGAAGCCATCGGAGACGTTGTATGCCGGTCCGAGCCCGGCAGCCGTCGCCACCTCTGCCGCAGCGGCGGACCGCACACCCGAGCGACATAGGAAGTAGATCGGTGCGCCCTCGCCGACACCAGCCTCACGCAGCTGCTCGACGAAGGTCTTGTTCAGCGCTCCGTCCGGGAATCGTTGCCACTCAAGGGGAATGACATGCTTGCCGATGTCTGAAAGGTCGGGAAGCCCGACGTAGCTCCACTCCGCACTCGTCCGAACGTCGACCAGTACGGCATCTGTGTCAGCCTGCAGCGCCGCATAAGCATCGGCAGGGTTGACGTTCCCGGCATAGCTCATCCCTGCTCCACCCTCCACGCGGCTCGCTCATCCATGGATCAAGGATTCCACAGGGGTCCGTATGAACGGCTCAGATGCCGGACTCGGAGGTGCGGATCAGGATGCGGCGGCACTCCTCACAGCGCAGCACCTCGTCCTGCTCGGCAGCCGTGAACCTGTTGATGTCCACCTGGTTGAGCTCCAGGTTGCATCCCTCACAACGTCGCTGGCGCAGAACCGCCGCCCCAATGCCTCCACTGGACGCGCGGATCTTCGCATAGAGGTCCACCAAGTCCTGGCCGACACCGGCAACAACGTCGCCGCGTGAGTAGCTGAGCTGCCCGACCTCGGCGTCCATCTCGGCAAAGGCCTTGTCGCGCAACGCCTCCAGATCATCAACCCGCTCGGTCAGCTCCGCGCGGGCGATCTCCAGCCTGCTGACATCCGCGGCAAGACCTTCGGCCCGCTCCATGACCTCAAGCTCGATGTCCTCGAGATCCGACTGACGGTGCGCGAGCGACTCGACCTCATGATGTAGGGCCTGCATGTCCTTGGCGGTCCCCTGACCGGCCTCCATGCGCGCCTGGTTCCGGGCGCTGCGTTCGCGCACAAGCTGGACGTCGGACTCGGCCTTGGCAATCTCGCGCTGAACGTCATCGAGGGCAGTCCGGGCGCGGACCAGGTCGTCGTCCAGTGCCGCGGTCTTGGCCTCAAGAGCGCTCAGCTCGACAAGCTCCGGCAAAGTCGCCTTGTGGTGTGCGATCTGGTCCAGACGCGTATCGAGCGCCTGAAGGTCCAGCAGGCGCCACTGACGGCTCGTGTCGGCTTTCAGGACGTACCTCCGGTGATTTCGCTCGCGCTGGCTCCGATCACGAAGTCCCACGGCTCAGTGCGCAGTGTGCAGATGTGAGTGTCCAAACTACTGCCTCGCTCCCCCATCTCGCGCAACAACTCGGAGCGTGCGCTCGCCAGCCACATCCACTCGGTGGCCCAGTGACCAGCATCAACGAGGTAGGGCGTCCCCCCACGAGCTTCTTCCTTCGCCTCAAGCGCAGGGTGATGGCGCAGATCGGCCGTGACGTAGACGTCGACTCCGCTCGCCCGTACGGCATCGAACTTGTCGTCCCCGGCCCCGGCCACGACGGCCACCCGGCTCACGAGAGCATCAGCTGGACCTGCCACCCGGATGCCACCAGCAGTCCTGGGGAGCGCCGCGGCGAGGTGCTGCACGAACTCGCGCAGGGTCTGCGGAGCCCCCAACGTGCCCACCCTTCCGATGCCTGCTCCTGAGACAACCTCCAAGGGATGTATGTCGGCCAGGGAGCAGGCCTCGGCAAGGGCATCGCACACGCCCGGTGAGGCGACGTCGGCATTGGTATGTGCGGCATACAAGGCCATGTCGTTGATGATCAGCGAGGTGACCGACGCGCCCTTGGCACTGGAGGTCGCCACGCTGTGCACGCCGCGCAGGAGCAGCGGATGGTGCGTCACCAGAAGCTCGGCCCCTGCAGAACGTGCCTCCTCAATGACCGCCAGCGTGGGATCAACGGCGAAGTACACCAACGAGATCGGCTGATCCATGTCGCCCGTCACTAGCCCGACCCGGTCCCAGGACATAGCCGTATCGGGCGGGTACAACCGCTCCAGCGCGGCTACGACGTCTTGCAAGTGCAGGATGCGCGGAAGCATCTGACTCGACTTCATGATCACGTGAGTCCAGCCGGGCTCGAACCGACGACAGCCGCAAGGTATTCGCGAAACAACCGGCTTTCTGACATGCGCTTGACCTCCATAGGGCCTCTGACCGTGCATTTATACCGTTGACAACCGTTGGGCAGGCGTGAGCGTTTACGGACGTCTTGCGGTCAATCTGCGGTCAAATCTGCCCACGGGCTGGGCCTCGTCGATCGTTTCGAAAATGACCCCGCAACCTCGGCCAGCGTACTTGCCGAGGAGCCCAGAGCCGATCCGTCGTTTGCATTGCGGGGCGAAGGTGCCACGACCCCGTACCTCACTGTCCTGGCTGGCCGACCCTCGAGACGACGCCTTGCATTGACTGGCCGCTCTCGTCGCCGAGGTCGTCGACGACCTGCGGGCGGACGGCGAACCGGTGCCCGAACCGCTGTCACCCCGAGCCTTCTCAGGCAATTTGAACCTCCGTCGGTGCACAGCTCCACCGAACACTGGCCATGGAAGCCGCCGAGGAGCACCTCAGCCTGAACCAATACATCCTCAGCCCACTGACCAACACATTCTGAAATGCCAGGCGTCGAGATAGGGTCGTGTGGTAAGGACTCGAGTGGCCACGGGTGTTCTCGCCGTCGCTGTGATGCTGGGCGGGTGCGCCACGTCAGACTCTAAGCAGTCGGACCCACCGAACAGGGCGCAGTCCCTGTGGTCGGCTCGCACCGACTTCGTCGGAGACAACTCGCGCGTAATCGAGTTGGCGGACCAGGCAGGATTCGGGCCTGCGGGCACGTACAGTCTCTCCCTCCAGACGCGGCAGTGGCCATACGCCATGACCGTGGCCCTCGATCATCTCGACAAGCCGTTCGACATAGTCGACTTCAGCGCGAATGCGACACTGATGCTGGGCTTGGTCGCCAACCTCGACAAGGTGTCCATCACGTCAGACGATGACTCCTACTCTTTGACCACGTCCGACGCATCCAAGGCGCTCGGGTACGACGTGAAGGAGCTCGGCCGCGACGAAGCCAAGCTCGCCGCATACCTCGACCTCGCTCGCGACTGACCAACCACGGCAGGACCGCTAATCGAGGCAGAACTCATTGCCCTCGACGTCCTGCATCACGAGGCACGATTCGTTTTCCTCATCGGCAAGGAGCAGACGCAGGCGCCGAGCGCCGAGCGTTTCCAGTCGCGCAGCTTCAGCCTCAAGCGCAGAGACTCGCTCATCGCCGGTCAGCCCCACTCCGACTCGTACGTCGAGGTGTAGCCGGTTCTTCACCGTCTTGGCCTCGGGCACCCGCTGGAAGAACAACCGTGGGCCGACCCCGTCCGGATCCTGGCAAGCCCAGGCCGAGCCCTGGCTCCCAACGGGAAGCGAGGCGTCAAACGCATCCCACGAATCAAACCCTGGCGGGATCGGAGGGTCCACGTACCCGAGCACGGTCTTCCAAAACTCCGCCACGACACGTGGATTCGCGCAGTCGAAAGTCACCTGCACCTGTTTCACTCTTGCCATCAACCCAGAGTAGGACCGAGCGCCCTCCGGCCGTCTCGACTCGGCACAATGTCGCGATGGACGCACTCGAGGCTGATCCGCCAGCCTGCGGTGATAGGGGTGGGCCCGGCCGGGCTCGAACCGACGACAGCCGCGGTGTAAACGCGATACAGGCACTTTTCTGACCTGCCCACTTGACCCTCATATGGCCTCTGACCTGCGGTTATACCGTTGACAGCCGTTGGCGGTTCGTGACTGTTTTTGAACGTCTTGCGGTCAATCTGCGGTCAAATCTGGCCACGGGCTGGGCCTCGTCGATCGTTTCGAAAATGACCCGGCAACCTCAGCCAACGTACTTGCCGAGGAGCAGGGCCCGATGCACGTTTTGCATTGCGAGCAGTAAGGGCCACGACTCCGCATCCTGCTCGCTGATCAGGTCCCGGACGTACTCCGCAACGCTATGGGAGAGCCGCCGGCAGAACGCGTCCACGATCGGGAATCTGCCGTCGTGGTGCTCTTGGGCGCGTCTGTGAACGGGGAGAGAGCGAACGCCACCCTCATGTAGTCAAGCGGGCTCATCACGTCCACCCGCACCGACAGCCCAGCCCTTGGGGGTCGGATCGGTCCTAACTGGTCACTAGCTGGACCAGTCAATGATCGGCAAATCCCTTGCTCTCTCGGCACTCGTCCTGTCGCTGTGGAGACCGAGGAATCCTTCCCCTCATGCGATGAGCGGAAGTTCCGCTCATCGGGGTTATGCACGTGATCCGGCCGGACCTAGCGATGAGCGCGTTCTGGGCCAGTGGTGGCAAAGTGCTCGTATAACAGCGCACGAGCCCTGAAGTCAGCTCTGGGAAATCACAGGTAATGACGACCGGAGCCAACCTGCCTGACTGTGTCCGTGCAAATCACGAGGAACGGCGCTTTGTCTACCCTTGCTGGCTGCCCTCAGGGAAAGACACCGTGACGCAGACTCGGCGACCGCCCTTGGGCTGGTCTCGCAACTTGTCGATCAGCCGAAAGAAGGCGAACCCAATCCCTACCTTGCGTCGCAGGAGCGTCTCGACCTGCTCGACTGCTTCGGGCGTCTCATCGACCGACGCCTGGGCCGAGACCCACTCACCGGTGATGTCGCCGAATCGCTTGCAGGGAGCGACCATCACCTGGGGGTTGTTTCTGATCCGTTTGATCTTGCCCGAGGTCACATCGGTCCACAGCAGGAACTCGCCATCCCGTTCGGCGAACCAGATCGGGGACCTTACGCCGACACCGGTCTTCCTGAAGGTCTCGATACTCAAGAAGTCTTTGTTGTCGAACTGCTGCAGGTTCTTCATCCTGGTCTCCTTGCTCTGATCTGGCGATCAGGTTTGCGTGTCAGCGCTGATGGTCTGTCTCCACCCACGGTGGTCAGCTCGCGCTACTTTCCATCGCGCAGTGCGTCGTCGTAGACGTGGATGAGGCCTTCTAGGAACCGAGCCACCGTCGATCGTTCAGCAGGGGTCAGGGTCGCGGCCAGCTGGTCGGTGCCCTCGATGACCGGGCGCGAGTATTCCCGGGCTGCCGCGAGCGATGCCCGGACCGGCGCCACGACGACCTTGCGCCGGTCCTTGGGATGCGGCTGGCGTGAGATGTGACCCGATGCCTCGAGTCGGTTGAGAACCAGTGACGTTGCCGCCGTCGACGTCTCGAGGGTGCGGGCGATGGCCGTGGGGGTGTCAGAGCCCACCTGTGCCAGGTGGATCATCGTGCTCAGCCCGGCGTAGTCGACACCCAGGCCTTCCTGCACGAGATGGCGGAAACGAAGCTGCACGGTGAGCAGTTCCATCAAGGTGTCCCGGATGCCGTCGTCGACGGCATTGCCGGCCGGGCCCTGAGGCCCCTGCGCAGGATCGCCCTCACTGTGGCTTGGTACGTCGCTATGTCCCATGGTAAGGACTATAAAACAGTCTTGGCAATATAGCCAATAGTCAAGTATGTTAGGGACCACCATTGACGTTCGAGGAGTTTCTAAGGAGCACCGTGACCGGAATCGAGACACCAACGCCGATCGCAACGGGGGTCACCACCGAACGGCTGAGCAACCTGCGCCGCTGGAACATCGGTCTGGCTGTCCTGCATCTCGCGCAGGCTGTTGCCATCCTCTTCCTGGCCACTGACTTCGCCATCCCGGTGATCTCTTCGTTCCCCGAGGGCGCCCCGGGAGAGACGACAGTGCTCACCACCTCGCCGCTGTTCGATCTGCGTATCGGATGGGTCATCGCGCTCTTTCTGGGCCTGGCGGGCCTCGATCATCTACTGACATCGACCCTGTCCCGGCGCGTGTACGAGCGGGACCTGCAACACGGCATCAACCGCTTCCGTTGGTTGGAGTACTCCGTCAGCGCCACGCTGATGGTCATCGTGATCGCCGTCTACTGGGGCATCACGACGCTCAACGCGCTGATCGTCATTGCCGGTGCCAACATCGCGATGATCCTGTTCGGCTGGGTGCAGGAGCGGATGAACCCTCCCGGGCGGACCTCAACCACGATGCTTCCCTTCTGGTTCGGGTCGCTCGTGGGGATCACGCCCTGGGTAGCTATGGCCGCGAACCTGTTCTTCTACACCAACGCTCCCAGCGCGATCTCGGTCATCCTCATCGTTCAGGGGGTCTTCTTCTTCTGCTTCGGCCTCAACCAGTGGCTCCAGTACCGGGGAGTCGGCCGATGGGCCGACTACGCATTCGGTGAGAAGACCTATCTGGTGCTCAGCCTCGCAGCGAAGTCCCTCTTGGCCTGGCAGATCTTCGCGGTGTCGCTCGCCGCCTGAAATGCGACCGCAGCCCGCTGTAGCTTTCCATTGGTTGGTACGTCCTCGTAGCGATCACGGGATCGGTGGGTGTACTTCTCGCAACTTCGGCGTACCTACGCCATTGGGCCGACCCCGCGCGCCGCGCCAAGGTCCGCGCCCTCGCGATCGCGCTGCTTCCTGCAGCAGTCCTGTCCGGCTTCGCCACCGCGCGGACAGGGACGGCCTGGCCGGCCGGGAGAGTTTGCCGCACCGGACCGGCACAGCGCTCCTCGTGAAACGCACTCATCTGACGCGATCAGTGAGCATTGACGTCCGGTCAGGGATGCTTGATCGAGACAACGAACGCCGCGGCCCCGACGGCCGTCACCGTCGCCTTTTCCTGACAGAGTGGGCGGGTGAGTGATCGCGTCGACGCCACGCCGCCGGCTACAGATGCTGAGTCGGCGCGTCTGAGGGAGTCCCAGGGCGATGACGCGCGTTGGCGCCTCTGGGGCCCATACCTCGCGGGACGTCAGTGGGGCACCGTCCGAGAGGACTACTCGCCAGATGGTGACGCGTGGCACTACCTGCCGTTCGAGCATGCGCAGTCGCGGGCGTACCGGTGGGGCGAAGATGGGCTCGCGGGACTGTGCGACCGGTTCGGCTTCCTCAACTTCTCCCTCGCCCTGTGGAATGGTGCGGATTTGCGCCTCAAGGAGCGGTTCTTCGGGCTGACCAACGCACAGGGCAACCACGGTGAGGATGCCAAGGAGTACTGGTGGCACGTCGATGCCACCCCCACGCACTCGTATGGCGAGTGGCTCTACCGCTACCCGCAGCGCGCCTACCCCTACGACGGGCTCGTCGCAGCCAACGCTGACCGGTCGCGTGACGAGGCCGAGTTCGAGCTGGCCGACACGGGCATACTCGAAGAGAATCGCTTCTTCGACGTGCAGGTGGTGCACGCCAAGGCGTCGCCCACAGACATCTGCATCCGGGTCACCGCCACCAACCATGGACCTGATCCGGCCGCACTGGATCTGCTGCCGCAGCTGTGGTTTCACAACACATGGCGGTGGGGCCGGGACGACAGGATCCCCGAGCTGCGGTACCTCGCCGCGGCCGGTGACGGGCGGGGCAGCGATCAGGCCGTGATCCAGGCCGACCATGGCTTCTTGGGCCGCTATCACCTAGTGGCCCAAGGGAATCCGGAGCTTTTCTTCTGCGACAACGAGACCAACGCGGTCGCACTCTTCGGCGCCGCGACCAACGCCACGCCCTTTCCCAAGGACGGCGTGGACCGTGCGGTCGTCCATGGCGACCCCTCGCTGGTGAACCCAGCCCAGACCGGGACCAAGGTCGCGCTTCGATACCACTTCGACGCCGTCGCACCGGGGCAGAGCGTCACCATCTCCGTGCGGCTCCTGTCCGGGACCGTCCCACAGACGCCCTTTGGTGCGGACTTCGAGGCCGTCTTCACCGACCGTCGTCGCGACGCGGACGCCTTCTACACAGCCGTGATTCCCGCGCAGGTCGACGACAGCGACAGGGCCGTGGCCCGACGCGCGTTCGCAGGACTGCTGTGGGGAAAGCAGCTCTACCGGTACTCGGTGAGTGAGTGGCTCGAAGGGGATCCGGGACAGCCGACTGCGCCACCCGCTCGCAGCGAACGCGAGCCGGCTGGACGAAATACCGCTTGGCGCCACCTGGCACTCGCCGACGTCATCTCAATGCCCGACGAGTGGGAGTACCCCTGGTTCGCCTCCTGGGACCTAGCCTTTCACTGTGTCACGCTCGCTCACATCGACCCTGCATTCGCGAAGAACCAGCTGCTCCTGATCTGCCGCGAATGGGCGCAGCACCCCGACGGCCAGCTGCCGGCATACGAATGGTCCTTCTCGGACGTCAATCCCCCGGTGCACGCCTGGGCCGTCTGGCAGGTCTTCGTCATCGACGGGCAGCGTGACTTCGTCTTCCTCGTCCGAGCCTTCAGCAAACTCCTGATGAACTTCGCCTGGTGGGTCAACCGCAAGGACCCCAACGGCTCAGACTTGTTCAACGGCGGGTTCCTCGGCATGGACAACATCGGCCTATTCGACCGGTCCCGCCAAGTTCCCGCGGGTTGGGAACTCGAGCAGTCCGACGCCACGAGCTGGATGGCGTTCTTCAGCTTGTCCATGCTTCGCATCGCCCTGGAGCTGGCACGGACCGATGCCGCCTGGGATGACCTCGCCACGACCTTCCTCGAGCGGTTCCTCGCGATCGCCGAGGCCATGGAGGCCACCGCAAGCGGCATCTCACTGTGGAGTGAGACCGACGGCTTCTTCTATGACGCGCTCGTGTCGGACGACGGGCTCGGCTACCAGCAGCTGCCCGTGCGGTCCATGGTGGGACTAATCCCCCTGCTGGCAGTGGCCATCGCCCCCGAGTGGGCCGACAGGGAACTGCCCGACTTTGCCGACCGACTGCTGTGGTTGCAAAAGCACCGGCCTGAACAGACGTCCGCTCTGATCACGTCCCGCGGACTTGGTGGAACCCACCGCACCTTCGCTCTGGTTGACCAGGCTCGGTACACGCGCGTGCTTGAGCGTCTGTTCGACGAACAGGAGTTCCTGTCGGCGTATGGAATCCGGTCCCTGTCGGCGGCATACCGAAACGGTTTCGAGGTGGTTGTCGACGGTACGGCGTTGGGCACGCGGTATGACCCTGGCGAGTCCACCTCCGGGCTGTTCGGGGGAAACTCGAACTGGCGCGGGCCCGTGTGGTTCCCGGTTAACGTCCTGCTGACCGACGCCCTGCGCACCTACGCGCAGGGCGCGGGTGCTGATCTGATGGTCGAGCTCCCGACCGGGTCGGGTCACCGAGTTCCGCTCACGGTGGCTGCGGACGACCTTGAGCGGCGGCTGGTCAGCCTTTTCCGGCCGGGCACCGACGGTCGGCGTCCGGCAGATCCGCGGGACCACGGCGGCGGTCCACTCTGGTCGGAGCATCCCACGTTCAGCGAGTACTTCCACGGTGACACCGGCATCGGTCTCGGTGCATCTCACCAGACTGGTTGGACAGCCCTGGTCGCCCACCTGATCTGTTCCACGCCGCCGGATACCAACCAGACCCAACCGCCAGAGGACCACCCATGATGGTCACCGGCGAGACCATCGTCGTCACCGGCGGCAGCAGCGGCCTTAGCCCCATTCCCGCACCTGCCACCGCGATCCGCGGGCTCGAAGAAGTGCGTCTTTTCTAGTAGCCGCGCTGGCGCTCTCGTGCCGGAGTAGTGATTGACCGCCTGAGTCACGGGCCGCCGCAACCTGCGCAGTTCGTCAACCATCGTGCCGTGGCTCTTTCGCGCGCCTACTCGCGTCCAACGTTCAAACCGATGGCGAGCACCTGGTCTACCTCGATTCCGGCCGACTTGCGCACCACATCCTTCAACGGGATTAGGTACCGACCGTTCTTGGGAAACAGTGCCGTCCCAAACTCGATGTCGCTGATGCGCACCACAACCGGCACCTGCCCCCAGTACTCC
>JBBRZV010000042.1:0-26339 GCA_038236365.1 Actinomycetales bacterium | reverse complement strand
GTCATAGATCAACGAGCCGGTGATGTCGCCGGGCATGAGGTCCGGGGTGAACTGCACCCGCTTGGTCTGAACATCCAGCGCTGCAGCGATCGCCCGGATGAGCAGGGTCTTGGCCACGCCGGGAACGCCTTCGAGCAGGATGTGGCCACGGCTCAGCAGGGCGATGATGATGCCGGACACCGCGGCGTCCTGCCCGACGACCGCTTTGGCGACCTCGTGGCGGACCGCGATCAGCGCCTCGCGGGCCTGGTCGGAGGAGGTGCGGGTCTGGGTGCTCTGGTTGACGTCCGTCATGTTCGGCGTACTTCCTTCTCGAGCTGGGCGAGGGCGTTGGCTAGTTCCAGGAGGGACGAGTCGTCGTGAACTTCGGATGGCGTCAGCAGCTGCAGCACGTCCTGGTAGCTCCGGCCGCTGACGGCAGCCGCTGCTGCCGCCACGCTGCTGACACTGGACCGGGACGAGAGCCCGAGGTATGCCGTGAGTCGCTTTCGCGTCGCCAGGCGAAGGACGGTCAGGGCCCGCGTCCGGTCGCGGGACTTGCGGTACATCCGCCCGCGGCTCTCTGTGGTTTCGGCGGCGCGGACGATGACCGGGAGCGGTTCGGTGACCAGGCGTCCGAGACGTCGCCCCCTCCACAGGCTCAGGAACACGACGGCTGATGCAGCCAGAGCCACGCCGGGCTGGAACCACGGCGGCGCGATGGAACGCGAGGTGCCTTCGGAGGCTGTGATGTCGGCCAGAGAAGGGATGTACCAGATCAGATGCCCGGTCTGCCCCAGCAGGTGCAGGGCGATCGCGGCGTTGTCGGCCTCAAGAATGGTGCCGTTGCTGATCAGGGTGTCGTCTCCCAGCAGGGTGACCGGTGGTCGAGCGACGGCGCCTGGCAGCCTGACCATTGCTCCGCCCCCGTCCAGCTTGTCCGGGAAGCAGGTGGTCGCGCCCGCGGCGTTGGCCGTCGGCGTATACGCCCGCTCTGCGCCTTCGAGCCGGAATTCGTGGCCCAGCCCGGTGCCTGTGCATGCCGCGGCCGGGGTGCTCAGCCTGGTGAGGTGGGAGTCGACGGAAAGCCCCATGCCCCTGGTGACCTCGGGGTCGGGGTCGAGCAGGACGAGGCTTGCGGCGGAGGCAGCGTGGGTGAGAGCCGTTCGGGCCGTGCGTCCGGACAGCCGAAGGGGGTGGGTGATCACGACGGTGGAGGTGCCGTCGATCGTCACGTCGAGCAGCTCGCGTTGGCTCCGGATGACTGTCACCTTGACGCCGTGGTTCCCCAGTACACGGGCCAGGGCCTGAGCCCCGGAGGAGCGGGGGTTGGCGGGATCGAGATCGTCGGTGTTTCCGGGACCACCCCGGTCCAGCAGAGTCAATGCCATGGCCATGGCGAGAAGCACGCCGATGACGACCAAGGGCGTGACCCACCGCGGACGCTTGCGTCTGACGGTTTGGGCGACCTGGCTCGGGCTCTGGGGAGGCAGATCCTGGGCAGCGCCGAGCGTCGCGGCCCCCGCGCCGGACGCGGTTGGGGCGGTCATACGGGCACGTGCAGGGGTAAGGCCAGGAGCACAGGGCGGGCCTTCGCCAGCTCCGAGTCGAGCCGCAGAACATGTGCCGCCCCATCTTTGGTGGCGCTCCGATGGCCATAACGAACGGCGTCGAACAGGTTGGCGGCCTGAGCGAGACGGCCGGCGAAGTCGGGAAAGCGGCGCGAAAGCTCGAGACTGACCTCATGAGCCGTGAGTCCGGGGGCGTCATCCAGAAGGGTCCGATCGCTCATGTCCTTGGCAATGGCACGGAATCCCTCCAGGACGGCCGCGTCATAGCGACCATCAGCGAACGCACGCCCGGCCAGACCGCGGTAGGTGCCGGCCGTGATCGTCGGGTCCACGATCACCGCACCGTGCGGGTGGGCAACGACTGGCTCACGACGCACCCTGGGCAGGACCCATACGAGCAGCGCGATCGTGAACAGTGCCACCAGCACAGTGGCCACCAGGGACAGTCCGCCGTTGGCCAGCCTGTTGGCGCCGTCGAGGAGCTTGGTGAGCTGGTCGACGACCCACCGGAACGACGACTCCAACCACGGGTTGTGGTAGTCGGAGCCCTGGAGCTCGTCACTGAGCCATTTCCGCGCCTCGGCCGGGCTGGGGTCAAGGCTACGAAGAGGTGACCAGCTCGCCGGGGTCATGGACGTGGCGTTCAGATCCGCGGTGCGGGGTTGGACTGGGCCTCACGAATCAGGACGACGTCGAGTGCTTCGAGGCGCATCCGTCGGTCGATGTAAAGAAGGCCGGTCACGGCCGCAACAAAGGGTGTCGTGATGGCCCCCGAGAGAAGCGCCGAGAGATGGGAGACCAACGTGACAACCAGCTGTCCCGACTCGGTGTCCTGCCCTGCCACCGCAGCGATGCCGATTCCGACGAGCTGGAATGGAAGCCCCAGGAGCGAGCTGACCAAAGCGGCGATGAGCCCCGCCAACAGGGTGATGCCGAGCACGCGCCAGAACGCGGCGCCCCTTGTGAGGGCGAAGGAGCGTCGCAGCCCGGCCACCGCTCCATGGTTTTCGAGAACGATGGCCGGCGCGGCCAGGGAGATCTTTGTCGAGAACGCCACGGTCACGGCCACGAGGGCAAGGAAGCCGACGAGCAGGAGGATCACGCCGGCCACGTTGTCGCCGTTGAACAGAAGCAGCACCCCGGGCCCGATCAGCACCACCATCGACACGAGACCGAACAGTCCGCTCAGGATGAGCACCGCAAGCAGCGACCCGAGTCGTCCCCGGGTGGCTTGCCAGGTCTGGCCAATATCCGGTTTGCGGCCCAGAACCGCCTGGCCGACAACCTGGATCAGGAGCCCGCTGAGGAGGGTCGTTGCGAGGGTGGTGGACACGATCTGGAGCAGAGAGGACGGGATCCCGAGCAACCCCTGAGCTTCGGGTCCGAGGCTGTTCAGGGCCCTGGCCATGAGGTGGGTCACGCCGACGCCCAGTGCCGCGGAAGGGATCAGGAACACCGCCAGAACGAGGACGGAGAGTCCGATCATGGACTTGGGGTTGAAGCGCACGGCTTTGACCGCGCCGTCGAGGATGTCACCGAGCTGCAGCGGTCGAAGGGGCACGATGCCCGGTTTGTATGCCGTGAGCATCGGCATCTGCGGCATCGGGGTCCGTCGCATGGGGGTATAGGGCATCGAGCCTGGTGGCTGTGTCGGGGGACCGGTAGGTGGTGGCCCGGCATAAGTGGCGTCGCGCGAGGGGTCGCGATCCTGCCACCCAGGGGCGGGAAAGCCGCCGGTCTCTGTCATCTCACTCCTTGGGTCTGTCAAGGCGCACCCCGGGTTGCCCCTGCCATACGGACCAGCCTGCAGGCGCGTCCCCAGCCATATGTCTGTCACGGGACGCTATCAGTGGGCCGTGCCCACCAGTGCCGCAATGGCTGTGATCGCCTCGGTGGCAGAGACGGGTTCAGCGCCGAGGCGCACATGCCTGGCCACGATCTCGGGCTCCCGTGAACAAAGGCTCAGACCGCGACGCCACAGGATCCACGGCGGCTTGCGACGCTCTGCCAGATCACGGATCAGCCGGCGCCAGAATGTCAGCCATCGGTTGTTGTGGACGCAGTACGCCGCAGCGAGGGCGTCAGACTTGGCGAGCGCGTCGATGATCTCGGCAGCAAAGATCCCTTCGGCCAGAATCAGCGCGCCAGGCTCGGCGGTGATGGTGGAGTGCCCCACTGCTCGTGATGAGCCGATGTCGTATGTCGGCAGATCCGTGATCCCGTTCTGGCAGAGAGCAACCAGTGCGTCAGCCGCTGCGTCGGCGCGCCACGAACCTGGGTTGTCCCAGTCGGTGATGCCAATGGGCAGGATCGGGAGGGTCGGGTCGTCCCCGTCGCGGTAGAAGTCGTCCAGCCGGACGATCGGCCACCCGTAATGGTCATGGAGGTGGGCCGCCAGTCGTGACTTGCCGGCACCGCTGGGACCGGCCACGATCACGACGCGGCGAGTGCCATCGCGTGGCGATGGTGTCTCAGCAGTTCGGCCACGGCGTCGTCGGTCCGAGACTCCCGTGGGTGGCCGGCGAAGATGCGACATGCTATCGACCCTTGGGGTGCCAGACGGTCTTGGTCTCGAGGAAGGCCTTGATCCTGGTCAGGTCCGGTGTGCGCGTCCAGTCGGGCTCGAGGGCCTCGGCCCCGTCGCCGTTGGGGCGCAGGACGCGTTTGACGTTCTCCGCGGCGGCGCGCTCCAGGTCACCCCAGGCCAGGCTGTCGGCGTCGGCTGCACCGGCCAGGTCGATCGCGTTGACGTCCTGGTGCGAGGCCAGCCACGGTGCGATCTCGGCGGTGTGTCCGGTGATCAGGTTGATGACACCTGGAGGGACGTCGGAGGTCGCCAGGACCTCCGAGAGCGTGACAGCGGGGAGCGGCCTTCGCTCGCTGCTGAGCACCACGCTCGTGTTGCCGCTGACGACGATGGGGGCCAGCACAGAGACCAGGCCGAGGAGCGAAGACCGTTGTGGCGCAAGGGCGGCGACCACCCCGGTGGGCTCCGGCGCAGAGATGTTGAAGTAGGGCCCGGCGACCGGGTTGACTCCGCCTAGGACCTGGGTTAGCTTGTCCGACCACCCGGCATACCAGACCCAACGGTCGATGGCTGCCGTGACGATCTTGTCCGAACTCGCAGGCGTGAGCCCTTCAGCGGCTCCGACCTCAGCGACGAACTGTGCGCGACGGCCCTCCATCAGCTCGGCCACCCGGTAGAGCACCTGGCCACGATTGTATGCCGTTGCAGTGGACCACTTCCCGAAGGCGGTGCGGGCGGCCACAACGGCGTCTCGGGCGTCCTTGCGCGACCCCATTGCGGCGTTCGCGAGGAAGGTACCGCGGCTGTCAGTGACCTCATAGCTGCGGCCGGACTCGCTGCGAGGGAACGCCCCCCCTATATAGAGCTTGTAGGTCTTGCGCACCTCGATCCGTTGTGAGGTCCCGGCATTCGCTTCGGTTGTCTTGCGACGGGTCGCGGACGGGCTCATAGGTTCGCTCCGGTCATGACGTAGGACTCCAGGCCGTGCCTGCCGCCCTCGCGGCCGTAGCCGGACTCCTTGTAACCGCCGAAAGGAGAGGTGGGGTCGAAGCGGTTGAACGTGTTGGCCCAGACCACGCCGGCGCGCAGCTGGTCGGCCATCCACAGGATGCGGGAACCCTTCTCGGTCCAGATACCGGCCGAGAGTCCGTATGGCGTGTTGTTGGCCTTGGCAACCGCCTCCTGTGGGGTGCGGAACGTCAGCACCGACAGCACCGGGCCGAAGATCTCTTCCTGGGCGATCCGGTGGGACTGGGAGACTCCGGTGAAAATCGTTGGGGCGAACCAGAACCCGTGCTCCGGCAGGACGCATGGCGCGCTCCAGCGGGTGGCGCCTTCGGCCTCTCCAGCCGCTGTGAGCTCGCGGATCCGGGCCAGCTGCGCTGCGGAGTTGATGGCTCCGACGTCTGTGTTCTTGTCCATCGGGTCCCCGACCCGCAGGGTCTGCAGGCGGCGCTTGAGCCTCATGATCACGTCATCGGCGACGTTCTCCTGGACGAGCAGGCGGGACCCGGCGCAACACACATGACCCTGGTTGAAGAAGATCCCGTTGACGATCCCCTCGACCGCCTGGTCGATGGCGGCATCGTCGAAGACGATGTTGGCCGCCTTGCCGCCGAGCTCAAGGGTGGCTCGTTTGCGGGTCCCGGCGATGGCGCGGGCGATGTCCTTGCCCACTTCGGTCGATCCGGTGAAGGCGATCTTGTCGATGCCGGGGTGGCGGATCAGGTGGGCTCCGGTGCGGCCGGTGCCGGTGAGGATGTTGACAACCCCCGCCGGCAGGTCGGCCTGCTGGCAGACCTCGGCGAACAGCAGAGCGGTCAGTGGCGTGGTCTTGGAGGGTTTGAGGACGACGGTGTTCCCCGCAGCTAGGGCCGGCGCGATCTTCCACGACAACATGAGCATCGGGAAGTTCCACGGAATCACCTGTCCCACAACGCCGATCGGCCTTGGGGTCTGCCCGCTGCCGCCGGAGAGACCGGCATGCTCGAGCTTGTCCGCCCAGCCTGCGTAGTAGAAGAAGTGGGCCGCGGCCAGGGGGATGTCGACGTCGCGCGACTCCTTGATCGGCTTGCCGTTGTCCAGCGTCTCGAGCACCGCGAACTCCCGTGCGCGTTCCTGCAGGATCCGCGCGATACGGAACATGTACTTTCCGCGCTCTGCTCCGGACAGCCGACCCCAAGGACCTTCAAAGGCCTTCCGCGCCGCTGCCACCGCCGCATCGACATCGGCCTCGCTGGCCTCGGTGACCTCAGCGAGGACCTCCTCGGAGGCCGGGCTGATCGTCTTGAAGGTCGACCCGTCCTTCGAGTCGACGAACTCGCCACCGATGAACAGCCCGTACGACGGCCGGATGGTGACGACGGCGCGCGACTCGGGCGCCGGTGCGTACTCGAACTTGCTCATTGGGATCTCTTCCCTGCTCTCAGTCGATCGTCACGTAGTCGGCACCGGAGTAGCGGCCGCTGGCCAGCTTCTGCCGTTGCAGGAGAAGGTCGTTGAGCAACCCGGACGCCCCGAAACGGAACCACCGCGGGTCCATCCAGTCATCGCCGGCGATCTCGTTGACCACCACCAGGTACTTCATCGCGTCCTTGGTGGTCCTGATGCCCCCGGCAGCCTTCACCCCGATCTGGGCACCGGTGAGCGCACGCCAGTCGCGGACCGCCTCGAGCATGATCATCACCACAGGCACCGTCGACGCTGGCGATACTTTGCCGGTTGAGGTCTTGATGAACTGCGCTCCGGCCAGCATGGCCAACCATGAGGCGCGCCGTACGTTGTCGTAGGTCACGAGCTCGCCGGTCTCCAGGATGACCTTCAAACGCGCTGGAGCGCCGCCACGCGCATCGGCGGTGCACGCATCCTTGATGGCAGCGATCTCGTTGAATACCTGGAGGTACCTGCCGGAAAGGAAGGCCGCGCGGTCGATGACCATGTCGATCTCGTCGGCGCCGGCCTTGATGGCGTCCCGGGTGTCGCCCAGCTTGACTGCCATGCTGGCGCGACCTGACGGGAACGCTGAGGTCACCGCCGCGACGTGAATGTTGCTGCCCTGCAAGGCATCCACGGCAACCGGAACCAGGTCGTTGTACACGCAGACCGCCGCAACATGCGGCGTCGCCGGATCACCGGGGTCAGGAGCCATCGCCTTGGCACACAGCGACCGCACCTTGCCCTCGGTGTCGGCACCCTCGAGCGTCGTCAGGTCGATCATGCTGATCGCCGTGTCGATAGCCCAGGCCTTGGACGTGGTCTTGATCGAGCGGGTGCCCAACCCAGCTGCCCGGGCGTCCGCGCCGACGTGGTCGACGCCGGGCAGCCCATGCAGCCACGAGGTCAGGGACGCGTTGGTCAGAGCCGTGACTCCGAGCAATGCACGGGCGCGGGCAGTCGCCGCTGGGGAGGTCACCGAGCGAGTCTATCTAGGGCGCTCTGGTCAACATCTCCATCGAGGCTCGCGCCCTGTCCAACCGTCCTCTGGCCTCCACCTTGGCGGCAGCCAGACCCGATGACGGCTCGACCGGGACGATGGCCTCGAGATAGACCTTGAGCTTGGGCTCCGTCCCGCTCGGGCGCACGATCACCCTGCTCTCGTCCTCGAGGTGATAGCGGAGCCCATCGGTGGGTGGAAGCTGGTCCGAGCCCTCGGACAGGTCGTCGATCCGCATCACCGGGACACCTCCGATGTCGGGCGGAGGCTGCCGTCTGAGCCGGGACATCACGGCGCCGATGATGCTCAGGTCATCCACCCGGACGGCAAAGGCGTCGGTCGCATGGACACCATTGGCCACCGAGAGGTCGTCCAGGACATCGAGCAGCGAACGGCCATCTGCCTTCAGATCCGCCGCCAGCTCGGCCAGCAACAACGCCGCGCTCACTCCGTCCTTGTCACGCACCTGATCAGGGTCGACGCAGTACCCGATGGCCTCCTCATAGCCGTAGCGCAGGCCGGCCACTCGCGAGATCCACTTGAAACCGGTCAGTGTCTCCTGATACCTGATCCCCGCGCCGAAAGCCATGGCAGCAAGCAGCTGGGAGGACACGATCGAGCTGGCGAACACCTCATCGGCCCTGACTCCTCGCGCCAGAATGTGGGCCCCCAGCAGCGAGCCGACCTCGTCGCCGCGCAGCATTCGCCATCCCGAGGGGTTTTCCGGGCTGGCGGCCGAGGGATCCGGGAGGGCCACCGCACAACGATCCGCGTCGGGGTCGTTGGCCAGGACGAGGTCCGCGTCTTCGCGGACCGCCAGCGCCAGGGCCGCGTCGATCGCGCCCGGCTCCTCGGGGTTCGGAAAGACCACTGTCGGGAAGTCAGGGTCCGGTTCGGACTGGCTCGCGACCACGATCGGTGGGCTGAAACCCGCACGCACGAACGCGGCGAGGATGACGTCACTTCCCACGCCGTGCAGAGCCGTGTGGACAATGCGCAGCTCGCGGGCACCACCCGGGGCGACGACTGCCGCAGCAGCATCGAGGTAGGCCTCGAGGACGTCGTCGTTCAGCGTGGCCCAACCTGAGCTCGCTCGAGGTACTTCAGCCACGAGCCCGACCTCGGCGATGTGGGCCGCGATCTGGGCATCGGAAGGTGGCACGATCTGGCTGCCGTCGCCGAGATAGACCTTGTAGCCGTTGTCCACCGCAGGGTTGTGGCTGGCCGTCACCATCACGCCGGCGTCCGCGCCGAGGTGACGGATCGCGAAGGCGAGCACCGGAGTGGGCAACGGGCGAGGGAGCACCATCGCCCGGCCACCAGCGGCGACGACCACGGCTGCCGTGTCGGCCGCGAAGACGTCCGAGTTGTGCCTCGCGTCAAATCCGATGACCACCAACGGTTTTGATGAGCTCTCCATCAGGTATGCGGTGAGCCCGGCTGCCGCACGTATCACCACGGAGCGGTTCATCCGGTTGGGGCCGGCTCCCATCGCGCCGCGCAGTCCAGCGGTGCCGAACTCGAGCATGCCGGCGAACCGGTCAGCCAGATCTGTGCCGGCCTCGGCGTCGCCAGAGGCCGCGGCTGCCAGCACCGTGTCCAGCTCGGCGCGAGTCACCGCGTCGGGGTCGTCATCCCGCCACGACGCGGCGCGCTCGAGCAGGTCCGGCGAAGCGACGAACACGGCGGTGCCCGGTGTTGCGCCGGGCCCTGTCATCGCTCCACCTCGATCTTCGCCACGACTGAAGAGAGCAGATGGCCGCAGCGCTCGGCGGCGTTGCGGCCGGCCTCGATCACCTCTTCATGCGAGAGCGGTTGGCCGCCCAGGCCCGCCGCCAGGTTCGTCACGAGCGAGATCCCGAGAACTTCCATGCCGCTCTGGCGGGCCGCGATCGCTTCCAGGGCTGTCGACATCCCGACCAGGTCGCCGCCCAGGATCTTGGCCATCCGAACCTCAGCGGGCGTCTCATAGTGGGGTCCGCGGAACTGCACATAGACGCCCTCGTCAAGAGTGGGGTCGACTTCACGGGCGAGATCGCGCAGCCCTGAGGAGTACAGATCGGTCAGGTCCACGAAGTTGGCGCCCTCGACGGGAGAGGCTGCAGTGAGGTTGATGTGATCCCGGATGAGGACGGGGGTCCCGGGCATCCACGCCGGGTTGAGCGCACCGCACCCGTTGGTCAGCACGATGGTCCGGCACCCGGCCGCAGCCGCGGTTCGCACCGCATGGACCACCGTGCGGATGCCACGGCCTTCGTAGAAGTGTGTGCGGGTGCCGAAGACCAGCGCCCTACGGTCGGTGTCCCCGATCGCGACTGAACGGATGACGTCCGAGTGACCGACGACCGCGGCCTTCGCAAAGCCCGGAACGGCCGCATTCTCAATGGTGGCAACCGTCTTCCCGATCAGGTCACCCGTCTGTCCCCAACCCGAGCCGAGCACCAGTGCCACATCGTGGCCGGACGAGTTCGAACGCTCGGCGATCACCGCGGCGGCGGCGGACGCAACGCTGAACGGGTCGACGGAGGGGTCGCGCAGATCCAGGGATTCGATCCTCGAGTCAGTCACGCGGGCAGCCTAGCCCGCGCGAACAGGACATCATTTGCCACAATGCAGCCATGACCGATGACAGCAGCATCGACGGTCCCGTTGATGGGCCTTCTATGGACAGACGAGCTGCTCTCGTCTCTCTGGCTGCGGTACTCGCCGCGGCCGGATGCTCCAACGACGTGACCAAGGCCCCCTCCAGACCTACCACCGCCCGGCCCTCGACGGCTGGGCCGACGCCGGCCGCCGCCACAGCGTCCTCGACGACAGGGGGCGCTCAGGGCGTGACCACGAACACGCCCAGTATCGAGCCGAACATCGCGAAGACCTCAGGTCCTGACATCGTCAACGGACCACGGAGCCGGGGGGAGGTGGCACTGACGTTCCACGGTGCAGGGGACATATCGCTGACCGAGCAGATTCTGCGCGACTGCGCCGAGCACGACGCACGGATCACCATTTTCGCGGTCGGGCAGTGGTTGTCCGGCACGCCCGCCGTGGGGCGGCAGATCCTGGCAGCGGGCCACGAGCTCGGCAACCACACATGGAGCCACCAGCAGATGCCCGGGCTCTCAGCGCGGGTCGCCGACGACGAGATCCGGCGCGGCGCAGATGCCCTGCGCAAGGCCACGGGCTCGGTCGGGTGGTGGTTCCGCCCCTCCGGTACGCCGCACAGCACGCCCACGATCCGTGCGGCGGCCAGCCTCTCGGGATACCGGCGGTGCGTGTCCTACGACGTCGACCCAAAGGACTACCTCGACCCGGGCTCGGACCTGGTGGTCTCGAGGACGCTCGGGCAGGTCCGTTCCGGGTCGATCGTCAGCCTGCACCTGGGGCACATTGGCACGGTCCAGGCGTTGTCGAAGATCCTTGCCGGCTTGTCAGCCAAGGGCCTGGCGCCCGTGACCCTCTCAAGACTGCTCCGGGACTGACCACTCTCTGCGAAGATCAGATTGAGCCCAGTCGTCCTTCCACTCAGATTGGTTTCGGTGCCTCTAGAGCAAGGTCGCCCACCCCGGCTGATCGCGACCGCCTTCGCCGCGTCGATCCTTCTGTTGACCTCCTGCACCGCCCCCGCCTCAGTGAGTGCCTCAAGGTCGATGCCGACCACCTCACCCCGCTCCGCATCGGCCAGCAGATCAGCAGGGACAGCTCCCGCCTCTCCCGGGCCCAGCTCGTCGCCCACGTCGAGCGGCCCGGTCAACGTCTATGCCGGTGCGGGCGCCGGCATGCTTTCCGAGACTGCCAGGGCGGCCAGGAGCCTGGTCTACGTCCCCAACAGCCTTGCCAACACGATGCAGGTGATCGACCCGAAGACCTTCAGGGTCATCGGCACCTATCCCACCGGCCGCGAACCCCAGCACGTCGTGCCGAGCTGGGACATGAAGACGCTGTGGGTCAACGACGACATCGGCAACGACATGGTGCCGATCGACCCGAGGACCGGCAGGCCGGGCAAGCGGGTCCAGGTGCAGGACCCCTACAACCTGTATTTCGCCCCAGTTGGCTCTCATGCCCTGGCGATGGCAGAGCGGCTGCGTCGGATCGACGTGCTCAACCCCCGGACCATGGCTCTCGAACGGTCTCTGCCGGTGCCCTGCCGCGGCGTGAACCACGCCGACTACTCCGCCGACCTGTCCTTCTTCCTGGCCAGCTGCGAGTTCAGCGGCAAACTGCTCGTGATCGACCGCCAGGCCACCAAGGTCGTTGCGGTCATCAACCTCAACGTCGCCGCGACCCCTGGCGCCACCAGCCCCGGTGCGGCCATGGCGATGGGCGGGCCAAGGAGCAACCTCGAGCCGGGCGCCTCGGCGATGCCACAAGACGTGCGCCTCACCCCGGACGGCACCCGCTTCCTGGTGGCCGACATGTTGCGCAACGGGGTGTGGGTCATCAACGCGAAGAGCCGGCACGTCGAGCGGTTCATCCACACCGGCTTCGGTGCACACGGCATCTATCCCGACCGTGAGGGCAGGAGGATATTCGTCAGCAATCGCGATGCGGGCTCCATCTCGGTTCTTGACGCCTCATCCCTTGCCATCACGGCCACGTGGAAGATTCCCGGTGGAGGATCGCCCGACATGGGAGGAGTCACCTCGGACGGCTCGCAGCTATGGCTCTCCGGCCGTTACAACGCAGAGGTCTACGTCCTGAACACGTCCACGGGCGCCCTGATCAGGAGGATCAGGGTGAACGCGGGTCCACACGGACTTCTGGTGTGGCCGCAGCCGGGCTCGTTCTCGCTGGGGCACACGGGCAACACCCGATAACGCCTCGACGGAGTCACACGACCGCGCAGTGGTTGGATAGCGCTCGTGAGCCAACGCGATACGTCAGTTGTCGTCCTCGGTGGCGGCCCCGGTGGATACGAGGCAGCGCTCGTCGCCGCCCAGCTCGGAGCGACTGTCACGATGGTCGCCCGTGAGGGCTTGGGCGGCGCCGCGGTGCTGACCGACTGCGTCCCGAGCAAGACCTTGATCGCGACCTCGGACTTTCTGTCCCGCTTCGAGATGGACGCTGAGCGGGGAAGGGTGGACACCGGGGCGAATGGGGAGCACGAGCCTCCCACCGATATGGGCGCCATCAACGCGCGCATCCTGGATCTCGCCGCCGCGCAGAGCCGCGACATCCAGGCCCGGCTGGAGACCGTTGGCGTCCGCGTATGCCGCGGTGTCGGTCGGCTGATGTCACCGGCGCAGGTGTCTGTGCAGCTGGACGACGGAGCCACCGAGGAGCTTGACGCGGAAATCGTGCTGGTGGCTACCGGTTCCACCCCTCGCGTCATGGACTCAGCGCTACCCGACGGGGAGCGGATTCTGACCTGGCAGCACATCTACGCCTTGTCCGAGGTCCCGAAACGGCTCATCGTCGTCGGGTCGGGTGTGACCGGCGCCGAGCTGGCCCACGCCTACCTCGGGCTGGGTAGCGAGGTCGTGCTTGTCTCGTCCCGTGAGCGTGTTCTCCCCGGTGAGGATGCCGACGCGGCCACCGTGATCGAGAACGTTTTTCGCCGTCGTGGGATGCAGATCATGAACCGCTCACGTGCGCTGGGCGCCAGGCGCGTGGGCGACGGTGTGGTCGTCACCCTTGAGGACGGGCGTGAGGTCACCGGGTCGCACGCCCTGCTGGCCGTGGGCTCGATCCCCACGACGCAGGACCTGGGGCTGACCGAGGCGGGCGTGGTCCTCACCGACTCGGGCCATGTGCGCGTCGACCGGGTCTCGCGAACCTCGGTGAGGGGGGTGTATGCCGCGGGCGACTGCACCGGGGTGCTTCCCCTTGCGTCAGTGGCGGCGATGCAGGGCCGTATTGCGATGTCGCACGCCTTAGGGGACGCCGTGGCTCCTCTCGACGTCCAGGGTGTCAGCGCCAACATCTTCACCGACCCCGAGATCGCCACCGTCGGTCATACTCAGAGGGAGGTCGACGAGGGGATCATCGACGCGCGCGCGGTCATGCTGCCGCTCTCGACCAACCCCCGGGCCAAGATGGAGAACTTCCGTGACGGGTTCGTCAAGCTCTTCGCAGCCAACGGCAGCAACACGATCATCGGTGGGGTCGTGGTGGCGCCGCGCGCATCAGAGCTGATCTTCCCGGTCGCGCTCGCGGTTCAGCACCGGCTGACGGTGGATCAGATGGCCAACACGATCACGGTCTACCCGTCGATGTCGGGCTCGATCGCCGAGGCGGCCCGCCGCCTTCACTGGGTGGACTGACCACCGGCTACTCGGAAGGGCTACTGGCCTTGGGGTCAATGGCAGGGGGGTCCATCAGACCCTCCTCGATCCAGCGGCGCTTCCGCCTCTCGGATGCCGTCCTGCGCAGCTTGCGGACCAGCGGGAACCCGAACCCGAGCAGCACGATGATGACGAGCAGTCTGGCGACGGGGGGACCCGACGCCGACGTCGCGGCGCTGGCGAGTGCGGTGAACATGCCGGAAGTCTAGGTCCGCCGAGCCGCCAGCCGGTCAGGTTGTCAGCCGGTCATGTTGTCAGCCGGTCAGGTTGCCAGCCGGTCAGGTTGCCAGCCATCTCGGCCGATCCAGCGCAGCGGCATGGGGGTCAGCCGACGTTGATCGCGACGATCCCTGTGGTGGTGCCCACGAACACCTTGTCTCGCCACAGCGCCGGGGTAGCGAAGCGAGTGGTCGCTGACCCGAGCGCGATCGAGCCGACCAACCTGCCTGCGCCGCTGATTGCCAACAATCTGGCTCCGGCCACGGCGTAGAGCGCACCGCGGCCGGCGACGGGTGAGCTGGTGACGCCGGCAATGTGCCACACCCGGCTGAACCGTCCCGCGGCGTTCACGTCGACGCGGCTCAGCCCGTCGGTGCACGGCAGGTACACCGTGTTTCCGGTCACTGCAGACACGCCGAAGGCACTACAGAGGGGTCCGCTGAACACCTGGCCCCCGATGCCGCCGAGGTGTCCGGCTCTGAGCACATAACCCGTTCCTGACTTCCCCGCCTGCAGGATGTAGCCGTTGGCCGTCAGTGCCGGCGTCATCGAGCCAAGATCAAGGTCAGCGGCATTGTCGGCTGCCCATGTGGTTGGTGCGAAGAAGTCGAGTCGTCTCGAGGTCGGGCTGATCCTTGTTACCGAGTCCGAGCCGTCGTATGCGCCGCCTGTCGATGCCCCGTTACCGGTCGCGACGAAAACCGAGCCGTCACTGGCGACCACCGGGCCACCGGGTGCCCAGATAGCGCCTTCCCTGCTGGTGGGAACCACCCACGCGGTGGCGCCCAGCCGGCCGTTGGCCTTCAGTGAGATCACGGCCCCCTTGTACTGGCCGCAGTCACCCGCCAGCCCCCCGAAGGGGATGTACACATTTCCACCGGCAACGGCAAGGGCACCCCGTTGCTGCTCGGCGTTCTCGGCCTGGCCGGGGACGGCGATCCTCCGGTTGACCTCCGTTCTTCCGGTGCTGGCGTTGAGCCCGAAGATCTCATGATGTGCACCGAAGCCTGCACTGACGGAGTTGGTCACTACGAAGATCCGGTTGGTGACCGAGTCGTACGCAGGGGTGCCCGTGATGCCACTCGGGGAGATGTTGCCCGGACACGCGAGGCTCGACGTCGGAGCCGGTGCGTGCAGATGACGACGCCAGCGGATTACTCCCGTGGTCGCGTTGATCTCATAGACAGTGTTGTTCTCGGTCGCGACGATGACGTAGACGCCGACGGCGATTGGGGAGCCGTACACCGCGCCGTCGAGACCATGGGCCCACGCCCGGCTCAAGTGACGAAACAACGTCCCCGAAGGGTAGAAGCCCGACCGGCGGTTGTCTCCATGATCGGTCGGCCACGATCGTGGTGTCGCCACGACCGCCGCCGGCGTCCCAGCGCTGAGCATGGGTGCTGCCCCTGCCGTGATCGTCGGTGCTGATCCTGCGGCGAACAGCACACTCAGGAGCACCAGGCCAGGCGCAGCTGCGCGCATGGATCCAGCGTGGACCGATACCGATGCCTTGTCCATCCTTGGTCGCGGGAGTCCACACCGCGGGTCGTTCAGTCCTTGATCTCCGCGATCAGGGCGCCGTTGGTCACCGTCTCGCCCACGATTGCGGACAGGCCGGTGATGGTTCCCGCTTTGTGGGCGTTGATCGGCTGCTCCATCTTCATCGCCTCGAGCACGACCACGAGGTCGCCAACCTCCACGGTCTGGCCCTCCTCGACCGCGATCTTGACGATCGTTCCCTGCATTGGGGCGGTCAGTGAGTCGCCAGAGGCTGCGGCGCGGGCCTTGCCACCACCGGCGCGCTTTGGTGCCTTCTTCTTCGTGGCGCCACCACCGAGTGAGAGCCCACCCGGCAGTACCACCTCGAGGCGCTTGCCACCGACCTCGACGACGACACTCTGACGTTCGCCGGGCCCCTCGGGAGCATCGGCGACGACGCCGGCATACGGGGGGATGGTGTTGACGAACTCCGTCTCGATCCAGCGGGTGTGGATGGTGAAGGGCTGGCGCGGGTCCTTGGGTGCGAAAGCCTCGTCCGCGACGACCGCACGGTGGAAGGGCAGCACCGTCGGCATGCCCTCGATGACGAACTCTCCCAGGGCGCGGCGTGCCCGGGCCAGCGCCTGCGTGCGGTCCTTGCCGGTGATGATCAGCTTGGCGAGCATCGAGTCGAAGGCACCGCCGATGACGTCGCCCGACTCGACGCCGGAGTCCAGCCGCACCCCGGGTCCTGACGGAGGACGGAACTCGGCGACGACCCCTGGTGCCGGCATGAAGTCGCGGCCGGCGTCCTCGCCGTTGATCCTGAACTCGATCGAGTGGGCGGTGGGGGTGGGGTCGGGGTAGCCGAGCGTCTCACCGCTGGCGATCCTGAACTGCTCGCGGACCAGGTCGATGCCGGTGACCTCCTCAGTGACCGGGTGCTCCACCTGAAGCCGGGTGTTGACCTCCAGGAAGGAGATGACGCCGTCTTGTCCGACCAGGAACTCGCAGGTCCCGGCACCTCGGTAGTTGGCCTCTAGCAGGATCGCCTTGGAGGCGCGGACCATCTCGGCGTTCTGGTCCTTGGAGAGGAACGGCGCGGGTGCCTCCTCGACGAGCTTCTGATGACGCCTCTGCAGCGAGCAGTCGCGGGTCGACACGACGACGACGTTGCCGTGGTTGTCGGCCAGGCACTGGGTCTCGACGTGGCGGG
Source organism: Actinomycetales bacterium (assembly GCA_038236365.1). Classification (GTDB taxonomy): domain Bacteria; phylum Actinomycetota; class Actinomycetes; order Actinomycetales; family Dermatophilaceae; genus UBA4719. The sequence continues at coordinate 9,631 of JBBRZV010000042.1, read as the reverse complement.
GCTTGTCCAGGTAGCGCTCGACGAAGCACTCGCCGCGGCCGAATGCGGCGACCGCCTCACGGGTGGCGGAGTCGAACAGCTCGGGGATCTCTTCCATGGTGCGGGCGACCTTCATCCCGCGGCCGCCACCACCGAAGACAGCCTTGATGGCGACGGGAAGACCGTGCTGCTGCGCAAAGGCCACCACCTCGTCGCTGCTCGTGACCGGGTCCAGCGTGCCGGGGACCATGTTCGCGTCCGCGCGGGTCGCGATATGGCGCGCTTTGACCTTGTCGCCCAGGGCGTCGATCGCCTCTGGGGGGGGTCCGATCCAGATCAGCCCGGCGTCGACCACTGCCTGGGCAAACGACGCGTTCTCGGCCAGGAAGCCATAGCCCGGGTGTACCGCATCCGCCCCGGCCTTGTCGGCGATGGCGAGCAGCTTCTCCTGGGAGAGATAGGTATCCGCCGATGTCGCTCCGTCAAGCGAGTAAGCCTCGTCGGCGACCTTGACGTGCATCGCGTCCCGGTCCTGATCTGCGTAGACGGCAACCGAGACGATCCCGCTGTCCTTGCATGCGCGAGCGACTCGGACCGCGATCTCGCCGCGGTTCGCGATCAAGACCTTGCTGATGGGCGCCATGCCTGCGGAGCCTAGCGCGTGATGTGGGGGAGGCGGACTACCGCGGTCTCGACCCCTGCAGCCAGCGAGGACGCCGAAGCGTGCGGCCGGTCCTAGAGTCGGGGTGTGACTCCCGACTTGGACAGTTTTCTGGACCGCGCGAAAGAGCTCGATACACACGATCCGCTGGCGCGCTTCCGGGACCGGTTCCTGCCCGCCGAGGGTGTCGTGGCCTACCTCGACGGCAACTCCCTGGGCAGGCCGTTGGTGGCTACGGCCGAGGCTATGCCGTCGTTCATCAGCCACGCCTGGGGCACCCGGCTGATCCGTGGCTGGGATGACGAGTGGATGAGGTGGCCCGAGACCATCGGCGACCTCATCGGATCCGGGGTCATCGGTGCTGCACCGGGACAGACCGTGGTCGCGGACTCGACCACCGTCATGCTCTACAAGCTGTCGCGGGCAGCACTGGGGGCGCGGCCGGGGAGAGACGAGATCGTGCTGGACACCGACAACTTCCCGACGGATCGCTATGTCATGGAAGGGATTGCGGCCGAGCTTGGACTCACGCTTCGATGGGTCGAGACCAACCCCGAGACCGGGATCCAGCCCCAGCAGGTCGCAGAAGCAGTGGGTGACCGGACTGCCCTCGTGGTGTTGAGCCACGTCGTGTACCGCTCGGGTTTCGTGGCGGACGTCCCCAGGATCACGGCGCTCGCCCACGATGCCGGGGCTCTAGTCCTGTGGGACCTGTCCCACTCAGCCGGATCGGTCCCCATCCATCTTGACGAGTGGGGCGTCGACCTCGCCGTGGGCTGCACCTACAAGTACCTCAACGGAGGACCCGGCTCACCGGCCTTCGGGTACGTCCGGTCCGGGCTGCACGGCCTCGTTCAACAGCCGATCTGGGGATGGATGGGTCGCAAGGATGCCTTTGAGATGGGCCCCGGGTACGCCCCGGCCGACGGCATCCGGAACGTGGTCAGCGGCACGCCTCCCATCCTCGGCATGCTCCCGGTGCGTCACGGTGTCGAGCTGATCGCCGAGGCGGGCATCGAGGCGATCCGCGCCAAGTCCGTGCTGCTGACCAGCTTCGCGATCGAGATCGTGGACTCGTGGCCGGAAGATCTCGGCGTCCGGGTTGCCTCCCCTCGCGAGACCTCCCAGCGGGGCGGCCACGTGACGATCGTTCGTCCTGACTTCCGGGAGCTGATGCCCGTGCTCTGGGAGCGGGGTGTCATCCCTGACTTCCGCGCACCCGACGGCATCCGGATCGGGATGGCCCCGCTGAGCACGAGCTTCCTGGAGCTGTATGACGCGATGCGGGTCATCCGCGTCGCGGCCGGGGGTGAGGCGGGTCGGCCTTGAGGTGAACGAGGTAGCCGGGAACGAGGTAGCGGCGAACGAGGTAGCGGCGAACGAGGTAGCGGCGAACGAGGTAGCGGGGGCCCAGTTGGGCCCCCGCTACCTGCTTTGGTCAGGCGTGCAGCATCGGCGACTGACGGGTCGAACGTGAATGACGCAGCGAGGCGACGAGGCCCACCACGGCAACTGCCAGGAGTGCCGCGAGGACCGCGATAAGCGCGTACGTCCAGTATGACGTTGGGGTAGGGGTGGGGGTTGTCGGGCCCTGGATGAAGGTCGGGTCATGCAGCCGTTGGGCTTGCGCGACCGTGGTTGCGACGACGGTCCAGAAGGCGACGCCGACGAGGGTGGCAATGAGGCGACGTGCTGTGCGCATGTCGCGCCTCCTTTGTGTTGAGCCCGTTATCACCTTCGACGGGCGGGGATGTGATGGATGTGTTCATCTGATCCCGTGGTGCTCGGAGGGCACTTGGACCCGGCTCGGAAGCCCTTGGAATGTGCTTGGAAGTGACTGCGAAATTGGGGTGCCACTTACCGTTCCTCCGCAGTACCTTGGGATGGTCGTTGGTAAGAGGCGTGGTGGTCGTGTCAGGGGCAACTGAGGGCGGTGGGACAGGTCTCTGCTTCGCCATGCTCGGGCCCCTTCAGGTAAGTCGTTCTGATGAGCGGCTTCCGCTGGGTGGTCATCAGCAACGCGCGGTTCTGGCCATGCTGCTCGCCGAGTACGGCGGGGTTGTGTCGGTCGGCCGACTCGCGGACGCACTGTGGGGGGAGCGGGCGCCGGGGGGGTTCGTCACCACGGTGCAGACGTATGTGTTCCACCTCCGCGAGGTGCTTGAGCCCGATCGGAGACATGGCGCGCCTGGGCAGGTCCTGGTCACCGAACGGGGCGGCTATCGCCTTGACACCAGTGGATCAGCGGTGGATGCCGCGATCTTCGAGAGCTTGTTGAGCGCTGGACACCGGGCCATCGACCGTGGTGCCTATGAAGAGGCGTCGGACCAGCTGAAACGGGCGCTCGACCTCTGGCGCGGCGAGGTGCTCGCGGACGTGGCAGATCTGGGTTTCGTGACTCCCCTCGCCGCGCGGCTGGATGAGATGCGGCAGACCGCACGAGGGCTGAGGATCGAGGCAGAGCTTGCTCTGGGCCTTCACGCGGACGCCCTTCCCGAGATCGACGGTCTGGTCGCGGAGCATCCACTGTGGGAACAGCTGCAGGCGCAGCGAATCACGGCGCTGTACCGAAGCGGTCGGCAGTCCGATGCGCTGGCCGCCTACCGCGAGCTGCGGAACCGGCTCGCCGAGGAGCTGGGGATCGAGCCAAGCTCACCCCTTCAGCAGCTGCATCAGGCTGTGTTGACCCAAGCCGAGGCACTCGACTGGCGGCGACCCACTCACGTGAAACCCCCCGTCCCGGAGTCCGTCATCGCCCCACGCTCCCAGGAGCTGCCGTTGACCACGGACGAGGCACCTCACGAGCCCAGCGCTCCTGTGCTCTCTCGTCTCCGCGGTCCCTTTCGTCTCAGTGGCCGTCGGGCACATCTGGCGACTGGGGCAGTTGCAGTCGTTCTGGCGACCGGCATTGCCATCTCGGTTGCCCATCTCTGGATCCAGTCGGGACCGCCATCCTTCCCCGCCAACAGCATCGGCTCGATCAACCGCGACGGCAGTCTGGCGGGATCGGTGAACGTTGGTCTCAGCCCCGACGCCCTCGCGTACGGCGCGGGGTCGCTCTGGGCGGCCAACCGCACTGACAGCACCGTGTCACGAATCGATCCCGACACCCGGGCCGTTGTTCAGACCATCCCCGTGGGGGCCTCGCCCGTCGCGATCACGGTCACAGCCCATGACGTCTGGGTCGCCAACTTCGACGACGGCACCGTCTCCCGGATCAACACCGTGTCGAATACCGTCGTGGACCGGATCCCGGTGGGAGTTCACCCGGCCGCCATCGCCAGCCGCCCGGACGGTGTCTGGGTTGCCAACAGTGATGACGGCACCATCCAGCGGATCGACCCCGCCACCGATCAGACCGATAAGGCTGTCGAGGTCGGAGGAGGCCCCGACGGCATTGCCATTGACAAGACGTCTTTATGGGTCTGCAGCGCTGTGGACGGCACCGTCGTGGAGATCGACCCGAAGACTTTGCAGCCAGGCAGGTCGGTGGTCGTCGGAGCCGGACCGCGAGGAGTTGCGCTCACACCCGGGGACGTCTGGGTGGCCAGCCAGCTGTCGCAGAGCGTGACCCGGATCAACCGGGCCACGGGTGCAGCCCGGACGATCAACGTCGGCGACGGTCCCCACTCGCTCGTGGTGGAGGGCGATTCAGTGTGGGTCAGCAACGAGTACGACGGCACCATCAGCCGGATCGATCCCACATCCAACGAAGTTGTCGGCACCAGGTACGTCGGTGCCTCACCCCGAGGTCTGGCTGCCGCGGGGGGCAGCATCTGGGTAGCCGCTGGCGCGTTCGCCGACGCCGGGCACAGGGGCGGAACGCTCCGGGTGGCGGCCTACGAGCTCCCTGGAGAGCTTGACGTTGATCCGGCTGCCGTTTATGACCCCTACACCGTCACCGCTGAGAAGTTCGTCTACGACGGGCTGGTGGCCTTCGGGATGTCCGGAGGCCTGGGCAGCGAGTCGCTCGTCCCGGACCTGGCCGTGGCGCTGCCTCGCCCCAGCAACGCCAACAAGACCTACGCTTTCACGCTGCGACCGGGAGTCCGCTACTCGACGGGTCGAGAGGTCAACGCCTCGGACTTCAGGACGGGCCTGCTCAAGGCTCTGACCGTGGGCGGAAACCCTGAGTACTACGCGGGCGTCATCGGCGGCCGGAACTGCATCGACCACCCGGCGTCGTGCGACCTGTCGGCCGGGCTGATCACCGACAACGTGACCCGAAGCGTGACCTTCAACCTCGTGGCGCCAGACCCAGCGTTCATGGACAAGCTGGCCTGGCTCGTCTATCCGGTTCCACCCGGCACCCCTGCCACTGTGTCCAAAGTCCCGGTTCCGGGCACCGGGCCCTACATGATTTCTGCCTACCAGCAGGGAAAGAGATTCACGCTCAGCCCCAACACCTTCTTCTGGCAGTGGTCGTTCGCGGCGCAACCCGCCGGCTACCCCGACGTCATCCGCTTCGCCAAGGTGACAGACGGGAAGGCTGCCGCCAACGAGGTCATCCAGGGCCGCGCGGACGTCGTGCGGGTATTCCCCGCTTCCGCATCCGTTCGGGACGACCTGGCCAAGCGCTATCCGTCGCAGCTCAAGCCCCAGGGGCGTGCCCAAACCGTGTTCGAGCACCTGAACACCCGGATGGCTCCGTTCAACGACGTGCGCGCCCGTCAGGCCCTCAACTACGCTGTGGACCGCAATCGGCTGGTCGAGATCGAGGGGGCCATCGGCCGCTTCGACCTGACCTGTCAGGTCCTTCCGCCGAACTTCCCGAGCTACCGCTGGTACTGCCCCTACACCTCAGGGCCGGCGAACGATGGGTACCACGGTCCCGACCTGGCCAGGGCCAATGAGCTCGTCACACTCTCCGGCACCCGTGGCATGGCTGTGACCGTCCGAGGCCTGGCCAGCGGTGCTGGGCACGCGCTCAACCTCTACTTCGCGACGGTTCTCAGGGACCTCGGCTACCGGGTCAGTCTTCAGGAGCTGCCGGACGACTTCGACTTCCTGGGGCCTTTCGGCCAGGCGCAGATCACTTCGGCACCAGGTTGGAGTGCCGACTTTCCGGACGCATCTCAGTTCTACGACAACGAGTTCTCTTGCAGGTCGGGGGTCGGCGGAACGGGGTACTGCAACCCCAAGATCGAGCGCGTTGCCGCCGAAGCTCACGCGGCGGGGCTGACCGACCCGGGCGGGGCCGCCCGCTTGTGGACCGAGGTGGATCGCATGGTCACCGATGACGCGCCGGTGGTGTCCCTGGGAAACAACACCGGCGTCTGGTTCGTGTCCGAGAGGGTCGGGGACTACCAGAGCAACGCACTGGTTGGCCCGCTGCTGAGCCAGATCTGGGTCAAGTGAGGCTTCTGTCGGCCTCGCGCGCGGGTCGACCACTGCCGAGCGCCCGCAGGTCGGCCTGACATCGACCCTCGAAGTCATCCAGCTCCCTGAGCCCGTCCTGGATGTCAGCGCGCCGACGCTCGAGGTCGGCGCGCCGGGCGTGGATCTGGTCCAGCACGTAGCTGAGCTGGCTCGCCTGACCCCGCGGCTCGTCATACAGGTCGATGATCGTGCGGATCTCCTCGAGGGGGAAGCCGAGCCGCTTGCCCCGCAGGATCAGGTTGAGCCTGGTGCGGTCACGACGGTGGTAGATGCGCGCCGTGGACCGACGTTCGGGGGAGATGAGGCCGAGATCCTCGTAGTAACGGATGGTGCGATGAGTGACGGCGAACTCGTCGGCAAGCTGCGCGATCGTCCAGGTCCTTCCGTCGCGGGCTGTTCGTGGTTCTCTCACCGGGTTCACCCTTGTCATGTCCGTCAGGATGCTTTACGTTTACGTCAACGTCAAGTAGGACCCAGAGATTATCGTGAGTGTCGACGGAAGGCCCATCCCATGTTCGAGCTCAGCAAGGACCATGAAGACTTCCGTGCGGTGGTGCGCGAGTTCGCCGAGGCCGAGGTGGCGCCGTACGTGGCCGGCTGGGATCGCGACCATCATTTCCCGGTCGACCTGATCCCCAAGATGGGTGACCTCGGGCTCTTCGGCCTGGTCGTGCCCGAGGAGTTCGGCGGGGGCGACGGCAACTTCACGAACCTCTGCGTGGCTATCGAAGAGCTCGGCCGGGTGGACCAGTCCATCGGCATCACGCTCTCCGCGGGTGTCGGCCTGGGCATCAACCCGATCCTCACCTACGGCACCCAGGAGCAGAAGGAGCAGTGGCTTCCAGACCTCGTGACTGGTCGGGCGCTGGCGGCGTTCGGTCTGACCGAGTCCGAGGCCGGCTCTGATGCGGGTGCCACCAAGACCAAGGGTCGATTGGATGGCGACTCCTGGGTGGTCAACGGTTCGAAGGCCTTCATCACCAACAGCGGCACCGACATCACCTCCGTCGTGACGGTTACTGCCCGGACCGGCGAGAACGCTGATGGCTCCGCACAGATCAGCACGATCCTGGTTCCATCCGGCACACCGGGATTCATCGTCGAGGCACCTTACGAAAAGCTGGGCTGGCACGCCTCCGACACTCATGGCCTCTCCTTCAACAACTGCCGCGTCCCGGCCGAAAACCTTCTGGGAGAACAGGGTTCGGGCTACAAACAGTTCCTCAAGACCCTCGACGACGGACGTATCGCGATCAGCGCGCTGGCGCTCGGTCTGGCCCAGGGATGCCTTGAGGCCTCAACCGAATATGCCAAGACCCGGATAGCTTTCGGCCGGCCCATCGGCGTCAACCAGGGCGTCTCGTTCAAGGTGGCCGACATGGCCGTGATGGTCGAGGCGGCCCGCACGTTGACCTACAAGGCTGCCTGGCTCAAGGACGAGCTGCACGCCGGCCGTCGCTCGGTCAAGGAGGTCAAACAGGCGGCCGCCGTGGCCAAGCTCTACTCCACCGAGGCGGCGGTCTCGGCGACGCGGATTGCCACGCAGATCTTCGGCGGGAACGGCTTCATGGAAGAGTTCCCGGTGGCCCGCTTCTACCGTGATGCCAAGATCCTCGAGATCGGTGAGGGCACGAGTGAGGTCCAGCGCATGGTCATCGCTCGCGGCCTCGGTCTGCCCAGCGCCTGACCCACCCGACTACACAGACCCCAGGAGATGTCGGTATGACGGACGTCCGCTCCCAGCCGCAGGCACCCTTTGCCGGCCCGAACCCTGACGGCGACCCGCGGGTCGCTGACGTGCGCCGGCGTCTGAACTCGGCTCACGCCGCATCGGCGACGCCGCCGCCGAAGGCCGCGGCCAAGCTGGAGTCCCAGCAGAAGCTCTATGTCCGTGACCGCATCTCGCTGCTGTTCGACGTCGGCTCCTTCGTTGAGGACGGGCGCTTTGCCAACGCGATGTCCCCGGGCCTGCCGGCCGATGGGGTGGTCACCGGGCGAGGCACCGTGGACGGCCGGCCGGCCATCGTCGTGGCCAACGACCCGACCGTGAAGGCGGGGTCATGGGGCGCTCGCACCGTCGAGAAGATCATCCGCGCCACCGAGATGGCGCTGCGCGAGGAGCTGCCCATCTTCTGGTTCATCGACTCGGCCGGTGCGCGGATCACCGACCAGGTGGACCTCTTTCCCGGTCGACGTGGCGCCGGAAAGATCTTCCACAACCAGGTCGCTCTCTCGGGCAAGGTCCCTCAGATCTGCTGTCTCTTCGGCCCCTCGGCTGCCGGCGGTGCCTATATCCCGGCCTTCACCGACATCGTGATCATGGTCGACGGCAACGCGTCGATGTACCTCGGCAGCCCCCGCATGGCCGAGATGGTGGTCGGCGAGACGGTCTCGCTGGAGGACATGGGCGGTGCACGGATGCACTGCACCGTGTCCGGCTGCGGAGACCTGCTGGCGTCCGACGACCATGATGCGATCGACCTGGCCAAGCTCTACTTCTCCTATGTGCCGTCTAACTGGCGGTCGGAGGGGCCGTCATACGTGTCCGAGGAACCGACGCAGGCGTTGACCCGCACGACGGTCCCCGAGATCGAGAGCCAGCCGTTCGACATCCACGAGGTCATCGACGGGCTCGTGGACCAGGACTCGTTCTTCGAGCTCAAGCCGCTGTATGCCGCGGAGCTGGTCACCGGGTTCGGCCGGATGGCGGGGAGCACGGTGGGTGTGGTCGCCAACAACTCCGCGGTCAAGGGCGGCGTGCTGTTCGTCGACAGCGCAGACAAGGCGGCGCGGTTCATCTGGCTGTGCGACGCCTTCTCCATCCCCTTGATCTACCTGGCCGACGTCCCCGGGTTCATGATCGGCTCGGAGGTCGAGAGGGCCGGCATCATCAGGCACGGCGCCAAGATGATCACGGCTGTTTCCGAGGCCACGGTGCCGCAGTTCTCGGTCATCGTGCGCAAGGCCTACGGCGCGGGTCTCTATGCGATGGCCGGCCCGGGGTTCGGGCCGGACGCCACGATCGCGCTGCCGACCGCGCGGATAGCGGTGATGGGCCCCGAGGCGGCTGTCAACGCCGTCTACGCCAACAAGATCGCCGAGATAGCGGACCTGGCTGAACGCGAGCAGTTCGTGAGTGAGCGACGTCGCGAGTACGAGCAGGACGTCGACCTCGAACGGCTGGCCTCCGATCTCGTACTGGACGCCATCATCGAGGCCGACGAGCTGAGGACCGAGCTGCTGCACCGGCTTTCGTACGCCTCACGGAGAGACCGTCGCTTCAGCGACCGCCGCCGAGGTGTGCCTCCGGTCTGATCGTCGCCCCTTGACGGTCGCCGGGTCAGGACGGCGTTCCGGTGGTCAGGAGTGGCCCCAGATCGATGCTAAAGTCGTCCACGGCCCAACAAGCCAAGCCCTCCTCGACCACCCTGGATCTACGGATTCGGGTGGGTTTGACTGGGCCTTGTGGGTCAGGTAAGTTTGAACGGTTGCCCCGATGCGTGGCTTTGTTGGTCTTGTGTTGGTGTGCGTGCGATTCTTGAGAACTCAACAGCGTGCCAAAAATCGATGCCAAGTTTGATCCTGGTTTGGTTTGGTGGCCTTCGGGTTGCT
>JBBRZV010000041.1:0-26494 GCA_038236365.1 Actinomycetales bacterium | reverse complement strand
GTTCAGCAGCGGCGCCACCCAGGTAACCGTGGCCGTAGCCACCCCACCAACGGCGGTAAGAGCCGTCGGAGCCCCCGGAGTCGCCGTGTCAGCGAACTGCAGGACCTCCACATTGGTCACCGTGTCAGTGCCATCAAGGCCGACCAGGTCAGTGACCGTGGTCACCGAACCAGGCGCGCCAAGTGCCGCACCAGCAGGGACCGTCGTGACCGTGTAGTTGGCCCGCACGCCCGAGAACATGGCCGTGTCTGTGCCGCCGGTGCCGGTCAGGATCTCGCGGACCGCCACGATGTTGCCGGGGTTGACCGTTCCGGCGAATACCGCTTGTTGGAGTGTCGGCCCAGTGAGGGCCCCAGCTGCGTCACGAAGGTACTGGCTGGTCATGGCACTCTGGCCTGGGTTCTCGATTCCGGCGCTGCCGATCTCCGAGGCCGGGTCGGCCGGGTTGGTCCTCACACTCAGACGGACGCTGAGGTACATGTCACCATCGATGATGTCGTTGGCGCCACGTCCCTCGAGCAGGTCACTGCCGCCACCGCCGAGGAGGATGTTGCCATCGCCCCAGACGTTCGTGCCGGGGGTAAGAAGCGGGCAGTCCTTGGATGCGGACGCCGCAATGACCGAGGCCGCCGGGGTGTTCAGTGGAGGTACCAGGGCGTCAAGACCCGCGATACGGTCAAGGCCCGCCTGATCCAAGACGTCGCAGCCGATGAACCCGGCGCCACCGATCGCTGACGGCACGATGCTGTCACCGCGCAGGGTGTCGTTGAGGTTTCCGCCAGAGAGCGCCTCCGCCTCGTTGAATCTGTCCCGAACACCGATCCCCAGGATCCCCAGAGGGATGATCGGCAGCGCCAGGTCCGCGTCCTGCGGCTGGGGGTCGCTCAGACCGATTTCCCAGTCGTAGCCGGACCCTCCGGCGACCTTCTCGATTCCGGGACCGGCGACACCAATGTCGTCGCCACCCTCCATGTCGTAGTCATCGTCGCCGCCTTGGCCGATCAGGATGTCGTGACCTGGCCTCTGGCTGTCGTCCAGAAAGAACAGGTTGCTGCTGTCCCCGATCAGGAGGTCCGGCTGGTCGCCGCCCTCTTCCCAGTCGTTGCCGCCATCGCCAAACACTTCGTCTGGGCCCTGTCCAGCGATCACCATGTCGTCACCGGGGCCGGCGAAGGTCGAGTTCGTATTAGCTCCACCGTTGGTGAAGTCGTTGCCATCGCCACCCAGCACGATGTCAAGGCCGGGACCGGCATCAATGGCGTCGTTGCCAGGTCCGCCCTTCAGAATGTCGTCACCGGCGAAGTCGGTGATGATGTCGTTGCCCTCACCTCCGAGGGCTACATCAGCGCCGCCACCGCCGTCGATGATGTCGTTGCCGAGACCACCCCAGAAGGTGTCGTTGTCGTTGCCGCCGTAGACGCGGTCCACGTTGGTTGTCCCGTTGTAGACGCTTTGGCCGTTGATCCCGGAGGGATTGACGGTGTTGACCGCGCGGTACTTGATCGTGCCGTCAGGCATGCGGATCAGCAGAGCCGTCTCGTCGCACCCTGGGGTCGTGAGGTCGTCCGCGACCGTGTTGCCGAATGACGCGAAACCCGCAGTTGTTCCAGCCAGGTTCTTCAGCTCGAACTTGCAGTCCGCCGTGGCGAATGCATCGGCCTTCAGGGCCTGAGCGTTCGTGTTGCGCATCATCAGCTCGGCGAACGAGTTGCCCTCGAGCTGGGTCCTCAGGTTCATGCCCGGGGTGCGCGCCAGGTAGTACAGGCGGTCGCCGTTCTGCAGATTGGTCAGCTGGTTCTCGAACACGTAGTTGAACGTGCTTCCCAGCAGACCGCCGAACAGGTTCGTGACCTCCGCGAGGCCACCGACCCACAGGTCAACATTGTCGAGACCACTGGTTGCTGCGGCGCTGTTCATGAACGCCGAAGCGTCAGCAGGAGCAACCTCGCCGGCGAGGACATTGGGGTTGACGATCAGCCGTGCAGCTTCCCGCTTGCTCGCCAGCGTCGTTGCGCCGGCGATGGACGGGTGCGTGCCGTACGCCGCGACGAAGTTGATCAGCGACTCCGGGTGCTTGAGGTGCTCTCCGAAGTTGACCCAGCTGGTGTAGGGGGTCAGCTGGCCGTCGTTCGTCGACGCGAACAGCTCACGGCGAAGGACGTTCAGCGTGGGGACCCCTTCGGAGCGGGCTCGCGTCATGTTGATCGTGGGCAGGTCCAGAGGCAGGCCCAGCAGGTTGCTTCGCAGTGTTTCGGTGACGAACTCGTCGAGCTCGTTTCCGACCTGGTCCGACATGCCCATGATGATGCTGCCCGCTGCCTCTTCCGAGGTCAGCGCGCCTGACGGCCCACCGGGGACGCTCTGCGTGAACGTCGGTGGGTTGAGGAACCCATCGAGCAGCGAGATGTCGTTCTGGCTCCCGCGGACGTCGTCGGCGGTGCCGAACACCCCATCTGGGCCTGGCAGGTCCTCGTTCTTCCGGGAGATCGTCTCGGTCAGCATGGAGTGACCGAAGCGGTACACGGCGTGAGCGAACTCGGCCTTGATCGCCGGGTTGAGCTCGGTCTGGGTGAAGGCGAAGGGTTGGAAGGGGTTGATCGCAGGCTGGATCTTGCGAGCGAACTCCTCGAAGACCAGGTGCTGGTACTCCATCTCGGTGACAAAGCGTGCAGCCTGGAAAAGACGCTCGCCGTAGGAGAACGTGCGGTTTAGGCCTGGGCCTGCAAGCGTGTCGTGGTACGCCGCGAGCAGCGTTGGGTTGGCGTCCAGAGTCTTCTGGATGTCACCAACCAGACGGTCGTGCTCCGAGTGGAACACCTGGTGGATGCTGCTCAGGGCGATGTTCTCGTTGCAACGGCCGTCACCACAGGCGAAGTGCGCGTCGAGCAGCTCGTTGTCGTACGTTCCGGCGGGGACTGGGGTGTCAAGGCTCTTGCCGGCAACGAGGTCGGCGTCGGGAAGGAGAGCGCCGGCGGCGTTCGTCGTGGGAACGGCGCTGTGCGCGATGTAGGTCAGGAACGGTGTGTCGAAGTGCTTCACGTCGGCTGGCACCGGCACCGGGGTGGCAAGGTTTCCTGAGACGAGGCCGGATGCCGTCACGTACTGCGGCAGACCGGTTGCGCTACTCAGGATGAGGTTGCCGTAAGGGTCCGCAGCGAGCATCGGGATGTTCGCCACGTCCGCGTCAGTCAACAGGAAGCCGAGCTTGGCAGCTGCCTGCTCCTTGACCGACTTCCAGGTGGAGATGCCACCGTCGGTCACCGGATTGGTGGCCGTTGCTGCGGCGGCTGTCACACGAGGCTTACCGGAGAGCAGCATGCCAGTGGACACCGGCGAGCCACCGACCATTTCATACTCACGCAGGAACGCCTGGTGAGACGCGTGCGACGTGTAAGTCTGGCTCTGGTCGACCCAGGGCGAGTCGGTGTTGGTCGCGTCCTGGACGTTGTCGGCGGTTTCGTCGCAGCCAGCGGGGGTATTGGCGACCGGGGTGGCTGGGGGGACGACGGGCGTGCAGAGCACCCCAAGGGTGCTCGGCAGTACGTCGGCCAGGATGCCGTCAGGGCCGGGCTGGCTCTGGCCTCGCGTCAGCACCATGAAGCGCAGGTTCGCGGCCAAGTCGTCGGCGTTTCCGAGGATGTGGTCTGGACCGGCGATGAGCGGGTCGTCAGCCTTCAGCGGGACGAAGACCGTGCCGCCGCTCTTGACGGTCTGATCCACGCCGTGGTCGAAGAACTGACCGAAGATCGTGAACAGCGAGTTGTACGGCGGCGAGAGGCCGACGTCCGTGGTCACGTTCGGTATGAACAGCGTTTGATGCGCTGGTATGCAGCCCACCGGTATGCCCGCAGTTGTCGCGGTCGGCTCCGTGGTGCACGGCACCACGCCCGTGGCGCCCTGGGTCCTGACCGGCTTGCCGGCCGCCGCGATCGCCGAAGGGTTGGTCGAAGTTTGGTCCACGATGAGGTTGCTGATCGTCCGCGGCTCGGAGTCGAAGACAAGGCCCTTCTTCTGCGCGTAGGACGTCTGAGGTCCGGCAGGGCCCGGGCCGAAGAAGTTGGCCGGAGAACCCTCAGCGGGCCTGAATGACTTGGAGCCCAGACGCGGGAATACCTGATCCGCAGCGCCAAAGGTCTCCTGACCGGGCTGAAGGTTGTTGCAGGAGCCGTCGACCGTCCGCAGCCCATAAGAGAGCAGGGGGCTCGCGAGCTGGTTGGGGCCGGTGCCGACAAGTGCTCCGCAGGGGCCGGTCAACGACGTGGTGTTGGCCACGTGCGCCTCAGCGATCTTGATCTGCTTGAGGATGAACGAGAGGTCGGACGGCGTCACCGTGAAGCCCTGGCCCACCGGGGCTACGAGGGCGGCCTGGGCCGTGACGGCGGGCAAGCCCAGCATTACCGGCAGGAGCAAGGCGGATACCGTCGCCATCAGCCGGGTAGGTCGGGCCCGAGAGCCATGTTTCGGACGACGCGCACGGATTCGGGCGCGTCGCGCCCCTGACGAGGGTCCGCCGGACGAATCCGCCGACCTTTGAAACTTGCCAGCAAGAACTTTCATCGCACACCTGTTTCGGGGGGAATAGGAACAGAGCCACGATGCGGTGTTGACCTTATGAAAACCTTGTGACAGTTCGAACACCTAGATGAACGCCCAAGTGACAGTCTTGGACACCTACCTGTTCATCGTGTGACAGTTTCGTTATCTCGACAGGCACGCCTGAAGGCAGCACCGCGGGGGGCAGTGCTGCCTTCGTTGGTTGCTTCGAGGTGAGGGTTCAGGCCGTGGACACTGATCTCATAGCGACGCCGGGCACGCTCCCCTGTGGGAGCCCGCCCGGCGATTCACGCAATGGGGAACGACTCGGCAACGCCGGCGTTCAAAAGACGGCTACCAGGTCAGCTTCTGCGCCTTGAGCACGTAGTGACCCTCTCGCTGGGTGAAGGTGGCCCGGAGACCCTCCTCGACTCCCTTGACCTTCATCTGACAGTCGGTAGCAGTGCCAACCTTGATGTCAGGAAAGTTCTTGCACTCCACCGCGGTGACTTTCATTCCCGCGGTCTTGGCCCGTTTCTCGATCCTGGCTGCCATGAGCTTGCCGCTCGTCGCCGGATTGAAGGTGACCACCTTGACGGTGGGGGGCGCGGTGACCGTGACCGTCGGGGCTGAAGGGGTGGCCGATGAGCATCCGGTCAGCAAGGTTGCGCCAAGCACCAGGGCCATGGCGCCGGTCATGACACTTGTCCGAAGCCTGTGCGGTCGAAGGCTCATGGGATGTTCCTTTGTCCGATCAAGGTGGGGAATGGTCACGCTTCGCTTCTCGACGTGCAGCTGGTCGGAGACTCATGTGGAGTGCACCGACGCAGGAAGAGCGTAAGAGTGCGCTCTTCGACTTTTCTTGGGGTGGCTGGAGACCGCCGAGATGGCTCCGCGAAGCCGGCGCGACCTCAGGTGATGATCTGGATCATCGGGAGCTGCCGTTCACGCCTGAAGGTCAGGGTGTTCAGAGTATTGGACTGCGAAGAGGCGCACCAGTCTGTCCCGTCCCATCGAGGGTCGGAGTCCTGCAAAGTGACTGGGAGGCTGCGGTACGGGACGCTTGCGCCGGGGTGCATCACCCAGTCCGCGGAGGATGGTTGCTCTCGCGGCGGGGAGTTGAAGTCGCCCAACAGGACAGGGCGGTTGCCGTCGGTGTCGAGCGTGCGTGCATACGGTGGCGTGCCGCTGAAATGCACGTCAAAGACGGTCTCATTGGTCATGGTGCCCGACAGGGTCGCGGTTGAGCCGGAGATCAGGATCTTCGATCGCGCCACCATCGCGCCCTTTTGGTCGGCGGCGAAGAACCTGGATGTGATGGGCTGCAGGCTCGCGTCCTGGGAGTCGTCCATCAGCTGGTTGGGGGGGACCAGGATGTCTTGAGCTGTGACACGGCGCGGCTGCCTGACCCGGCTCCACCAAGGCTGATCCGCGACCATCCGTACCTCCCATTGACCGAGAACCGCAACGATCAAAAGGTAAGGCCGTTCGGGCGCGGAAATGTTGGCGATCAGTGAGCAATGGCCGATCAATTGCCCAACTAGGACCGAACGGACTAAGGGGACCTGATGAACAGTCTTGCCAGTGTGGCCCCTGTGGCCCAAGTGCCTTGGACGAGCCTGCGCGGGCAGGTGAACAAGGGCGCGCTCAGTAGCTCAGGCCGCAGGCTGAGTGGAGGTACTGCACGTCCCCGGTGGACGGCAGGTTGTTGGTGAAACCGCTGGGTCGGTGTGCGTTCTGGAAGTCCGACCATGCGCGTATCTGATCCCGGAACTTCACGCAGTCAGAGGGACTCGGGTGGTTGTAGCTGAGCGGGACGGTGGCTGGAGGGGGCCCGCCCGGAGCGAAGGCGTTGACGTCTCGAGGTCCAGGTGCGGTCAAAGGTTCCGATGTAGAAATTGGCTGGGGCAAGATCAGGGCCTTTGCCTGGTCGGCCCGGTCACTCGCCAACGAGACCCAGCCGTGGAGGGTGCCCGGGCTGTGGAGGGCCACACTCACGCCGAGGCCCAACAGGACGGCGCAGGCCGCAGCCAGCAGATAGGACCGCCGGCGACTGTGCTTCCCGCCGCGCGACTCATGTGCATCGGCGTGATTCGACGACTTGCCGTTCGACGGTGAGGGCGTGGCACCGGGACCTTCGATGGGCTTGTACCGGTCTGTCCAGCCGAGCCCATCTTTATAGCGCAACTGCCCATTGAAGTAGTACCAGCCGAGCTGATTCGCGCTCAATGTGCACCTCCTGCTCTCACGGACCCAGCGCTCAGACGCTATTAGGAGTCGCGCCGCCCAGGCAGGTCAATAGGACAAAACTGACCGATTCCTGACGCAAACAATAAGCATCGCCACGACCTGGCCAAGGCCAAGAAGTTCGCGGTGGCATGGGTGTTGGAGCCCGTCGAAGCTCGCGAAGGTCCTACGGTGAGGGAGATATCCCACGGACTTAGCAAGGTGCCCCATGCCCCCCGAACACCCGTCCCGCGCGGGCTTGGCCTGGTTGGTCCTGGCGGTGTTGTCGGTGGTCGCAGGGGTCTCGGGCAACACTGCCCGGCTGCTTCTGCTCGGCGGGTTGTCGTTGGCCGGCATCGGCTTGGCAGCGCTGATGCGTGGCCGACTTCACTGGGCGTCGTTGAACAGGCGCAGCGGCGCCCTGACCGTTGCCGCGGGTCTGGTCGCGGCACTCGTCGGTGGTGCCATGTCGGTTCACGCAACCTCGACGGTCGCCGCCGCACCCACCACGCCTTTGAGGCAGACCCCGCCAGTGTCAACCCCCGCTCCCTCAGAACGCTCGACATCCCCTTCTGCCACGACCATTCCGACGAGAAGTGTTGCAAGGCCACCGACTTCGAGCGTGAAGGAAGGATCGGCCCTTGCTGCACTCGGCACGCTCAAGGTCAAGGGACGGGCACCGAAAACGGGGTATGCCCGTGCCCTCTTCGGCCAGGCCTGGGCTGACGTCGACAGAAATGGGTGTGATACCCGAAACGACGTCCTTCGACGGGATCTCTTGTCATTCGCTCTCAAGACTGGCACCCACGGTTGTCTCGTTCTCTCTGGCACTCTGCATGACCCCTACTCGGGGACGGGCATTGCGTTCCTCCGCGGCCAGAGCACGTCCGCCTTGGTCCAGATTGATCACGTAGTGGCGCTCTCGGATGCCTGGCAGAAAGGGGCGCAGCAGTGGTCGACGTCGCGGCGCACGGCATACGCGAACGACTCGCTCAACCTGCTCGCTGTCGACGGGCCCACGAACGCACGCAAGAGCGACGGCGATGCAGCCACCTGGCTGCCACCCAACAAGGCCTATCGCTGCGCGTATGTCGCCCGTCAGGTCGCAGTGAAGGTCAAGTACGGGCTGTGGGTCACCGGCGCTGAGAGGGACGCTTTGGCGCGCATCCTGGCAACCTGCCCGACACAGACCTTGCCGACCGCCACCCCATTCGTCCTGGGCGATCGTCTCTAGCCAGGGTCGAGGACAACGCAGCACCAGTGCGTCAGATGGCGCGGCCGACCAGCATGCCGACGCCGTACGTCACAGCCATGGCGACCAGGCCACCGATCACGTTGCGCCACAACGATCGACCCACCGGAGCCGATCCCAGGCGAGCCGCAAGCAACCCCGTTCCGGCCAGGGCCAGGACGACCGCGATCACGGTGACAGGAACCCGCCATGACATCGGTGGGAGGGTGATCGCCAAAAGTGGAAGCAGCGATCCCAGTGTGAACGCGATGAAAGAAGCGATCGCCGCATGTGTGGGGCTCGTGAGGTTGTCCGGGTCGATCCCGAGCTCTGCCTCGGCGTGGGCGCCGAGGGCGTCGTGCGCGGTCAGATGATGGGCGACCTCTTCGGCCAGCGCTCGCGGTATTCCCTTCGCCTCATAGATCCCGGTGAGCTCTTCCAGCTCCTCGTCCGGCGTCTCCTCGAGCTCCCGCCTCTCTTTGGTCAACAACGCCTTCTCGGTGTCCCTCTGCGTGCTGACCGAGACGTACTCACCAACCGCCATACTCATGGCGCCGGCCGCGAGTCCGGCGATACCTGCGGTGATCAGGACGGTCTGGTTGGTGGTCGCGCCGGCCACGCCGATGACGATGCCGGCCGTGGACACGATGCCGTCGTTGGCGCCGAGGACGCCCGCCCGCAGCCAGTTGAGGCGTCCCGAGATGTTGTCCTCATGAGGCTCGCCATGGTCGTTGGTGTCGATGTTCGTGGCCATCTCGTTGCTCATGAAGCTTCCTTGACCACGACACCCAGGTCCTTCGCAGTGGCGGCGATCCGGTGTGCCAGCTCGATGTCGAGCTGGGTCAGTCCGTGCGCCGAGTGGGTGGACAGCCGCCAATGGGTGACCTTCCATCGCACGTCGATATCGGGGTGGTGGTGCATCTGCTCGGCATCCTCCCCTGCGAGGGCCACCAGCCGAATGGCGGTCGGAAAGTCGGGGGCGTCGTAGGAGGCGACCAGACTCTGGCCATCACGCCTCCACCCCTTCAGGTCGCCGAGCTGACGCTCGATCTCATCATCGGTCAACAGTCTGCTCATGGTCACAGCGTCGCAAGTCGTGGACCGGCTGTCGAGCGGGTGACTGTCAAAGTCCGTCGATCATGCTGGACCGCGAGGCTTGTCCTGCGGCGTGGCGGGATCACGGTCCTGCACCTTCGGCAACGGCAGATCAGTGAGGTTCTCGGGGAAGTGACAGGCCACGCGGTGCCCCGGGGCGAGCTCGGCGAGAGGCGGCTCGATCGTGCTGCAGATCTCCTGTGCTTTCCAGCAGCGAGTGTGGAATCGGCAGGCCGTTGGAGGGTTGATCGGGGAGGGGACATCGCCTTCCAGCCGGATGCGATCGCGCTTTGTGCGCCGCCCGGTGTCGGGGATCGGCACCGCCGACATCAGGGCCACGGTGTACGGGTGCATCGGGCGCTCATACAGGGGGGTCCGGTCCGCGATCTCGACCATCTTTCCCAGGTACATGACGGCGACCCGGTCGGACATGTGGCGCACCACGGACAGGTCGTGGGCAATCGTGACGTAGGTCAGGCCAAGCTCGTTCTGAAGGTCCTCGAGCAGGTTGATCACCTGCGCCTGGATCGACACGTCGAGTGCTGAGACCGGCTCGTCGGCGACGATGAGCTTGGGCTTGAGCGCGAGCGCGCGGGCGATGCCGATGCGTTGCCGCTGGCCGCCTGAGAACTCGTGCGGGTATCGGTTGTAGTGCTCCGGGTTGAGCCCCACCAGCTCGAGCAGATCCTGGACGGTCTTCTTGGTGCCGTGCTCGGTCTTCACGTTCTGCAGGTGGAAGGGGGCACTGACGATGGTTCCGACCGTATGCCGTGGGTTCAGTGAGCCGTATGGGTCCTGGAAGATCATCTGCACGTCCCGACGCAACGGACGCATCTTGCCCGCAGAGATGTGCGTGATATCCCGGCCTTCGAAGAGGATCGTGCCATCGGTGGGCTCGAGCAGCCGGGTGAGCAGCCGGCCCGTGGTCGTCTTGCCGCAACCGGACTCACCCACCAGCGAGAAGGTCTCGCCCTTGCGCACGCTGAAGGTCATCCCGTCGACGGCCTGAACGGCACCGACTTGCCGCTGAAGCAGGCCGCGGCGGATCGGGAAGTGCTTCTGCAGGTTTGTGACGACGAGCAGGTCCTCGCTGATGGCGGAGTGGTGCGACGGCGAGGTCGCGGAGTCGGTGGGTACGGACGTCACGGCAGGGCTCCGTAGGTGGATGCCGCATCAGCGGGCTGGCTCATCGCGGTTCTCACAGTATCGGCTTGATCTCGTCTTCCCAGATCCGCTGGCGGGCCTGGGCGGACAGGTGGCAGGCCAGGTTGTGCCGGGGCGATAACTCGACCAGCTCCGGCCGCTCCGTCTCGCTCGCACCTCCGGTGAGGTGTGCATAGGAGCAGCGCGGGTGGAAGGCGCAGCCGCTCGGGACGTTGATCAGGCTTGGCGGTGTGCCCTTGATCGGCATCAGCCGCTCGGCGCGTTCGCGGTCGAGGCGTGGCATCGAGCCCAACAACCCCCATGTGTAGGGGTGCTGAGGCGCGGTGAAGATCTCGTGCGCGCTGGCGTACTCGACGACGCGGCCGGCATACATCACGAGGATGTCGTCGGCGAGCTCGGCGACGACGCCGAGGTCGTGGGTGATGATGATGACCGCCGAGTTGAACTCCTGCTGCAGGTCGCGGATGAGGTCAAGGATCTGTGCCTGGACCGTCACATCCAGGGCAGTCGTCGGCTCGTCAGCGATGAGCAGCTCGGGGTCACACGAGAGGGCCATGGCGATCATGGCGCGTTGGCGCATGCCGCCGGAGAACTGGTGGGGGTAGTCGTCGACCCGCGAGGTCGGCTGCGGGATCCCCACGCGGTCGAGCATGTCGATGGCGTGCTTGCGAGCCACCGCTTTGGAAACCTGGTTGTGCACCCGGTACGCCTCGATGATCTGGTGACCCACGCTGTAGTACGGGTGCATGGCAGAGAGAGGGTCTTGGAAGATCATGGCCATCTTCTTGCCACGCAGCTGGCGGACGTGCTCAGCTGATGCGCCCACCAGGTTGTCGCCATCGAGTACGACCTGTCCGGAGATCTCGGCGGTTCCGGGCGCGTGCAGACCCATGATCGACAAGCTCGTGACGCTCTTTCCGGATCCTGACTCGCCGACGATGCCCAGGGTCTGACCGCGCGAGAGGCTGAAGCTCAGTCCGTCGACCGACTTGACCACACCGTCATCGGTGGGGAAGTGCACCCGCAGGTCCTTGACCCGCAGGAATGGTCCCTGTTTCGCGCGGTCCTGGGGGCTTGCGTCCGGCGCCGCAAGGTCGCTCACTTGGTCCGCACCCTCGGGTCGACGACGGCATACATGAGATCCACAACCAGGTTCGCCATGATGATGAACACGGCGCCGAGGAGCGTGACGCCCAGGACCTTGGGCAGGTCGTTGTTGTTGATGGCCTGCACGGCGTACTGCCCGAGCCCCGGCAACGAGAACGTGGTCTCCGTGAGGATCGCCCCGCCCAGCAGCAGGCCGAGGTCGAGCCCGAAGATGGTCAGGATAGGGGTCAGTGCCGCGCGCAGGCCGTGCCTGACGACCACGTCACGCTCGCGCAGGCCCTTGGCTCTGGCGGTGCGGATGTAGTCCTCGTTCATGGTCTCGAGCATGCCAGCCCGGGTCAGCCGGGCGTACGCGGCGGCGAACAGGAAAGCCAAGGTGATCCACGGCAGGATCATCCGGTATGCCCAGTCAAGGGGACTCGTGGCGTCCATCGGGTTGGCGCCGCCGGGGGCGGTCCAGCCCAGGCCGTAGCTGAAGATCGAGAGCGTGAGCAGCCCTGTGAAGAAGATGGGGAGCGAGACTCCGGCCAGAGCTACGGTCATGCTGGCGCGGTCCACGGCTGACCCACGTTTGAGGGCTGAGAGGACGCCGATGGACACGCCTCCGACGAGCCAGAGAACCGCCGCGCCGGCAGCCAGCGACAAGGTCACGGGCAGGCGGTCGAGAAGGTCAGGAAGCACGGGGTTCTGGGTGATGAACGAGTAGCCAAGACAAGGCGCCGGGCAATGTTCCACCGCGGGGCCGTAGTTGTAGTCCTGGCCGACCACGATGCCCTTGGCGAAGCGGCCGTACTGCACGTAGATGGGGTCGGTGAAGCCAAGCTTGACCGCTGTCTGGTGGATCTGCTCGACGCCGGCGCTCTTGCCGACATAACGCGAGGCGAGGTCGTCGGCGCTCGCCCCTGCGATCCGGGGGATGAGGAAGAAGATCGAGAAAACGACCGCGCTCACGATGAAGAGCAGGAGGACTGCTCCGATCAGGCGACGAACGATGTACGTCAGCACTGTCTTTGGCATGGTCGGTTGGTGGTCACCCAGCTGCTGCGTGACCACCAACCGACTGGTGCCTTCACCTACCTCTTCGTTGTCTGGTCAGGCCGTGGGCTACTTCCGGGACGTGCCGATGGCCGCGTAGTCATACTGGCCGAACGCGGGGTTGATGAACACGTTCGTCACGTTGTCGGGACGGTAGAAGAGTCCCTTGGTCCAGACACCCAGCACAACCGAAGCGTTCTCGTTGACCATCTGGTCGATGTTGCCCCAGATGGCATCGCGTGCCTTGGCGTCGGTCGTAGCGAGCGCCTTGTCAATCTCAGCGTCAACGGCGGGGATCTTGATGCCGAGGTTGGTGTTGCCCGCTGGACGGATCACCCTGCTGTCCACGATCTGGGAGAGGAAGCCGAAGCCGTCGGGCCAGTCAGCACCCCAGCCGTAGACCAAGATGCCGAGCTTGTTGGTCTTGGCGAAGTCCGGTTTGCCGGCGTACAGCTTGAAGTAGTCACCGGTGGGGTAGGGCTTGATGGTCAGCGTGACGCCGATCTTGGCCAGCGACTGCTGGAGTGACTCGGCCGTGGCCTTCTCCTTGGGGCGCTCGGCCCGGTAGGAGATGTTGGTCGCGAACCCGTTGGGCTGACCGCACTTGGTGAGCTCAGCCTTGGCCGCGGTCACGTCACCCTGGGGCTTGGCTTTGGCCTCGTAGAGGTCGAATGACTTGAAGCCCGGGACCATGGGAGGCATCAGGCTGGTCGCGATGTCGCCACCGATTGCGCCACCGTAGGCGCGCTGGTAACCGGTCTTGTCGTAGGCAAGCAGAACGGCCTTGCGGCAGTCGATGTTGTCCAGTGGAGGCACATCCGAGTTGAGCACAGAGAACCACGTGCGAGCGGACCCCGCGTTGTCGGTCTTGGCCTTGAGCGCGGCGTTCGCCAGGATCTTGCCCTGGGTTGCCGCCTGGACGCCGCTGCCGTTCATGTCGACGTCGAGGTCTCCGGCGATCAGGCGGTTGTCGACGTCAGGAGCGTTGAGCCCCAGCTCGACGCTGATGTTGTCCGGCAGTGCCAGACGGCCCGAGCTCGGGTCTGTCTTGGGGTCATAGTTCGGGTTGCGCTTGAGCGTGTACTTCTTGCCCAGCGAGACCGTGTCGAACATGTACGGGCCGGAGGAGACCACGTGCTCCTTGTACTTCGCCCCCGTGTCCTTGGCCACGGGCACCGGTGCGGTGGCAGGCAGCTGGGCAAAGAAGTCGAAGCCCGCGAACGAGCTCTTGAGGTGGAAGATGATGGTCTTGGCATCGGGAGTCTCGATGGACTTCAGGTCCGCGAGGGTCTTGTCCTTGTAGACGCTGTAACCCTTGGGGACGTCCTTGAGGAAGTCGTTGAAGTAGGTCGGGCCGTTGGGGAACGTGTCCTTGTCCAGCTGGCGGGCGACTCCGTACTTGACGTCGGCGGACGTGATCGGGCTGCCGTCCTCGAACTTCAGGCCGTCTCGCAGCTTGTAGGTCCACGTCTTCGCGTTGTCGCTGGGCACGCCCAAGGCCTCGGCCAGGTCCGGCACCACGACGGGAGCGCCAGCCGTGGACTTGAAGACGGTGAGGGTCCGTGCGTAGTTGCGCAGGAAGTTCCACGAGAGACCGTAGTAGGTGTCACCGGGGTCGACGGAGTCCCAGTCGCCCGGCATACCGAAGCGCAAGGTGCCGCCCGTGGTGGTCGAGGGCCTCAGGACCTTGTTCACCGCGGAGTTCGCGCCGCCAGTCGCCCCTCCGGCTGCGGTTGGGGTCGTGCTGGTTGTCCCCCCCGAGCACGCTGATAAGCCCAGCGCAAGGACAGCGCCTGCGGCGACTGTCATCATCCGTTTCTGCATCATCTGGGTTGCACTCCTTGATCTTCTTCTGTGGGCCGAACCGGTTTGAAATCGTTGGGACTATCGGGACCGAGGGTCGAGGGCGTCACGCAGGCCGTCACCGAAGAGGTTGAAGGCGAGAACGGTGACGAAGATGGCCAGGCCCGCGGGAAGAAGGAACTCGGGGTCGACCTGGTACCACTGGGTGGCATCCGAGAGCATGCCGCCCCAGGTGGCGCGAGGCGGCTGGACGCCCACACCGAGATAGGACAGCGCTGCCTCGAACAGGATGTTGCTGGGGATCAGCAGCGTTGCGTAGACCAGGATCGGGGCCAGGAGATTGGGAAGGAGCTCCTTGAAAAGGATGTACGGATGCCTGGCACCGAGGCTACGCGCCGCGTCGACGAACTCCCGCTCGCGCAGCGAGAGCGTCTGTCCGCGGATGATCCGGCCGATGTAGGGCCAGTTGAAGAAGCCGATGATGAAGATGATCACGCCGATCTTCAGTGAGTCTCCCGAGAGACCGAAAGCCTTGTCCGGGATGACTCCAGCCAGCGCCAGCGCGAAGACCAGAAGTGGGAACGCCAGGAAGATGTCCATGAGCCGGCTGATGAAGGCGTCGACCCGACCACCGAAGTAGCCAGCTGTGACGCCCATGACCGTCCCGATCCCGACCGAGATGAAGGTGGCCACCGTCGCGATCAGCAACGAGATCTGCGAGCCGTAGAGGACGCGGCTGAACAGGTCACGTCCGTTGACGGGCTCGATCCCGAACAAGAAGCTGCGAGAGACGCCACCGAAGGCCTTGAACGGGACCTGGGTGTTGGCGTCGATCAGCTCCTGGTGGAACTCGTTGGGAGGGTGTCCCAGGACGCCCACGATCAGGGGAGCAAAGAGTGCGCTGACGATCAGGAAGATCACGACGCCTCCGCCGGTCATCGCGACCTTGTCGCGGCGCAGCCGCATCAACGCGATCTGGCCGAGCGATCGTCCCTCGATCTTCCCCGGACCTTGGAGCACTGCCTCGGGGGGTGCCAAGGCAGAGGGGTCGACTTCCAGCGGCGCGCTCACCTGCAGCAAACACCTCCAGATGGCGTCGGGAAAAAACCGGTCGAGGACCATCAATGATGGGCCTCGCGCTCATCATGGTGCCAGAGCATTGATTCAGCAATAAGTCGTTGCCGAATCGTGACGCGCCGTACAACTTTTTGCGCCTGTTGTCTTGCGGGCGAGAATTCGCGAAAGCCAAGGCACATCAACGACGCTGGAAGAAGAGCAGAATGTCCGGTGCCATGAGTGAACAACAGCCTCGCGAAAGACTGCCCCGGCTTGTCGTCGGCGCTGCCATCGTCGATGACTTCGCTTGCCCAACGACGTTGCTCAGCGCCCGCCGAACCGCCCCTGCCGAGCTCGCAGGTCGCTGGGAGCTGCCCGGTGGCAAGGTCGAGCGGGGGGAGGAGCCGCTGGATGCGCTGCACCGCGAGATCGATGAGGAGCTCGGGGTCGGCATCGAGATCGGCGCCCTCCTGCGAGGCCCCTCGTCCGGCCGCTGGCCACTCGGCAACCGGTACGTCATACAGGTGTGGCTGGCGCAGATCAGGCGCGGTGAGCCCCGTCCCCTCCAGGACCATGATGCTTTGCTGCTGCTGACCAGGGCCAAGTTGTATGACGTTCCATGGCTTCCAGCCGATCTCCCGATCGTGAGGGCAGTGGAGTCGTTCATGAGCGACCTGCCGAACCCCTGATCACGCGTGGTCAAGGGGATCTCCAATTGCTGAGATAATTGTCCTTATGCCCATTCAGACCCGCGGTGACATCCGTAATGTTGCCATCGTTGCCCACGTAGACCACGGCAAGACCACCCTCGTTGACGCCATGTTGTGGCAGTCCGGGGCATTTGGCGCCCACCAGCATGTTGACGAGCGCGCCATGGACTCTGGTGACCTTGAGCGCGAGAAGGGGATCACGATCCTCGCAAAGAACACCGCGGTGCGTTACAAGGGTCCGGCCGCTGAGAGGTCCGGGCACCCCGACGGCATCACTGTCAACATCATCGACACCCCCGGTCACGCCGACTTCGGTGGCGAGGTCGAGCGCGGTCTTTCCATGGTCGACGGAGTCGTCCTGCTCGTCGATGCCTCTGAGGGTCCGCTGCCCCAGACCCGCTTCGTCCTGCGCAAGGCGCTCGCGGCCAAGCTGCCGGTCATCTTGTGCATCAACAAGGTCGACCGCCCCGACTCCCGTATCGCCGAGGTCGTTGACGAGACGTATGAGCTGTTCATGGACCTGCTGGACGATGCCGCCTCGGCATCCGCGCAGCTGGACTTCCCGATCGTCTACGCGTCGGCCCGCGCCGGGCGCGCGTCCCTCACCCGCCCCGAGAACGGCGTCATGCCCGACGAGGGCACCCTTGAGTCGTTGTTCGCAGCCATCCTGGACACCGTCCCCGCACCCCGGTACGACGACGAGGCGCCGTTGCAGGCGCACGTGACCAACCTGGACGCCTCGCCGTTCCTCGGTCGGTTGGCGCTCTGCCGCGTCTACAACGGCACGATCAAGAAGGGCCAGCAGGCTGCGTGGTGCCGCGCCGACGGCACCATCGAGCGGGTCAAGATCACCGAGCTGCTGATGACCGACGCACTCGACCGCTTACCGGTCGACAGCGCCGGCCCGGGCGACATCATCGCGCTGGCCGGCATCCCCGAGATCACCATCGGCGAGACGCTGGCCGACCCCGAGAACCCGATCCCGCTGCCGCTGATCACCGTTGACGAGCCGGCGATCTCGATGACGATAGGCACGAACACCTCCCCACTGGTCGGGCGCAGCAAGGGCACCAAGGTGACCGCCCGTCTGATCAAGGACCGCATCGACCGAGAGCTGGTCGGTAACGTCTCCATCCGGGTCCTTCCCACCGAGACACCCAACGCATGGGAGGTGCAGGGTCGCGGTGAGCTGGCGCTGGCCATTCTCGTCGAGCAGATGCGCCGCGAGGGCTATGAGATGACCGTCGGAAAGCCGCAGGTGGTCACCCGGGTGATGGGCGGCGTGATCCACGAGCCCTTCGAGCGACTGACCATCGACGCACCCGAGGAGCACCTCGGCGCGATCACGCAGCTGCTGGCGGTCCGCAAGGGGCGGATGGAGCAGATGACCAACCACGGCACCGGGTGGGTGCGGATGGAGTTCGTCGTTCCATCACGGGGTCTGATCGGCTTCCGGACCGAGTTCCTGACCGACACCCGTGGCACCGGCATCGCCAACCACGTCTTCGAGGAGTACGAGCCGTGGGTCGGGGAGCTCAAGACCAGGCAGAACGGATCGCTGGTGGCCGACCGCACCGGTGCCGCGACGTCGTATGCGATGTTCAACCTCCAGGAGCGCGGCGAGATGTTCCTTGAGCCGACCACCGAGGTCTATGAGGGCATGATCGTCGGCGAGAACTCCCGCGTGGAGGACATGGACGTCAACATCACCCGGGAGCGCAAGCTCACCAACGTGCGCTCGGCCACATCCGAGGTGCTCGAGCGGCTGATCCCCGCGCGCCATCTCAGCCTGGAGCAGGCACTGGAGTTCTGCCGTGAGGACGAGTGCGTCGAGGTCACCCCGGACGCCGTCCGGATCCGCAAGCTGGTGCTTTCCCGTGAGTACCGCGCCCGCACCACAGCCCGGGCCAAGACGGCAGCAAAGTCCTGACCCGGGCCAAGCCTGGCGCCAGAGGGAGCTCCCACCATATGCGTGCCAGACGAAGCGTGTTCCTTGTCGTTCCAGTGGCTCTCGCGTTGTCGGCCTGCTCAGTGAGCCTGGCCTCCACCGTCAAGCCCGCGCCAGCGGACAAGGAACCGGCTGGCGGGACGTTGCACATGCTGCGTCTGGGACCGGTGGACTCCTGGGACCCGCAACGGCTCTACGTCGCGGCGGATATGGCCTTCGCCGGTCGGGTCTTTGAGCGGACGCTGACCGCCTGGGCGCCGGCGACCGACCAGAACACGTTGCCGAAGCTCCTACCCGACCTCGCGACGGACACCGGTGTCATGACCAACGGCGGGAAGGTATGGCGCTTCACCCTCCGCGACGGTTCCACATGGCAGGACGGCAGGCCCGTCACGTGCGCCGACGTCAAGTACGGCATCTCTCGCACCTTCGCAACCGTCCAGATCACCGGCGGTCCGACCTATGCTCTTGCCTTGCTCGACGTGCCCCGCAACGCTGACGGTTCCAGCACGTATGCCGGCCCGTACCGCAAGACCGGACAGCCGGCATTCGACAAGGCGGTCAGCTGCTCCGGCCGGACCATCACCTTCAGGCTGGCCACACCGATGCCTGACTTCAACCAGGTCCTCGGGCTGCCGGCTTTCGGTCCCGTGCGCGCGGACAAGGACCACGGCACCGCGTCGAGCACCCAGATCTTCTCCAACGGCCCGTACATGCTTCGAGGGCCCTGGGTGCCCAGCCGCGGGGCCACCTTCGTCCGCAACCCGAGCTGGGACTCTGCGACCGACCCGATCCGGGGCGCGCACCCGGGCCGGATCGACTTCCAGGAGGGGATCCCGGTGGAGACTGCGATCAGCAGGATCATGACGACCGCGGGTCTCGACTCCTTTGCCGTGACGGCGGACTCCGCACCACCGGCGCTTCAGAGCAACATCATGCTCACCCCTGCGATCAGGGCCCGGTCAACCAACCCTCGCGCGCCCTTCGTCGACTATCTCGTCCCGAACTTCAGCCGGCCGACGATGGCCAACGTCTCCGTCCGGCAGGCGCTCGCCGTCGCCACGAACCGGGAGGCGTACATCGCCGCACTGGGTGGTGACACCGCAGCCGAAGCGACCTACGCAGTCATCAACAAGTCACTGCCAGCCCACCAGGACTCCAACCCCCTCGGGGTTCCGCCCCGTGGTGATGCCACCAGGGCCCGCGCCCTCCTGCAGGCCTCAGGGATGACGCTGCCGGTCAGTATCACCGTGGCCTACCGCAAGGGCACGATGGCGGACAAGGCGATGGCCGCGTTGCAGCAGGGGTGGCAGAGCGCCGGTTTCAGGGTCACCCTCGATGGTGTGGACAGGGACTACTTCACGACGATCGCGACGGTTCAGAACAGCCGCGGGTATGACGTCATGTGGGCCGTTGGGTCTGCCGAGTGGCCATCGGGTTCGAGCGTGATCCCGTCGTTGTTCGACAGCCGGGTGAACCTCACGGCGACCTCCTCGGGGCAGGACTATGGCCGCTTCGCCAGCTCTGCGTTCAACGCCAATATCGACGCAGCGGCGCTGGTCCCCGACGCCTCCGACCGTGAGAAGGCCTGGGGAAAGCTTGACGAGGAGCTCTCGTCCCAGGTCGCCGTGATTCCCCTGACCAACCAGAAGTCCGTGTTCGTCCACGGGGCGGGTGTCACGAGCTACATCGACAACCAAGCCCTGGGCGGCACTGTCGACCTGGCCACGGTCGCGGTCAAGTGAGCAGTCCTCCGGTGGCCCAGGGCGGCGCGACCGGACGGGCCAGGCTCCTGTTCATCCACGCACATCCCGACGACGAGACACTGACGACGGGGGTGACGATGGCCGCGTACGTCTCGGGGGGTCATGACGTCCACCTCCTCACCTGCACGCTGGGCGAGGAGGGCGAGATCATCCCGCCGGAGCTGGCCCATCTCGGCGCCGACCGCGAAGACACGCTGGGTGCGTGGCGCCGCGACGAGCTCCGGGCGGCCATGTCGGTGCTGGGGGTCGCGCACTCGGTGCTGGGTGAAGACCCCGCCCTGGGGGTGGCCTCGCGGTACCGCGACTCGGGCATGGCAGGCACCCCGAGCCGTAAACATCCGGACGCCTTTACCCAGGCGGACCCGGTCGAAGCTGCCGCCCTCGTGGCAGCACACATCAGGGCCATAGGACCCGACGTTGTCGTGACCTACGACGTTCATGGCGGCTACAGCCACCCTGACCACATCCAGACCCATCGGGTCACGATGCTGGCGCTGTCGGCCTTGGCCGAAGCAGACGGCGTGGACCTGCCTGCGGTCTACTGCATCCTCACCCCGCAGAGCTGGGCGACTGAGGACCGAACATGGCTGCATGACAATGTTGGCGTGAATGAGGATGTGGCGTCGACCCGGTCGAGCTGTGTGGTCCTGGACCGTGACGCGCCGTATCCTCCGTCGGTCGTCAGTGACGAGACCGTCACCCACGTCGTGGAGGAGCATGCGTTGGTCGACATCCAGAGCCGGGCGATGGCCCAGCACGCAACCCAGGTCAGCCTGTTCGACGGCTACTACGCGTTGTCCAACCAGATCGCGGTCCGACTCTCTGGTCGCGAGGGGTTCGCGCGGTTCGACCCCCTCCGTGGCGACCTGCTGGCATCGGTCCCCGGTGCGTCGCGGCATGCCGGCCTGCTGGCCCAGCGGCAGGGGCGCGGATGAGCCAGGGCACCGTGGACGTCGACCTTTTCCGAGGGGCCATGGGCCGATTCGCCACGGGTGTCACGGTTCTCACGACGCGCACGGGCGATCACGACCACGCCATGACCGCGAGTGCCCTCACCTCCGTGTCGCTCGAACCGTTGCTGGTGCTCGTTTGCGTCGAACGTGAGGCGCGATTCCACGACGCGGTTGTTGAGGCGGGGATCTGGGGGATCAGCGTGTTGTCATCCAGCGACAGACCGGCCGCAGACTGGCTGGCGACCCGTGGACGGCCCCTGCACGGTCAGCTGGACCGCATCGCTCACCACGCTGGCTCGCAGACCGGGGTGGCACTCCTGGACGCGGCCCTGTCCACCTTCGAGTGCCGCACCGTCGCCGTGCATCCCGGGGGCGACCACAGCATCGTTGTCGGTGAAGTCGTCTCGGTGGCGAGCGCGTCCCATCCCGGCGAGGCACTGCTGTACTACCGCGGACGTTACGTGAACCTCACCTGAGGCCATCGGCCCAGAATCTGAGAGACGTCAGCGGCCTGACGAGCCGAGATAGACGTACTCGTGGTGCGCGCTGAAGCCGAGCCGTTCGAAGAGGCTCCGTGATGGCGAGTTCGCCTGTTCCACCTGCGCATACACCGACCGTATTCGCCGTGCGCGCGACTCGTCCGCGAGCGCGCCCATGAGCTGCATGGCGACGCCGGTGCGCTGATGTTCCGGTGCCACCCGAAGTGCCGAGATACCAGCCCAGACATGAGCGAAGGACAGACATGCGACGCCGGCCAACGTGCCATCCACCTCGAGGGAGGCAAAGAGCTGGTCCGGTGAACCGCCCAGTACTGACCTGGCCACGTCGGGGGTCGTGCCTTCGTTGCCAGCCCAGGCGTGCCACCAAGCCGGAGAAGGCATCGGGTCGAGGTGCACTCGGGCGCCCGACGTGTGTGGGATCTCGGGCGGCAGCGCCCCGGTGGATGCGGTGAGAACCATGGTGTTCTTGAACGGTTCGTAGGCGCGCGCCAGAAGCTCGCTGCCGAGGGGATCCTCATCGACCGCGAAGCCTTGGGGACCAAAGAGGCAGAAGAGCCGCTGAAGTCCCCTGCCGTCATACCAGCTCTCGCAGTAGTCAACTGCTGCCGACAGTAGAACACCCGGATCGCCCAGTGGCAGAACCGAGTTGGCTCTGCCGGTGAACCCATCCGCGGCCCGCAACAGCCACCCTCCGAGCTCGACACGTTCGACGGGTGGCCACCCATCGACCATGATCCGCTCGAGGTCGTCCATCGAGATGGCCAGATGCGGGGCCCCTCGACGGGTCGACCTGGGTGGCACCTCCTTGGCGGCCACGACGTCGGCCCGGTCGATGACCACCACGCCGAGCCTGGTCCGGACCGAGACGGTGTCCTGGTCGATCGCCACAACGTCGCCCAGCGCATCAGTGACGCCGTGCTCGATGCGTTTGCGGACGACCGCGCGCATACCGGGCGTTAGCCCGTCGACAGGATCTGAGGCGGTCATTGAGGATCTTCGCTTCTTTCGTGGCATTCTGCCCGCGGGCTGGACCCGGGTATCTGGCTGGTCGGACGATTCGGCATACTAGGTGTTCTACCCCACGTCGCGCCCCAGGAGGACCGCTCAACATGACCTACGTGATCGCCCAACCGTGTGTCGACGTCAAGGACAAGGCCTGCATCGAAGAGTGTCCGGTCGACTGCATCTACGAGGGTGAGCGCACGCTCTACATCCACCCCGACGAGTGCGTTGACTGTGGAGCCTGTGAGCCCGTCTGCCCGGTGGAGGCCATCTTCTACGAAGACGACACACCTGAGCAGTGGAAAGACTTCTACAAGGCAAACGTCGAGTTCTTCGATGACCTCGGAAGCCCCGGTGGTGCTGCCAAGCTCGGCAAGATCGCCAAGGACCACCCCCTGATCATGGCCCTGCCGCCGCAGGCAAAGGACGAGTAGAGCTGATCGCTCGCTGTTGTTGAGGCGCCTGATGGATCGCCTTCCAGACTTCCCATGGGACTCGCTCGCTCCGTACAAGGAGCGGGCGAGTTCTCACGCTGGGGGGCTCGTGGACCTCTCCGTGGGCACGCCGGTCGACCCGACGCCCGAGGTTGTCAGGGCTGCACTCGCAGCGGCATCGGATGCTCACGGCTATCCGCAGACGTGGGGGACACCGGCCCTTCGGGAGGCTGTGGCGGCGTGGTTCGCGCGGCGCAGACGCGTGCCTAACGTGAACCCTGACGGTGTTCTGCCGACGGTGGGAAGCAAGGAGCTCGTGGCCTGGCTTCCGACCTTGCTGGGCATCGGCCCGGGCGACGTGGTTGCCTTCCCAGCTGTGGCCTATCCGACGTATGACGTCGGGGCACGGATCGCTGGCGCCACGCCTCAGCCGATGCAAAGCCTCACGGCTCCTGGCCCGTTGACCTACGAGACGACGCCAAAACTGTTGTGGGTCAACAGTCCCAGCAATCCAACAGGCCAGGTCCTTGACGTCGAGCACCTGGCCAAGGTCGTCCAATGGGCCCGGGACCAGGGGGTGATCATCGCGAGCGACGAGTGCTACGCCGAGCTTGACTGGCGGTCCGATGACCTGGGGGCGGCCGTACTGCCCGGTGCCGGAGCGGTGCCGAGCATCCTCGACCCAGACGTGTGCGGCGGGAGCCACGAGGGTCTGCTGGCGATCTACTCGTTGAGCAAGCAGAGCAACATGGCCGGATATCGTGCAGCGTTCGTGGCCGGGGACACGGCGCTCGTCGGTCGGCTGCTCGAGATCCGCAAGCATGCCGGGATGATGGTGCCTTGGCCGGTTCAGGAGGCGATGCGCGCGGCCCTTGGGGACGACGCCCACGTGGGACTGCAGAAGGCGCGCTACGGGCTTCGGCGTCGTCACCTGATGTCTGCACTAGAGGGTGCCGGTTATCGGGTTGACGACTCCGGTGCGGGGCTTTATCTATGGACCACCCGCGACGACCTGGAAGGTGTCGGCGAATCGGACCTGGACCCCGGATCCGGCCCTCTGACCCGTGCGGGTGCCGATTGGTCACTCGTCGCGGAGATGGCCGAGCTCGGCATCCTCGTCGCGCCTGGCAGCTTCTACGGGACCGCGGGTGGGCGACATGTCCGAATTGCCCTGACCGCGACCGACGAAGCCATCGATGCCGCGGTCCAGCGTCTGGAACACCGGGCCAGCCAGATGTGAGCGTGTCTCGGCTGGCTATGGCGCTGTCGCCCCCCCTCGCCCTCTGGGGTACGGTCACCTAAAAGTTGGGAGCCTCGGCAACGAAGCCGGGACAACAGGAGGGCACCAAACTTCATGAGCAACGACACTGCGGGTGCGGTTCTTCGAGCTGGCGACAAGGAGCTTGCGCTGCCTCTGGTCAAGTCCACCGCTGGCAACAACGCCTATGACATCTCCAAGCTGATGAAGGAGACCAGCAACGTCACCTTGGACGTCGGCTTCGTCAACACGGCATCTTGTCGTTCGGCGATCACCTTCATCGACGGGGATGCCGGGATCTTGCGCTACCGCGGATACCCGATCGAGCAGCTGGCCCAGAACTCGACCTTCCTGGAGACTTCCTACCTGTTGATCTACGGTGAGCTGCCGACCGCCCCGCAGCTGGCCACCTTCGATGCGACGATCCGCCGGCACACGTTGCTGCATGAGGACCTCAAGGGCTTCTTCGGCGGGTTCCCGGTCGACGCCCACCCGATGCCGGTGCTCTCCAGTGCGGTCTCGGCCCTGTCAACCTTCTACCAGGACAGCCTGGACCCCTTTGACGCCGACCAGGTCGAGATCTCGACCATGCGTCTGATGGCCAAGCTGCCGACCCTCGCGGCCTACGCCTACAAGAAGAGCATCGGCCAGCCGTTGCTGTACCCGGACAACACCCTCTCGATGGTGGAGAACTTCCTGCGGATGACCTTCGGGCTCCCGGCTGAGCCGTACGACCTGGACCCGGTGATGGTCAAGGCCCTGGACCAGCTGCTGATCCTGCACGCCGACCACGAGCAGAACTGCTCCACCTCCACGGTGCGGATGGTCGGCTCGGCCCAGGCCAACCTGTTCGCCTCGGTCTCGGCCGGGATCAACGCCCTGTTCGGGCCGCTGCACGGTGGGGCCAACCAGGCCGTACTCACGATGCTCGACGAGATCAAGCTCGATGGCGGTGACGTCGACGAGTTCGTGCGCAAGGTCAAGAACAAGGAGGCCGGCGTCAAGCTGATGGGCTTCGGCCACCGGGTCTACAAGAACTACGACCCGCGTGCGGCGATCATCAAGGCGACCGCTGACGAGCTGCTGCAGAAGCTGGGCCAGCGCGACGAGCTGCTCGAAATCGCCCTCAAGCTCGAGGCGGTGGCGCTCTCGGACGACTACTTCACCGAGCGCAAGCTGTACCCGAACGTCGACTTCTACACCGGTCTGATCTACAAGGCGATGGGCTTCCCGCCCAAGATGTTCACCGTCCTGTTCGCCCTGGGCCGGCTGCCGGGCTGGATCGCCCAGTGGCGCGAGATGATCCAGGACCCCGAGACCAAGATCGGCCGTCCGCGTCAGGTCTACATCGGGGCCACCGAGCGCAAGTACGAGATGATGGCCAACCGCTGACACGAGGACGCCAAAGGTCTTGCGTCATTTCCGGAGGACCTTTGGCTCTATGACGTGGTGGCATCGGTGAGCCAGACTGACGCCGAGGAAGGCCGAGATCTTGAGTCGACGGCCACATCGCTCCAGTACGAAGAGCCCGATCGCAAGAAAGAGAAATGTACAAAATACTTGAGCGAGTGGATTACTCGGATGACGTGTATATGCAGGTCATCGAGGCCCCGGCGGTCGCCGCGGCCTGTGAGGCCGGCCAGTTCATCATCCTGATGATCCACGAAGAGGGGGAGAGGATCCCGCTCACCATCGCGGACTTCGACAGGGAGGCCGGCACGATCACCATCGTCGTGCAGGCAGTCGGCACGTCAACAAGGCATCTGCAGACCCTGGGCAAGGGCGACTCGCTCTCCAACTTCATCGGTCCGCTGGGCATGCCCAGCGAGATCGAGAAGGTTGGGACGGTCGTCTGCGCCGGCGGCGGCGTCGGTGTGGCACCGATCTATCCCATAGCACGGGCGCTGAAGGATGCCGGCAACAAGGTCATCTGCATCATGGCAGCCCGCAACGAGAGCCTGCTGTTCTGGGAGGACAAGCTGCGGGAGGTCAGTGACGAGCTGATCGTCACCACTGATGACGGAAGCCGGGGACGCAAGTGCCTGGTCACCGAGCCGCTCAAGGAGCTCTGCGAAGCCGGCGGGATCGACCTGGTCTACGCGATCGGCCCGGGCGTCATGATGAAGTTCTGTGCCAAGACCACCGAAGCGTACGACGTCAAGACCTTCGTCAGCCTCAACTCGATCATGGTGGACGGCACCGGCATGTGTGGCGGCTGCCGGGTCAGCGTGGGCGGCGAGACCAAGTTCGTCTGCGTCGACGGGCCAGAGTTCGACGGGCACAAGGTCGACTACGACCTGTTGATGTCGCGCCAGCGGCAGTACCTCCCGCAGGAGAAGGCGTCGCTGGAGGCCTATCTGTCTCATGCTGCCTCGACTGATGCCACTGCCTGCAAGAGGGCGGTGACCGCAGGTGTCTGAGCCCGGGCACGTGGTCCACGCAGACCGTCCGCTGAGAAAGGCGAAGAAGCCGAAGCTGCCCCGCACGGCCATGCCCTGCCAGCCGGCGAAGCAGCGGGCAGGCAACTTTGAAGAGGTGACCACCGGCTACGACGACGACATGGCCATGCTTGAGGCCAGCCGTTGCCTGCAGTGCAAGAAGCCCAAGTGCGTGAACGGCTGCCCGGTGGGCATCGACATTCCCGCCTTCGTCAGGATGATCGAGGCTGGCGAT
>JBBRZV010000040.1:0-26836 GCA_038236365.1 Actinomycetales bacterium | reverse complement strand
GTTGTTGACGTAGTGACCGGATTTCGGGTCGAACGAGCCTCCGCAGGTGATGAGCCGCAGCTCGGCGCGTGTGGTGCTGCCGTAGACCAGCGCGGTCGGAAACCTATCCTTGGCAAAGCTCTGGACCCGGTCGACGACGAACGTGGCCTTCGATCGGTCCTTGCGGGAGACAATGACCTTGGCTCCCGGTCTCAGCGCGCCAAGGCGGTAGAAGATCGCGGGCCCGTTGTGACTGTCGACATGTCCGGCCAGAATCGCCGGACCGAGCTGACCGGGCGCCGGCCCTGCGCCATACCAGCCGATGGAGCTGAAGTCCGTGGGGACCTCCAGGCTGCCGTCGCTGGCAAGGCCAAGGTTCACGAAGTTGTTGGTCCGCACCCCGATGCTCGGGATGTCGATCGCGACCGGCGGGGAGGCCTTCAGCACCGTCCCCGGATCCGAGCTCTTGGCAGACAGACCGCCGCTGGGTGACGACGTGGCGTCACTTCCTCGGGGAGGAGCCGCGACGGTGGGCGACTGGTTCCGCTCAGCGCCAGAAGGTGACTGAGGCGGACCCTCAGAGGTGCGGGTGGCGCCGTAGACGACCACTGCGCCAACCAGCGCCAGGACGACGCTGACCGCCACCGCGATGATGTGGCGGTGACGGCCAGCGTGCTGTGTCATGTCTTGATCAGCTCCGTGCGCGTGCGCGACGGACCGAGTAGACACCAGAACCGGCTGCGATCAGCATCAGGCCGCCGCCGAGGGCGATCATGCCGTCGTTCGAGGTACCGGAAGCGGCGCCACCGGCGCCGGTTGCGACCCCACCGGACGGCATGGCGCTGAGCACACCACACAGAGCCGGGTCAGTGGCCTCGGTGGGCAGGGTGGGGGCAAGCTCGCTCTTGACCGAGCCGGAGTACTTGCCGTCCTTGTTGTAGTCAACGCCGTGGATCACGACAACGGCCTTGCCCGAGGAGATGGCGTCGGCCACGGTCTGAGTGACCGTGATGCTGCCGCGCTCGTAGGAGATCTTGCCGCCCTGGGCGGTGTCGAAGCGCTCCACGGCCAACGCGCTCTTCGGGCTGGTGTCGCCGGTCTTGGTCAGCGAGACAACGATCGGACCGTATGCCGGACCACCGTCGGTGGTGTTGAGGTGTCCGTCCTTGTTCGCGTCATCAGAGGCGATCGGGCACTCGTGACGCGCGTCGGCGCCGAAGTGGATGTGTGCGGCGTGGGGGCTTCCCGCAAGCAGTCCGTTCGCGGCCATGGTGACCGCAATCGTTGTTCCGGTCACCTTGACCGATGCCGTGCCACTGCCGTTGACCCCGTTCAGGGCGACGGGCTTGAGGTTCGCGCTGACGTTGCCGTCAGCGGCGAAAGCGGTGCCGGCACCGAGCAGGGGCAGGATCGCGGCCGATCCCAGGACGAGGGTGGCGAGCTTGTGGGACGTGCGCATATCTGTCTCCTCATTTGGGCGACCTGGTGGCCACCGGGTTCCATTGAGTGCTGCTTGGATGCCGGTCATTCGGAGCCCCTGGGCAATCGGATTGGTCACCTGCTCCGAATGCCTGGCAACCAACCCTTAGGAGCCACACCATGACCAGCAAGCCGACCACCAAGCCAGGACTGATGACTATCGCCGCTGTCGGACTTCTCGTGGCGCTGACCGGATGCGGCTCGTCGGCCACAACGGCAAGCTCGGCGTCCGGCGCCACCCCGTCCCACACCTCATCGCCAGCATCGACCCCTGGAAACCCTTCCCTCGGTGCGGCATCGAGCCCGGCTGCGCCACAGGCAGCGGAGCCCGTTCTGATCACGATCAAGGACTTCGCGTACATCCTCCCGGCGTCCGTGGCTTCGGGGGCCAAGATCATGGTCAAGAATCAGGACAACCAGAGCCACACCGTCACCTCCACCCCGAAGGGCGCCTTTGCCATCAAGGTCGACGGCGGCGGGACGGCCAGCTTCACGGCACCGGCGAAGCCCGGCAGCTACCAGTTCGCGTGTGACTTCCACGCGAACATGATGGGGACCCTGGTGGTCAAGTGAGCGCCGCCCACAGCGCCGCGACTCCCACGTCGCGGGCAGGACACGGCCAGGGCCGGGGCGTACTGGCCCTTCGAGGGCTGATCGCACTGGCGATGGTCGTCGACGCCGTGGTGCACATCCATCTCTCCCCCGGCTACCAACTGTCGGCTCCATCGGGCGTGGGGGCGGGCAACTTGTTTCGCCTGGAGGCCGCCGTCGCCATCGCCGCAGCCCTGCTCGTCCTGGTTCGCGGCAACCGCACGACGTATGCCGTGGCCCTCCTGGTCGCATCCAGCGCACTGGCCGCGGTGCTCCTCTACCGCTACTTGAACGTGCCAGCGATCGGACCCTTGCCGGCGATGTACGAACCGGTCTGGTTCCTCGAAAAGAGCCTCAGCGCCGCCGCCGAAGCCACGGGAGCCATCGTCGCCGGCGCCGCCCTGCTCTGGACCAGGCACCAGGGCCGACCACGCACCCGCGCTGTGGCCGATCAGTGAACGCACAACGTCCACTCGGGAGTGCGGACGAAGTTGCGATAGCGGCGGCGACGTCAGGCCTGTCCGGCGGAGCTGTCCCCGGGGACCGGGACGCACACGGTAACGGATGCAGGGCGCACCTTGATGCGCAGCTTCTTGGCGGAGCAACAGCGCCAGCGGCATCCGGGTGGCTTCTCGGGAGCCGCTTCTGGCGGCCGATTGGGGTGACCTTGGTGTGCGTCTCGGTACTCAACGGCGAGGTCAGGGATAACGCCCCAGAGCGTGTGGGTGAGGCCCCGGGCCGCAATAGCCGCCCCCCCGACATGCGGTTAGGGTACGCTAACCTGCAAGGTGTTATTACCTCATTTGTGGTGCTACCCCGGACCCGGTTGCGCATCAAGTTGATGTCACCGCGACGAGTTATGCATTGCGCGCCTTCACTGTTGAAGTGTCCGTCAGGAAGTGGCGGCCTTTGCCGCATCACCAGCGTGCAAAGTTTGCAGCCTCGGCGTGCGTCCTCGTGATGACCTCGAGCCCCCCTCACCGCGAAGGAACTCAGATGATCGTGTCGGAATTGACCGTCAGTAGTTCAACGGGTGTCTTTCTCGGCGGCCGGTATCGTCTCCTGGAGGAGATCGGGCGAGGTTCGATGGGCACGGTCCACCGGGCCAGGGATGAGGATTTGGGCCGGGACGTCGCCGTCAAGCTCATTTCGAATCCGCTGGTGGATGCTGACGATCTGCGCCGAGACAAGGATGAAGTCAAGGTGCTTGCGCGCTTGAATCACCCCAGCCTAGTCACGCTGTTCGATGCCGGTTCGGTTTTGCTGAACACGCACCGGCCGCAGATCTACCTGGTCATGGAGCTCATCCTGGGCCCGGACCTTCGCGACCGACTCTCGCGTGGACCACTGCCACCGCTTGATGTTGGGCAAATCGGGTATGACATGGCAGACGCGTTGGCCTACGTCCACGAGAACGGTGTCATCCACCGCGACGTCAAGCCGGCGAACATCATGATGCTCGACTACCGCAATGAATCGGCAAGGGTGCGGGCCAAGCTGACTGACTTCGGCATCGCCGTGATGGTCAAGGCACCGCAGGCCGGTGATGGCACGTTCGTCGGGACGGCTGCCTACGTGAGCCCGGAACAGGCCAAGGGTGAGCCACTTGGCCCGCCCAGCGATATCTACTCCCTGGGTCTTGTTCTGCTGGAATGCATCACCGGGGTGGTTTCATATCCTGGGGATCCGTTGCCCAGTGCCCTCGCGCGGTTGCTGCGGGCCCCGGATATCCCGGCCCGGCTCGATCCGCGGTGGATCCGGCTACTCAATTCGATGACGGCGACCGACCCCGATGCCCGGCCGTCTGCCCGTGAGACGGCCATGGCACTACATGAGATCACCGTCTCGGGGGAGGGCCCGAACCCGGCGGAGCCGTTGATTCTTCCTCCCGATGAGGTGGGCAGGATGGAGGCTGTACGCCGCTACCAGATCCTGGATACCCCGCCCGATGGCGCCTTCGACAGGATCACGGCCCTGGCCGCCCGGCTCTTTGCGGTACCGATAGCGATTGTCAGCGTGGTGGACCACGACCGCATCTGGTTCAAGTCCCATCACGGGGTTGAGATCAGCCAAGTCGACAGGGACCCGGGCCTGTGCGCGTCTGCCATTCTCCAAGATGACCCGTGGATCATCCAGGATGCCATGGCGGACCCGCGCGCCCTGTCCAACCCGTTGGTCGCCGGCGAGTTCGGTCTGCAGTTCTACGCAGGTGTCCCGCTGCGCACCTCTGACGGTTACAACTTGGGCACCTTGTGCATTCTGGACCGCCAGCCGCGCACGTTGAGCGACCACGAACTCATAACGCTCGAAGATCTGGCCGCGATCGTGATGCACGACCTGGAACAGCGGCTCGAGAGTCGGCGCACCGCATAGCCCACAGCCGGAAGACCGGCACATCTCGGTCTTCACGTGCCGCCCGCAAATGGACCGTGCCGGAGCTGTGGAATTCGAAGAGCCACCGGGCCGTGGCCCGGAAAGACGAGCGAGGATGACTGAGCCCCGCACGATCGGCGAGGGGCCGGCATACCCCACGGTGCACCACCTCGACACGCCGCTGCACCTTGCTCCACCACTAGGCGAACAGGCGGACGAGCTGCCCTGCAAGTACGAGTGCTCCCAGGAACCTTCGGACAGGGCTTGTGCCCCGGACCAACTCGTCGAGAGCCCAGACGATGAGCGCGCCCTGACCGACACCCGCAAGGGTTGTAATCCGAGCCGCCCCTAACACCCCAGTCCACCCGACGACGACCGCAACCAGCCACACCGCCAGAGCGGGGTTTGGCCACTGGGCCAGCGTCAACCCTCCGTTCTGGTCGCGTACCCACCACCCAATCGTGAGCACGCGGGTCCGCGACGACGACTCGCCTTGACGTGGAGATGGGGGCACGGAGGCGACTCTAGCCGCCCTCTGCGCGCACACCTGGCTTGCTCGAAGATGACGCGGCCCTGGTGCTGAACTGCACCTGCCCGCGCAGGCCGGACTCGGGAAGATCCAGATTGAGTCCCTGGTCGGTGAACCGATTTGGTCCGATCGTCACGTCGAACCTGTCGGTAGCTGCGTGAAAGTCCGCCACGTCGTACTGCTCGTACCAGGATCGGCCGGTCACCCCATCCAGCACCTGCACGAAAACCTCGTCATGCCGGTCGGCCGAGCCGTCCCTCCAAGGAAGATTCCCGGTATGACGGCCAGCCTCGCGCTCCGGTCTTCTGATACCAGTTTGACGTACCAGCCCTCAAAGAAGCCAGCCCGCGCGTGCGCGCCGTGAAACCCATCGGGATGCATCCTCGACCCCAGCGTCGCAACCGCATGTCGCGCCGCTGTCAACACCGACAGGGAAGGCACGCCACCAAGGCTATCGATGACTAGCGCCCGGCCCTTGTGGGGTGCGGGGTTGAATCCTTACCCAAGTGAGGTGGTTCCCGGGAACCGGCCGAGCTGACATTGCGGCGAGACACCGTGACGCGTAGATTTTTCACGAAGGGTCCGCCTGTCGTTTCGCCGGCGCCTCCGGCTGTCCTGAACGAAGGCTGGGTGTGGGTTCGACCGCTGTGGGCTGAGACCTTAGGTCGCTGTCCGGACCGTGAGCTTTGGAGGCTGTCATGCGCCGCATCATCGGGATCCTGATCGTGGCGTGGTTGCTCATCGGTGCACTCGCCGCGGGGCAGCGCCACTACTTCAGCGGTGGGGCTGACTGCGCCAAGGCGAGCAGGGTCGCGGTGACCATCATCGCCGGACCGCTGAACTACCTCGGCGTCAATCCGAAGGTGTCTTGCAACTTGCCTCAGCCCAGCAAATAGTGCTCCGACCTGCTTGGCCACGCAGACACGGATGCCCTCGTCAGGGATCGCGCCACCTGCGGGCGACAGAGCTCGACCCCGACAGCGACGGCCACGGCCACGGCCACGGCGAACACTGCTGACCATCCGGAGCGCGGACCCATGCCGACCGGGGTGGTCCACCGCGTAGCCCACTCCGCCGACGGTACGGATCGGACTCGCGACACCGAGCTGGGCCCGAACCTGGGCGATGTGGACGTCCACGGTGCGCACCCTCCCGGACAGATCGATCTGGGCGACGTCAACCTGGGCGAGCTGGCCGGCGCTGCGGCGCAGGTATGGAGGAGTCGGTGCCAGGCCGCGGACGTGGAGTTCAGGCTCGAGGCACCCCTCCTCCCCGATCTGTAGCCACACAGATCCGGCCCGGGTTCGCCAGATCCTGACGGGCTGTTCGAGAATGCCCTGCGGGTCACGCCTGCCGGCGCACCGATCATCCTGTCGGTGCGCGCCGAAGCTGGCCATCAGACGGTGTTGCTCGAGGTGCGCGATGGCGGGCCCGGCCTGACCGATGCCGATCTGGTGGTGGCTTTCGAGCGGTCTGTGTTGTTCGAGCGCTATCGGGGGATCCGGCAGGTTTTCACCGGTCTGGGCCTGGCTATCGCAGCCGGGCTGACTCGGAGGCTGGGTGGCAGCGTGGAAGCGGGCCACTCCGCCGAGGGAGGGGCCCGTTTCACCGTTCGCCTGCCAGCCGAGGGGTCGGTCTCCGGCTGAGAACCGGAGCCCTGCCGCTAGCTGAATGCGCTGCTACTTCTGGATGTCAACGACCCGAACTGCGTCAGCGTGGTGATCCACCGAACCCGCAAAGCATCCTCGCAAACGACGTGATCAAGCAGTCGCCGCGAGCGCCGGGAGACTTCCGTGACGTCAGCGCAGCCAGCCGTCGCCGACCTTGGTGGCCCACCACTTGCCAAGACCCCATACATCACCGGCACGCACCAGGGCGAAGACGATCATGGCAAGGGCCATGATCCAGTGGTCGTCCAGCAGCGGGTTGGTGTACGTGCCCGCCGCAACACCCAGCGGGAACTCGGCGAGGTACATAAGGCCCAACAGGGTGGGGCCGGCGATGGCCGTCACCTTGAGTCCCACGCCGAGGATGAGCGCCGCGCCGATCCCCAGCAAAGCGAGTAGGAACAGGTAGTCAACAGCGGGACCCATATTCCCGATCGGCGTGAAGATGCCAGAGAACCAGCCAATGACCCCACCGAGGTAGCCCCGTGCGGGGTGGCCGCCGTCGAGCAGGCCCTTGCCTGCCGGGGTCAAGTAGCCAAACCCGAAGATCTTGTCGATGAAGGCCCACAGGAAATACCAACCGATCACGATGCGAAGCCCTGCGAGCACCTTCCTGGCAGAGGACGAGCGAAGCACGTCCTCCTCGTAGACAGCACCTGCAGGTAGAACCGCACGTCCGGTGGATGGAAGAGTCGGCTTATGCAAGGTCATGACGTTTCCCTTTCTTGATTGAGGCACACCAAGGCCTACGCCTGACGAAGTACCTCAAACCGGGACCAAAGTCCCAATGCTGGGTCACACCGCAGTGCCCACGTAACTAAACGCTCGTAAGTCCACGACTGGCCCCGTTGGGCGACGACTAGCGATGCGCAGCGCAGTGCCAAACCGGCCGGGCCCGTGGTGACTAACCTCTTCGCCAAGGTTCGGCCGTTTCTCGTGGCGCCCCGGCGTCCCAATCGCCGAACCTTCTACGGCGACGTCGCGACCCGCGTTCCACAGAGCCCACCGCCCCCTAAAACAAGTCGTGAACGCGAAGCGACCTAACGTAACTCGTCGCTCACCGCGTGACGTCCTGACCGACCGGCATCACCGTCGGTCGCCAAGCGCACTTAACCACGCGTGTGCGTGAGATTGGTCCTCAATGAGGCGGCGGGTGGCTCGGACGGTGCCTCAGACAGCGCCATACGTGGCGCTCACCTGATGGCGGTTTCGATACCTCACGGGACTCAGACGAGCGCGCGCTCGTCTGAGCGCGTAGCGGCAGGCGCCAATGGGCGCTGCGGGCGCAGGTAGATCGCGAGGGTCACGATGAGATAGGAGACCCAGACCGCGAGCTGCAGCCAGGTGGTGACTGGGTCGAAGTGGAAGAAACCACCGAGCAGCGTGCCGAGCGGGCCGTGCTCGTCGATGCTGCCGCTGACGTCGAAGGCAACTGACCCGCCACCGGGGAGGACGCCAGCCTCCTGCAAGTCGCGGACACCGTAAGCGAGCACCCCCGCGGC
Organism: Actinomycetales bacterium; assembly: GCA_038236365.1. Taxonomy (GTDB): domain Bacteria; phylum Actinomycetota; class Actinomycetes; order Actinomycetales; family Dermatophilaceae; genus UBA4719. The sequence continues at coordinate 18,716 of JBBRZV010000040.1, read as the reverse complement.
CACGACGATGAGCATGGCACCAGTCCAGGTGAAGAACGTCGCGAGGTTGAGCCGCAAAGCCCCTCGATAGACGGCCCAGCCGATGGCAACGGCAGTGGCGATCCCGAGCAGAGCGCCGCCGAGTTGGGCCGTCGCCCCTTCCGAGGCCGAGGTGGACGCCCACAGAAACATCGCCGTCTCGATCCCCTCGCGCAGAACGGCCACGAGAGCCACCACCCCGAGCGCGCCGCCACCGGACAGAAGAGCACGTTCCAGACGTCCGTGCAGGTCGCCGCGTAGATCGCGCGCGGTCCGTCGCATCCAGAAGACCATCCAGGTCACGAGCACGACGGCGATGATCGACATCACGCCTGCGAAAGTCTGCTGTGCCGCGTCGGACAATGAGTGCGACGTGAGGGTCAGCGCTCCAGCGAAGGCGAGCGAGATCAGAATCGCAACGGCTGTGCCGGCCCAAATCGCGGTAAGACGTCGACGGTGGCCAGCCTTGACGACGTAGGCGACCAGGATTCCGACCACCAGCGATGCCTCGAGGCCTTCGCGCAGGCCGATGAGATAGTTCGCGAACACGATGAAAACCTTCCCTAGTTACGTAGCCTTGCCTTAGTTAGTGCGACACCGCACAACCCAGCATCCGGGATGTCATCCGGTTACGAACGCGACGAGAGGGCTGGCTGTAAACCGGGCTCTCTCCGGCACCCTCATGTCTGCACCGTATACGGTCAGGTAAGCCTTACCTTAGGACCTTGGTCCTGTCGTTTGGTGTCAGCCACTGGGCTACGTCGTCCCGCATCAGGAACGACGAGCGGTGTCTGAAACTCTCTGAGGCCAAGAGGGTGTCGCCGTCCCGCAGGGGTGTCGCCGTCCCGCAGGGGTGTCGCCTGCGGGACAGCCAAACGACTTGTCAGCCATGGTGGGTCCGTTGCGGCACTCGGTCTGTCGCAGCGGACACGACGCTGGGCTCGGTTACGCGGCGCCGTTGATGTGGAACTCCACGGTCTTGATGTCGCTGGCTACGCCGAGGGCCTCGAGGTCCTTGGCGTCGACGACCCCGTCCCCATTGGCGTCCTTGACGACGCTGGGTGCGTCGTTGTAGATGCCGTCGCCGTTCAGGTCCGCGACGACAGCGACGGTCAGTGTGGTGTCGACGTCCTTGCCGGCGATGGCGGCCCCGACGATCCAGGTGTCCCAGATCTCGCTTTCTTCAGCGGTGCGGTTGGTGATCCCGGTGAGGTTGAACAGGTTGGCCAGGTTGGTCCCGGCGCCCGAGAAACCGGGCAGCGTGTTGTTGGTCGTCGAGGTCAGGACCACGAGCCCGGGCAGTCGGTCGTCCTGCCCGGTCGAGAACGTGCCGGGGAACGGGGGCACGTTGTTGTGCCCAGCCGGGCCGGTGAGCTGAAGGCCGGTGACCCCGGCGGCTTGCAGGCCGTTCGGGCCGATGGAGGGGTAGTTGATGCGGAGGTCGACCAACCAGCCCTTGCCCTGGGTCCCGGCGTTGTCCCCTCCAGAGGGCGCCAAGATCTCGAGGTGCACGGGCTTGGATGAGTCGCTGGCCGCAGTAGAGGGGGTAGCACTGGTGGCGGAGGCGAAAGCGACGGGCAAAGTGGGAGCCAGCAACGCGGTGCCGACCAGGGCCACTCTAAGGACGATCGTGCGGCGGGGGCGGAAGCTAGGGCGGGTCATCGAAGTCTCCTGGCGGTGGGGGAACGGATACACGGGTGTACGCCGGCACGCCGCTCCCGGTTCACCACTGAGCCCATCTATGTGCGGCAGGCCCGTTGGCTCATAAACGGGGGGTGGCGACGGCGACGACGTTGCCGTCTACGGCCACGACCGCAACCCGGGTCAGGTCGTGAGCAGTCAACGAGGTGGCTCCGACAACGTTCGCGGTCCCGGCGGCGGTCGCGCCCCAGGATCCGGCCTGCTCGCGGGCGCCGTCGCGGCCGGTGATCTGCAGCATGAACCGGCCGCTGCGCGGGAGTCCTGCAAGGTCCACGCTCAAGGCGGTGCCCCACGGCTTGGCGATCAGATGGACGCGCCCGGACATGGACGACCCGGGTGCGGCGGCGAAGCTGGCCTGCACCCCCGCGCCGTCGCTCTCTCGGGACAGTAACGCACCCCCACCAGCGGTCAGGGCAGCCACCGTGACCGCGGCCACCGCCAAGCGCAGGCCGCTGCGTCGCCGAGCATGGCGGCGCGCCGCGGCGACCTCATCCAGCAGCGCGGGCAGCAGTTGGGGTGGCACCCCCAGGTCCGGCGGCGACTGGAACTCAACGGGTCGGCGTCGCAGCATGCCGGGCAGCCCGGCCAAAGAGGCGAGCTCGTCACGGCAGATCGCGCAGGTGGGCAGGTGGTCCCGCACCCTGCCCAGGTCGGTGTCGCCAAGGCCACCAAGGACGTAGGCGCCAAGCAGCATCCGGGTGTCCTCGTGCGAGTCACTCATCGGACCACTCCCATCTCTTCGAAGATCGCCCGCAGAGCCCGCACCGCGTAGTAGCTGCGCGACTTCACTGTGCCCTCGGGCAGGCCAAGCTCGCTGGCTGCTGTCGCGACGCTGCAGCCCCTGTAGTAGAGCGCCTCGACCACCTCCCGGTGCTGGGGGGTCAGCCGTTCGAGGGCGTCGCTGACAAGCCAGCCCAAGATCGCCGCGTCCAGCTGGTCGGGGGCTGCTTTCGCCTCCATCGCCGTGTCGTCGTTGACCAGCCTGGGGCGCCTTTGAGCGGCCCTCCACTGGTCGGTGATCAGGTTACGGGCGACCGTGAACAGGTAGGACCGGGTGTCCGCGCGCTGCGCGTCGAGCTCATCCAAGTGCCTCCAGGCTCGCAACAGCGTCTCCTGGACGACATCGCGGGCAAGATCACGATCATCGAGGTAGCGCAGGACAAAGGCATAAAGCACCCCAGCGTGCTCGTCATGCAGCCAGGTCACGAGCTGCTCCTCCGAAGTCACTAGCGCAAGCTCCGATCTGATTAGGGGCAAGAACTTGACCACCCAGGTGTACGTCCACTGCCTACCGAAAGTTCATTTCAGGCGCCGCCTCTCTCGGCGTCAAGAACACCCCGACCAAGAGAATCCACCCAGATACATAGATCAGACCATCATCCCCACGTCGATGCATCTGGCCGGTCGATCGCGGCGTTCCGCCGCCCCGGCTACACCAAAGCGTTCTCGCTCACCACGCACACCTCCCACGCCCCCGTCGAGGCACGACCCTCGGAGGTGAAGGCACCGACCCTCGTCGTGATGGGCCAGCTCGACCCCGACTTCCCCGACAGCAAGGCCGAGGCAGACTGGATCGCCGGGAGGCTGAACGCCCAGGTGCTCATGGTCCCCGAGGCCGGGCACTACCCGCAGTCCGAACAACCCACGCTGGTGATGCCCGCGATCGTGAGCTTCCTGGCACAGGCGCACCACCGTGCCTAGCGCCCGGCTCACGTCCGACCGCGTGGTCGACGCCGCAGAACGCCTCCGCCGACATCGACCATCGACTACTCCACCACGGCCCTGGTCCCCGCCCTCCAAGGCCCGAACCTCGTCGGGGTCAGCTCGTCCAACGCTGCCCGGGCAGCCGCGTTGACGGCCGTGTAGATCGGCTTCACATCGTGCTTGATCGCATCCGAATCCTTGCGAGAGGCGCGCCGGAAGGTGTTGCGGATCAGATGGATGATGCAGGTCTGAACCGTGGTCAGCGGCCACGCGTTGCCGACCACCTCCGGCAATCCCTTCAGCCCGTCACAGACCACGAAGAAGGTGTCTTTCACGCCGCGGTTGCGCAGGTCGGTCAACACACTCATCGAGAACTTCGCGCCCTCACCGCCGCTGCCCGCCCACAAACCCAGGACGTCCTTCTCTCCGGCCAGGCTCACCCCGATCGCGGCGTAGATCGGCCGGTTGGCGACCTGGCCGTCACGGACCTTCACCACGATCGCGTCGATGAAGATCGCGGCGTAGACCTCGTTCAGTGGCCTGGTGGACCAGGCCTGCATCTCCTCGATGACCTTGTCGGTGATCGCCGCTGAACGTCTCCTTCGACACGCTCGCCCCGTAGATCTGGGCGCCGTCGCGGTCCCGGGGGACCTCGAGCTCGACCTCACCGGTGGCGTGGGTCAACACCGGTGAGGTCGCGTCCCGTTGCGCACGTTCGTCGACTCCCGACCCTCGGCAACACGGTTCTTCTCGTGCCCCAGGTGCTCGGTCATCTCCTCGTTCAACGCCGTCTCCAGGACGTTCTTGGTGAACCGCTCGAGCAGCCCGTCCGGCCCGGTCAAGGACAATCCCTGCTCCTTGGCCAGCCGGACCAACTCCTTGGCTGCGATCTCCTCAGCCGAAGGCTCAGGCTTCTTCTTCGCGGTCATGTCGCTCAGTGTCGTAGTCATCACGGCACCTTCCCCGCCGACTCAGTCGCCGTGTCGGGCCGGAAACACTATTAGATCCACAGTCCCTCGGCTCCGCCCAGTAGGCAGCGTGTCGCCGGTGGGGTGAACTTTAAGGGCGCGCGGCTAAGTGCGTGCAGAGTCCAGTGAGCCGGCAGTCTTGGTCGTGGGTTCAATCGCCGGGCATCGAGGTGCTTACGGCGGCTCCGTCGACGTACACCGCAGCGGGTCGCCAGAAGCAGACCATGTTCATGACGGGGCGCGCGTCATGCAACGGGTCGGGGTAGACCCACGCCACGTCGGGGGCGCCGTGCGCGCTGAGGTAGGACGCGACACCCTTGTACGCGCAAACGGTGCGGTGCTCGGAGGGCGTGAGCAGGTCCATCCGGACGTCCTCGCGTGGCAAGTACCACCGCACCGGCAGCCAGGTCTCAATCAGCATCATCGGGCGGGCGGACTCGGCGACAGTGACTCCACCGACCTCGACTCGGATATGGCGGTTGCTTTGCAGCACGTCGATGCGCTTGAAGGGGTCGTGGGGGTGGCCCACGACTGGCTCGTCCTCCTCTAGCCACTCAAAGGGATCCCAGTGCAGCACCACTCGGCCACCGAGCGTGGGCTCGTCGGGCCGGAAGGCCACCTCACCGTGTCCCTCCAGATGAAGCGACCGGCCGGGCACCGTGTGCCATTCGTTGTGGTGTGGCGGCAGCACCGGGGCCCGTAGTTCGGGGACCGGTGCCGGGTCGTGCTCGGTGAGGTTCATATTGAGATCACCGGGCGGGACGGCGTACCAAGGGACGATGCGGCGAGGCTCGTAGACAAGCAGCGCATCTCGGGTGTCGAGCACGGTCTGCCCGTCGAGAAGAGCACGGATCCGCTTCGGCGTCGCGGTGAAGCGGAGCTCGGCGAGACCGCGGAACCACTGCTGCTCTAGGTCGATGGCCATGCCTCAGTGTGGGTCCTTTCCGAAGGGTCCACAATCGCCGTGGCGCTCACATTGAGCGGTCTCAGACCATCCGGCTCGCAACGCTGCGGACCCGATGCCGGCGAGGTGGGCGCACCCAGCCGAAGGGTCTGGGCGCGCCACACCCTTGGAGCAAGCGACACTCCGCCGCGAGCCGGCGCACCGGTGTTACGGGATCTGGCTGCGCATTCCGCGCGTTCCAGCCATGGCCAGCGGCACGCATCTTTTCCGCCGCTTGCGGACGCGGCGGCGCCGAGCGGGACGGGACTAGCGTCGATGACCTGGGGACCGGCAAACGTCCGGAAGTGGGCGCGAGTCGCGTGTTCTCGGGTCGTCTGCACGGCGAATTCCAGCGAACAACGCAACACCGAAGGGTGTTGGAGGTCGTGATGGGATTCGCCTGACGATTAACGGCCGAAGTGGGGCCAAATCAGGTGACCACACTCACCCAGGGTTGATACCGATCAAGTCCACCTGGTTGTGCACCCTACGTCTCGTGTTGGGCTCGATACAGGCCGCTGAAGACCTTGGCCATGACAGGAAGCGCTGACCGGGGCACGTGACCCATGAAGTGCCTGCGCACCGAAGCGACGTGCACCGGGCCGGCCGCAACGCACATGGACTCGCCAGCAGCGGTGATCTGCGCGGCCACGAGTCGCCGATCGCCGCGGTTTCGGTGCCGGGTAGCCAGGCCCCGACGTTCCATCCGCTGGATGCGGTAGGTGATGACGCTGGCTTCGGTGCCGAACTGTTGAGCGAGGTGACCCATCGTCAGCCCAGCCGGTGTGTCGCGGAGCATGAGCAGGATCCCGTGGTCGAGCAGGGTCAGATCCAATGACTCACGAAGGTCTCGGTCGAGAGCGGCGAAAAGGTGCATGCCGGCGACGACGAACGGGTGCCAGGCAACCATCTCCTGTTCGTCGAGCCATTGGACGTCTTCTGACACGAACAGAAGCCTACCCGTAGATTGCTTGAAATCTGAAGGACTCGGTATTACCCTTCAGATCAGAAGGATCTAGCCATCTACAGAGGAGACCAAGTCATGCCTGCAGCAATCCAAGTCGTCCGATTCCATCCAAAGCCTGAAGTGGCCCACGACGACATGACCGCCCTGAATGAGCGCTTCCAGCGAGAGGTCGCGCCGAAGCTTCCCGGGTTGGAGCGCCGCGAAGCCTGCGTCACCGATGACGGCGAGTGGGTCCTGGTGCTCCGGTACGCAACCATGGAGCTCGCGACCGCCCCGCCGGCAGATCACGGCATGGAGGTCGCGGGGTTGTTCATGCAGATGATCGACATGTCGACGATGTCCGCTTCCTTCCAGACCGTGGTCAGCGAGTAGCGCGGCGCGGTTCGAGATCCTATGGGCTTCACGAGACTGCGCCCTCGTCGGCCGAGCCATCGGAGACCGGCCGGTCAAGGGCTTCAGCGACGGGGTGTTCGCAGTGGCGATCACGCTTTTGGCCCTCGACATCGGCCGGGTGCACGCCCAATCCGGAGTGGGTGACGGAACCTTGCTCGCTGCGCTGCAACTGTATTGGCCAACCCTGCTGGCATTCGCTGCATCGTTCACCTTCATCGGGTTGCGTGGACCAACCACCACAATGTGTTTGTCAGGGTGGCGCGCATGTCGCCGGGGTTGAATGCTGCGAATCTGCTCCTGATGGCCGGTATCACGACGGTGCCCTGGGCAACCTCGACACTCGCCGAAGCGCTCTCACAACATGGCGCCCACGCCCGGCAGGAAGTGCTTGCTCTATGCCACGGTTCTCACTTTCGGTACGGCGACCTGGTGGCTGCTCTACCCGCTCCGAGTTCTCTGCGCGGAGCTGACTGCTCTACAGCGCTGCTATTTCGGGGTGGCCTCGACATTTGGTCATCGTGGTCGGCTCTGTCGTCGACGTGAAGGGCTACGTGGGCAAATACGAACTCAGGTCGGCGGCAGCACCAAAGCAACACTCGCAGCGGTGGCTCGTCATTCAGTCCTCGCCCCCCGATGCGGGCGGGTCAGTTCCTCCAGCAGTTCGAGCACGTGGCGGTAGGGCTGGCCGGTTGCCCGGGTCATGCCCAGCTCGCACGTTCGGTTGCAGGAGGCGTGTGCCGTCGCTCCCATGGTCGACACGTCGGCAGCCTCGGCCTCGGTCGCGGACGCGGTGAGCTCGGGGTGCAGCATTCCGCGGTCGCCGGCGAAGGCACAGCAACCCGTGTTCTCCGGTATCAGCACCCGTTCGGCCACCGCACCAGCAACCTCCGTGAGGCTGGCGTTGATGCCCAGCCGGGTGGACGAGCAGGTGGGATGCAAAGCCAGGGAGGCGAGCCTGGCATGGTCAGGCAGCTTCGGCAGGATATGCCTGAGCGCGAACTCGACCGAGTCGACCACCGTCATCGGCTTCTCGCTTGGGTCGGTCTCGATGGTGTGCAGCAGCCCTTCTGTGCAGGACGATGCGTCACAGACAATGGGTAGCTCGCCGTCGCGGGTGGCGACGCGCAGCGCCGCTAGCGTCTTGCGGTTCATGGTGGCCTGACCGGCGACCATGCCCTTGGACGACCACGGCGTCCCGCAGCAGAGCTTGTCGATGCCCGGCGGCACCAGCAGGGTGATTCCGGCGCGCTGACAGAGCAGCTCGAAGCTCTTCTGGATGCCGGGGGCGGAGTCGGTTGCGGGGCCGAACATCGTCCCGACGCAGGCGGGAAAGTAGACGGCCTGCGGCTCAGTGATCGGCGCGGGGCGTTTGCGGGCGCTGCCGCCGCTGGGGAGCTCAGGCGAGTAGAGGGGCATGGTGTCGTTCCCGAGCACGGTCCGCGCGAGCTTGTTTGGTGCGAGCACGACCCCGATCGGGACCTTTCGGACCACGGTCAGCGCGAGACCCGCACCGCGGGTGACGGTGCTCCAGTGCTTCGCCGCGGTGCCCCAGACCCGGTTGACGTCAGGGCCGGCGTTGACCCGGCGGAACTGCTTGACCAGCGTTGCCGTGTTGATGTTGACCGGGCAGGCTGTCTGGCACAGCCCGTCGACAGCGCACGTGTCGATCGAGCCGTACTCCCAGTCCTTCTCGAGCTCCGCGGCCAGCGCGTGGTCACCGTCGAGCCTGGCCTGCTCGATGGCCCTCAGCGTGACTATCCGCTGCCGTGGGGTCAGGGTGAGGTTCCGGCTCGGGCAGACGGGTTCGCAGTACCCGCACGAGACGCACCGGTCCACCTCCTCGGCCACTGGCGGAGCGGTCTTGATGTGGCGCAGGTGCGCCTTCTGGTCGTCGTCCATGAGGACGCCGGGGTTGAGCATGCCCCTGGGATCAAAGAGCTTCTTGACTTGGCGCATGACCTCATAGAGCTCGTCGCCGTACTGGCGGCGAACGTATGGAGCCATCACCCGGCCGGTCCCGTGCTCGGCCTTCAGGGAGCCGCCCTCGCCAAGAACCAGGTCCACCATGTCCTCGGTGAATGCGCTGTACCGGTCCAGCTCTTCGTTGGCGGCGAAGCCGTCGGTGAGCATGAAGTGGATGTTGCCGTCTTTGGCGTGACCGAAGATGACGCTGTTGGCGTAGCGGTACTTGTCGAAGAGCTTGATCAGCTCAATGCAGGTGCGTCCGAGCACGGGCACCGGTACGACGACGTCCTCGAGCAACGCAGTGGTGCCCTGCTTGCGGGCCCCGGCCACGGCGGCATACAGCCCCTTGCGCAGGTGCCACAGCTGGGCGCGGGCGGCGGCGTCGGCGCTGAAGGCCGCAGGTGCGCTAAGTGGCAGGCGGCTCACAAGGTCGGCGCCGACATGCTGCAGCTCGGCCAGCCGCTGGTCGCTGTCCGCCTGGTACTCGATCAGGAGGGCGGCGTGGTCGCGCACCGAGAGGTCAAGCATCACCGGTGGTGTGCCCGGAAGTGCCTGCCCCACCTTCAGGGACAGAGCGTCCATCAGCTCCAGGGTGGCCGCCCCGGTCTCCACGAGTGCGGGAAGTGCAGTGTTGGCGGCCTCGAGGTCCGCGAAGACCAGCAGCCCCGTGGTCACGTGGGTGAGCAGCGGGATGGTCCGGAAGACCGCGTCCGCTACGAATCCGAGGGTCCCCTCGCTGCCTACGATGAGGTGGGCGAGGATCTCCGCCGGTCGCTCGAAGTCCAGCAGCGAGTTGATCCCGTAGCCCATGGTGTTCTTCATGGAGAACTGGTGCTCGATGATCGCCACCGAGGCCGGATTGCCACGCACCCGGCGGGACAGCCGCAGTAGGCCCTCGTGGAGCTCCGGCTCGAGGGTGCGCAGGCGCTCGTCGGCATCGGTGGCGCCGGTGTCCACAACTGTTCCGCTGGGCAGCACAACGGTCAGCGACTCAAGTGTCTTGTACGTGTTGTTGACGGTGCCACAGGCCATACCCGAAGAATTGTTGGCCACGACGCCGCCGATGGTGCAGGCACCCTCGCTGGCCGGATCCGGGCCGAACTTGCGGCTGTAGGGGGCAAGCCGTGCGTTCAGGGCCCGCACGGTGACGCCGGGCTGGACCCTCACGCGCGCGCCGTCGTCGAGCACCTCGATGTCCTTGAAGTTCCGACGCACGTCCACCAGGACACCGTCGGTGAGAGCCTGGCCGCTGAGACTGGTGCCGCCGGAGCGAAAAGTCAGCGGAAACCCCTGTACTGCGCTTGCCCGCAGCAGGCGGCCCACCTCGTCGGCGTTGCCGGCAACCACCACCGCCTGGGGGATCAGAAGGAAGTGGGAAGCGTCGTGGGCGGCTGCGTGAAGATCCAAAGCACGGGTCTTGACCTGTGCCGAATCCGCCACCGAGGCACGCAGCGCACCGAGCATGGTGTCTGGAGCGAAACTCACGGTGCCTTCCGAACCATGCGTGGGCACACGAGCAGATCGGTGAACAGCCTCAACATCAGTGCCTCCCGAAGGGGTGTCTGTCATGAGAGCGTGCCGAGTGGTGCACGCTTGCTTGTTGTCGTTTCGCGTCCGGGTGGACGGCGGGCAGGGGTCGAGGCCTTCCATGGCCCTCGACCCCTGCCTGTCATCGTGCTGTGTTTAGCCGTGCGCGCCGACAAGAACGGCTTAGCGCGGGATCCTCAGGGCAGCATCCAGGACAGGACAGACGTTGACTGCAGGTAGACGATCGCGGACATCACCATCAGGAAGCCCAGGCTCCATCCGATGACCTTACGGAAGATGTCGCCCTCCTTGCCGGAGAGGCCGACGGCAGCGGCGGCGATCGCGAGGTTCTGGGGCGAGATCATCTTGCCGAGCACCCCTCCGGAGGAGTTGGCTGCGGCCATCAGGGCCGGGCTGAGTCCTGCCTTGGTGGCCGCGGAGACCTGAAGGGCGCCGAACAGCGAGTTCGATGAGGTGTCCGAGCCCGTGACTCCCACGCCCAGCCAGCCCAGGATCGGGGAGAGGAACGCGAAGGCAGCGCCGGCTCCGGCCATCCACAAGCCCAAGGTTGCGGTCTGGCCCGAGGAGTTCATGACGTACGCCAGGGCCAGAACTACCGTCACGGTGACGATGGCGAACTTCAGCTGGCGGTAGGTATCCAGATAAGCCTGAAAGGCCCTGGCGAGCGAGACGCCCAGGACTGGGATGGTGATCAGTCCGGCCAGGATCAGCAGGGTGCCTCCGGCGCCGAGCCAGTTGAGGGTGAACGTGGGCACCTTGGAGGGTTTGCCCGACGCGCTCTGCAGGTGCAGGCCCGGCCACTGGAACTTCACTGTGGTGGCTGCCAGGGCGTCTCGGATGGGCGGGACCTGGGCGAGGGCGAAGACCACGATGATGATCAGGTAGGGCGCGTAGGCCTTGAAGACCTCGGTGCGGCTGTCTTTGTGGTTGATGTCTTCGGCTGCAGTCTCGGTGGGAGTGCCGCTGCCGGTGCCTTGCGCGACCGGGTACCCCTCGCGGTTGGCTGCCGTGGCGATCAAGGCGCGAGTGGACAGGTCGCCGGCGCCACGGCCCATTCCACCCGGCGTGCTCCCTGCAATCGTGGCGCTAGCCATTTCGGGCTCCTCCACGTACGAGTCGGACGGTCGCCATACCCGCAGCAACAGCACGACCGACGCCGCAGCCGCGAGCGAGGCGATGATGTCGGTCAGCTGGGTCGACACGTAGTTGGACACCACGAACTGGGTGAAGGCGAACGTGACGCCACAGGTCAGCGTGGCAGGGAGCGTGGCCCGGACGCCGCGCCACCTGTCGATGATGAAGACCAGGGCCATCGGGACGAAGACTGCCAAGAGGGGGGTCTGCCGTCCCACGATCTGCGAAAGGGTGTGCTCGGGCTGGCCGCTTACCGTGGCCAGCGTGGTGATCGGTATCGCGAGGGCACCGAAGGCCACCGGCGCCGTGTTCGCCACCAGCGCGACCACGGCGGCCTTGATCGGCTTGAACCCCAGGGCAATCAGCATGACGCTGGTGATCGCGACGGGGGTGCCGAAGCCGGCCAGCGCCTCGAGCAGCGCGCCGAAGCAGAAGGCGATGATGACCGCCTGGATCCGCTGGTCGTCACTGACCTTGGCGAATGAGCGCCGCAGGACGTCGAAATGCCCCGTCTCGACGGTCATCCGGTAGATCCAGATCGCGTTGATGACGATCCACAGGATCGGGAAGAACCCGAAGACCGCACCCTCCAGACCAGCATCGAGGGCCTGGCCGGCCGGCATCGAGTAGGCAAAGACGGCCACGACAAGGGAGACCCCCAACGATATGAGCGCCGCCTTCCAAGCGGTCATCTTGACCACGCCGAGCAGGATGAACAGGGTAAGCAGGGGAAGCATGGCAAGGACCGCGGTCAGAAACAGCGATCCCCCCACGGCGTCGAGAACTGGGCGATACATGCGTTACCTCGCGTCGCTAAGAGGAATGTGCTAATGGTCATACCAAAGCAATGCGTTGACCATAATGGTGATGTTCGCCACTGTCCAGAGTTTTCGGGAATAAACTTCGATGGAGCGCTACGAGGCGACATTGGTCGGGGCTAGCTGGTTGGCGAATCGACCAGCACCACGCGCAGGGTCCTTGGGCCGTGGACGCCGTGGACCCGGATGAGCTCGATGTCAACGGTGGCGCTCGGACCGCTGATCCAGGTCAAGGGGCGCCCGCGCTTCACACAGGGAGTCAGCCGCTGAACAGCCTCCGGGACGTCGCCCACGATCTGTTCCGCCGTGATGACACACACGTGCAGGTCCGGAACGAGCGTCAGGGCGCGCCGGCCCTGGCCCTCGGTGTGGTCAAGCACGATCGTGCCGGTCACGGCGACCCCGACCACGGCGCCGGTGACCACGGCCTCAACCTGGTCGAGATCCGCTGCGCTCAAAGGCGGTTCGTCCCTAACGACATCAATGTCCTCCGGTAGCCACGAAGTGTTGAACCCGGCCGGGACGACGACCCGGCGAGCGCCAGCGAGGCTCTTGGCGACAGCCACCGCGACGCCACCGGGGTCGGTGCGGATCACCGTGGCCTCGTAGTCCTCGACGCGCTCAACGAACAGGCCCACCGGGTCGGGCAGATCTCTTGTGCGGGCATAGTCGCGGCGGATCGGGTGACCAGTGGGCGTGACCTGTGCTGCCTTGACCCGGCGCAGGATCTCCTCGCGTGCGTTCATTTCTGATCCGTTCCATTTCGAGGAGTGCCATGCGGGGACCCGACGACTTTCTTTCGGCCGCCGTCGGTGCGCGCCCACCAGGCCCGAAATGACTCCTTGGGAGGTGCGGGGATGTCTCGGGCGTCGGTCCAGCGGCTCAAGGGCCGGGGCATCCGCCCGATCACGCCCTGCTTCCAGAGCACCCGGGTGGAAAGCCCGGCCGCCTTCTGCAACAGGCCCAGCCGCCAGCCGCCTCCGAGCAGCCATGAGGCTCCCTTCATGGTGGTCAGCAACGTCCCCGGCACTCCCCCGCGATGGGAGTCCACGACCTGCTCGCGCAGGTGGACCAACACCTCGGGGATGTTGATGCGGACCGGGCACACCTCATAGCAGGCACCGCAGAGGCTTGAGGCGAAAGGCAGTGCGTCGGTGGATGTAGATGTGCCCACGCCCTTGAGCATCGGCGTCAGGATCGCTCCGATCGGACCGGGATAGATCGAGCCGTAGGCGTGCCCACCCACCCGCTCATAGACCGGGCAGACGTTGAGGCAGGCTGAGCAACGGATACAGCGAAGGGCCTGGCGACCCACCTCGTCGGCCAGCACCGTGGTTCGGGCGTTGTCGAGCAGGATGACGTGAACCTCCTGAGGCCCGTCGCCGGGGGTGACCCCCGTCCAGGTCGAGGTGTACGGATTCATCCGCTCGCCGGTGGCCGAACGGGGCAGCAGCTGGAGAAAGACCTCAAGGCCTGCCCAGGTCGGCACGATCTTCTCGATCCCCACCACTGAGATGAGGACCTCGGGCAACGTCAGACACATTCGTCCATTGCCCTCGCTCTCCACGACGACCAGGGTGCCGGTCTCAGCGACCATGAAGTTGGCGCCCGATACAGCCACTTTCGCTCGAAGGAACTTCTCCCGAAGGTGAAGGCGGGCCGCCCCGGCCAGCTCGGCCGGCTCGTCGGACAGGTTGGGCTCGGCCGGCATACCGACCTTGCCCATCTCGCGAAGGAAGATCTCGCGCACCTCGGAGCGGTTGCGGTGGATGGCCGGCACCAGGATGTGGCTGGGCAGGTCGTCCCCGAGCTGGACGATCAGCTCGGCCAGGTCGGTCTCCCACACGGAGATCCCGGCTTGCTCCAGCGCGGTGTTGAGCCCGATCTCGCCGGTCGCCATCGACTTGACCTTCACGACCTCGTCGACCGCGTGGCGGCGGGCGATATCGATGACGGTCTGGTTGGCCTCCGCCGCGTCGCGGGCCCAGTGCACCGTCGCTCCCGCTGCGGTCAGGGACTCCTCGAGCTGTTCGAGGTAACGACCCATGTTGGCCATCACGTCGTCCTTGATGTCCGCGCCGGCCACCCGCAGCTGCTCCCAGTCGTCGAGCTCAGCGGCGACACGGGCGCGTTTCGTGCGGATGGTGTGGGTCGCGAGGTGCATGTTGCCGCGCAGCTGGCTGTCGGCCAGAGCCTCCTTGGCCGCGATGGGGAAGGGCGGGATCCCGAGGAAGGTTGCCGTGTGGGTCATGCGACCTCCTCCGTCGAGGCCAAGATCTCTGCGAGGTGCATGACCCGGATGCCTGCTCGCTGCCGGGTCAGCAGGCCACCGATGTGCATGAGGCACGAGTTGTCACCGGCGACGAGCACCTCTGCGCCGCTCTCGCGGACGTGGCGGGCCTTGTCCGAGCCCATCGCCACCGACACGTCGGGGTTCTTCAGCGAGAACGTCCCGCCGAAACCGCAACACTCCTCCGCGCCCGGCAGGTCAACCATGGTGATCCCCCGCACCGCCTGAAGGAGCCGTTCGGGTCGGTCCCCGACGCCCAGCAACCGCGTTGAATGACAGGTGGGATGCATGGTGACACGGTGAGGGAAGTAAGCCCCGACGTCGACCACGCCAAGTACGTCGACAAGAAACTCGCTGAGCTCATAGACGCGCGGCGAGAGCGCGCCAATAGCCTTGATCAAGGCACGATCGCCGGAGCGTGCAGCGACGATCTTGTGCTGGTCGCGCGCCGATGCGACACAGGAGCCGGACGGGGCGACAACGGCGTCATAACCGGCGAATGCGTCGACGAATGTTCGCACTACCGGGATGGCCTCGCGGACGTACCCGGAGTTGACGTGCATCTGGCCGCAGCACGTCTGAGCCGTCGGGAACTCAACGTCCACGCCGAGACGGTTCAGCAGTCGGACGGTCGCCTGACCGGTCGACGGGAACATCGTGTCGTTCAGACAGGTCACAAAAAGCGCCACCTTCACGACAGCACCCGCGAGCGGCCGCGAAGCGGGATAAAGTCGAATCGATGCGCGAGGGACATTAGGTCTCCGATTCGTATGGTCTTACCAAAGTGTTTGGGCTGACCTTAGTAGTAGAATTTCTCACTGTCGAGGGTTTTCGGCGACAACTTTTGAATGGAGCTTGGGAGCCACATGGCGGATGTAGCGTGGATTCTGCCGAAGGGGGCCGGCTCTGGGGCCGCGCGCGGCGGTATGGCCGATGAGTGGGCGCCCGTATCGCGTGTTCGGACGTACGAGCTGGTTTTGCAACGCATCGAGACGCAGATCGTCAGCGGAGCCCTTCGTGCCGGCCAGCGGCTGCCGCCCGAGAGAGAGCTTGCCGAGATGCTCGGTGTGAGTCGCCCAGCCGTGCGAGAGGCTCTGCGCGTCCTGGAAGCACAGGGAGTCGTGCGGTCCCAGGTGGGGCAGGGCCCCGGCTCGGGCACCACGATCGAGCGCGTGCCCAGCGACGCACTGACCCGGCTACTACGTCTGCACGTGGCCCTGGGGTCTTTCCCGTTCGAGGACGTCATCGAGACCAGGGTGACGCTCGAGAGATCCATCGTGGTCTTTGCCTGTCGCAACGCCCGACCGGTGAATGTGGTGCGGATGAGGGCACTCCTGCATGCCATGGATGAGCCTAAGATCACAGAGGAGACCTTCAACCAGCTCGATATCGAATTCCACGTCGAGCTCGCCGAGGCAGGGGGTAACCGCCTGATGAGCGACATGACCCGGGCGATACGCGAGTCGGTGCGGATACCCTTCCTGGCCGCCGTCAAATCGATGCCAGCGACCGGCAAGCACAGCTGGCCCAGCATGCTCAACAGCTTGCGAGCCGAGCACCACGCAGTCTTCAGCGCTTTCGAAGCCGGCGAAGGCGACAAGGCCGCCGACCTGCTCGAGTCCCACATCCGCGGCTTCTACTTAGACCTGGCCACCGCAACCTGACGACCCCGTCCAAAGCCGGCGCCAGGGGCCGAGCCGGCGGGGACAAACCTCGACCTTCCTCCGCTCTTTGGCCGGCAACCGGAGGAAGGTCGAACGTTCAGGGCATCCGCTCGTACGCCGGAAGGGTGAGGAACTCGGCGAAGTCGTCGGCAATGGCGACGTCCACGAACGTGGCTCGCGCCTGCACATAGTCGTCTGGCACTCCGGGCAGCTTGGCGATCTCCTCGTCGACGATGCGTTCGACCAGCCCGCGCGTCACCACGTCAGCGCTGTCCGCGAGCACGATGTCGTTATGCAGGTATGCACTCAAGTGGACCTTGTTTCGCTCACCGAACACCCTCATTTCGCCATGGTCGAGCTTCCAAAACGAACGTCCGACCTTCGCCCGCGATGTCCGAATTATCACCGGCATAACCCTGACGAGCGGACGTCTGCTCATCGCTATGTCCGCCAACACGCGACCAGCGCCATGAGGGAAAGGATTTCTCGGCAATCACGGCGCTAGGACGAGTGCCGGGAGAGGATCGCCGAACGGGACGCCCAACCCAGTCGCAAGCGCCCTCTTCGACGGTCGCGTCGTCGACGTGAAAAGTTCGAGATCTGACACAGATTCTGCAGAGCTCGGCGCCGGCCGCCGCACCACTAGATCGTCTCGCAGCCCGTTCCCACCATGATCGAGTGGACCACCTTATCGGTGTCGGTGGTTGACCAGGTCGACCCTGCAGCGCGCCACCCCCCAACGAGGCCACTGACCAAGTCCTCCTGTGCCCATTGGGGGCTGGCCTCTGTCTTGGAGACCTACGCCTGGGTCCAGGCGAGATGAACACGGTGCTATGGTACGTATACCCCCTACCCCCATGGGGTATACCGTTTTAGGTTTTGAGCGTGACTTCCGGTCACGGTGCACCAAAGGGCCGGGTCTGGCTGGAGAAGGAGGCCGTAATGCTAGAAGGAGCGCCGCCGCCGGCACGCGTCCTCCCGTCGAGCCGCCAGGTCCTGGGGGTCCAGGCCGTCAGCAAGGCGTTTCGTCGCGGACCGCCGTGGCATCGCCGGACGATCCCGGTCCTGGATGGGGCGACACTTCATGTCGACGCGGGAGAACTGGTCGGGCTCGTGGGGGAGAACGGGTCGGGCAAGAGCACGCTGATGCAGATCATCGTGGGACTGATGGGCCGCGACGGTGGGGCCGTCGACCGGCCGCCACGCCTCGGCTACTGCCCACAGTTGCCCCTGCTGTGGGACAAGCTCACCATTGCCGAACACTTCGAGCTCTTCGCGCAGGCCTACGGTCTCGACCCGGTGGCCGCACGGGCCTCACGCGACGCCCTCCTGCAGGAGCTGCGGTTCGAGAAGTACCTCGGGTACCGCGTCGAGGCGATCTCCGGCGGCACCCGACAGAAGCTCAACCTGGCGCTGGCGCTGATGCACCAGCCCCAGCTCCTGCTCCTAGACGAGCCCTACTCGGGCTTCGACTGGGAGACCTACCTGCGGTTCTGGGATATGGCCGAGCAACGCAGGCGGGACGGCATGGGGATCCTCATCGTCAGCCACATTCTTTCGGAGCAGGAGCGCCTCACCCGCGTCTACGAGCTGCGCCAGGGCCGGATCGAGATCGCATGACCCGCACCGCCACCTTCGCCCGCGAACAGCTCCGGACGCCGTTCACCCTGGTGCTGCTGGTCGCGGTGCCGGCCATCTTCGTGGCCGCGGCGGCCGGCGTTCTGAGCGACTTCGCTCGGGCCCTGGGTGGTGGCCTCGCCGGCGACGGCGCAGCGGCCCTGGCGGCTGGCTGGGCGGCCGCCTTCGTCTCCGGCAGCCTCGGCTTCTTCCAGGCCACCTCCTCCCGCGGCGCCGACCGCCGTCTGGCACTGGCCGGAGCCGGTGCCGGGCGAGTGGCCGCCTCACGGATCACGGCATCACTCGCGCTGGCCGTCGTCGCCGCCGCCGCCGGGTTCGTCGCCCTGCTGATCCGCCAAGGCGTGGCCCATCCCTGGCACGCTGCCGCCGCGGTCCTGGCCTTCGCACTGATCTACCTGGCGGTCGGGATCCTCATCGGCGCGGTGATCAGCGGTCCGCTGGAAGGATCCCTCGCGGTGGTGTTCGTGTTCCTGCTTGACGTCTTCTCCGGACCTGGAATGGCCCCGCACGCGGCCTTCTACAGCGTCAGCCGCAAGGCCGCCGACCTGCTCATCAGCGCCGCCTCGGGCCAGTCCTCGCCGGCCTCGGACTGGTTCCCACTGGCCGCCGTCGTGGCGGTCGCACTGTCCAGCTCCTTCGCCGCCTTCGCCTACAGCGCCAGGAGCCGAGGATGAGCCGCGTCTTGGTCGCCACGAGACTGGACCTCCGCGAGCAGGGTCGCCGCCCGCTGCTCCTGGTCCTGCTCGTCGGCCTGCCGTTCTTCTTCATCACCCGCTCCATCGCCCTGACCGCACCCCTGCCCCGCGAGGTCGTGGTGGCCGGCGGCGGCCACGTCCTGACCACCATGCGCGACATCCACGGAGCGGTGATGGCCGCCATCACCGTGTCCTTCCTGGCCGGGCTGCTCGGCGTGTTCGTGATCCGCTCCGTCCGGCAGGCAGATCGACGACTCGTGGTGGCCGGGT